>CAZTZN010000160.1:1588-11190 GCA_964617715.1 uncultured Armatimonadia bacterium | reverse complement strand
ACGTGGGCGGATTCTCGCAGAAGAGCGATGACGAGTGCCTCGAGGACGTCGAGCGTTTCCGCCGCTACCTGGACATGGCCGAGGAGCTGGAGTGCGACCTGATCCGGGTGCAGCCGGGGGGCCCGCCGATCCCGTCGGCCGCGCGCGAGGACCACTGGCTGCGCGCCGCCCACTATCTGCGCGAGTGCTGCGACCTGGCGCTCTCACGCGACATCGGCGTAGTCGTTGAGAACAACTTCGGGCTGTCGGCTACGGTTGACGCCACTCTCGACCTGATTGCGCGTGTGGACCGGCCCAACCTGGGCGTGAACTACGATCCGGGCAACCTCTACCGCATGGACCGCTACTACGGGCCCGAGGCACTGACGCGCTTCGGCGAGCTGGTCTGGAACGTGCAGGTCAAGGACTGCTACCGCGACGAGAACACGGACGACTACCGACTGCTGCTGGGCGAGGGCGAGGTCGATTACGCCACGATCTTTGCCTGGCTCAAGGAGAGCGACTACGACGGGCACGTATCCGCCGAGAGCCATCGCGAACCGGACGCGCAGATGAGCGCCACCGACATCGCCCGGCACGAGTTCAACGCGATCAAGACGCTGCTGCAGAGCGTCTGAGCCTGCGGGTGTCACCATCAATGCAGCAGACAACGCAGCTTGCCCTGCACGAGAACGTCCAGTTTATCTACGAGCTGGTGCTGGCGCAGATGGAGCTGGCGGCCGCGGGCGTGGAGTTCACGATGCACGACAACCTGCGCGGCTTCTCCACCGATGGCGGCCTCGATTGCGAGCGCATCATCCACCGCTCGGCCTACGTCAAGTCGCTGCAGCTCCCCCATCACGAGCCCGAGTTCACCGACTACCACGTCATCCAGCAGTACAACCGCACCAGGTCGATCAACCAGTATCTGACCCACTGGTTCTACCCCTACAAGGGCAAGTTCCATCCGCAAATGATCCGGGCGCTGCTGGGCATCATCGGCCTGGGCCCCGGCGACCTCGTGCTCGACCCCTTCATCGGCTCGGGCACCACCGCGGTGGAGGCGCAACTGCTGGGCATCAACTGCATCGGAGTAGACGTTTCTCCGCTGTGCCGGCTCATCTCGCGCGTGAAGACGCAATCGTGGCGGCACCTGGCGGAGATCGAGGACGCCTCCGAGTACGTGGCCCCCTGCGCCGACAACGCTCATCAGCAGCGGCTCTTCCGCTCCGCCGAGGACCGTGAGCTGCCCGAGGGCCCGGTCAGGGACTTCTTCGACCTGGCCGAGATGATCGCGCGCTCAGATAACTCCCGCCGCCGCCGCGACCGGGTCCAGGCCTTCGTGTACAACCGCGACCGCATGCTCGCCTCAGTGCGCGATCACGTCGAGGTGAAGCAGCGGCTCGGGCTGGAGTTCGGCAGCGTCGAGATCCGCGAGGGCGACGCGCGCGCCCTGGACCTGCCCGACGAGAGCGTGGACGGCATCGTGACCTCGCCGCCCTACTCCATCGCACTCAACTACGTGAAGAACGACGAGCACGCGCTCGAGGCCATGGGCTACGACCTCGCTGAATTGAGCGACGGCTTCATCGGCGTGCGCGGCACGGGCAAGCAGCGCTTCGAGCTGTACGATGAGGACATGCGCGTGGCCGCGCGCGAGATGGCGCGGGTGCTGCGCCCCGGGGCCATGGCCGCGGTGGTCATCGGGAACATGACCTGCAACGGTGAGGAGATCGACACCACCGCGATGTTCACCCGCGCCTGCGAGGGGGCGGGGCTGGTGCTCGAGCGCTGCGTAGACAAGATCATCTTCGGCCTCTACAATGTCATGCAGAAGGAGTACATCCTGCTGCTGCGCAAGACGTAGAAGGCTCAATCGGACGGGCAATTGCAGCCTGAGGATGCCGAAGGGAAGCGCAATGACACTCCACGAGACAGTGACGGCGGACCTCGACCGGCTCCTCGAAGTGCTCCCCGACCAGGTGCGCAAGTGGCTGGAACGGCACCCGCATCTGGATGACCTCAAGGAGGTCGTCATCGACCTCGGGCGGCCCATTGGCGCGCGCTTCGTGCAGGGCTACGAGACCATCGACGAGACTCCGGCGCTGCGAGCGGACATCGACTTCGTGACCTCGCGCGTGGGCGACTTCGACCGCGACAACCGCGCGGGCATCGAGAAGACCCTGCATCGTATCAGCGCCATTCGCAACCGCCACGGGGACGTCATCGGCCTGACCTGCCGCGTAGGGCGCGCGGTCATTGGCACGCTCGATATCATCCGCGATATCATCGAGAGCGGCCTTAACATCCTGCTGCTGGGGCGACCGGGTGTGGGCAAGACCACCAAGCTGCGTGAGGTGGCCCGGGTACTGGCCGACGAGTTCGACCGGCGGGTAATCGTGGTGGACACCAACAACGAGATCGGCGGCGGCGGTGACATCCCGCATCCGGCCATCGGCAGCGCCCGGCGCATGCAGGTGCCGGGCGACCGCGCGCAGTCCGAGGTGATGATCGAGGCGGTCGAAAACCACATGCCCGAGGTGGTGGTGGTCGATGAGATTGGCACTGAGGCGGAGGCGGCGGCCGCCCGCACCATCGCCGAGCGCGGCGTGCAGCTCATCGCCACCGCCCACGGCAACGACCTCGAGAATCTGATGGCCAACCCGACGCTGTCCGACCTGGTGGGCGGCATCCAGGCCGTGGTGCTCTCCGATGAGGAGGCCAAGCGCCGCGGCACTCAGAAGACGGTGCTGGAGCGCCAGGCGCCGCCCACCTTCGATATCGTCATCGAGATCAATGCCATCAACCGGCTTGCCATCCACCACGACGTCGCCGAGACCGTGGACAGCATCCTCATCGGCGAGCCCATCACCGCGGAGCTGCGCGAGTTCGACGCCGACGGGCAGATCGTGACCGTCGAGGCTCCGGTAGCCCCAGTTGGCGCCGAGGTGCGCACCGACGCGGAGATGGACGCGTTGGAGGCTGAGCTGCGCCGCACCGAGAGCCGCTCTCGGGTGCTGCGCGTGATGCCGGTAGGGATCAGCCGTGAGCTGGTCGAGCGGGCGCTGCGTGAGCAGCGCGTGCCGGCCACCGTGACCCGGTCGGCCGATGACGCCGACGTGGCGCTGGCGCTCGAGCAGGCGGTCGAGCAGGGGCGGGTGCCCGAGCAGATCGAGAGTACGATCATTGTGCGCAGCAACACACGGGCGCAGATCGAGCGAGCGGTGGGCGAGCTGGCCGCCGAGCGCAACACCGCGCGCGAGGAGTTTGCCCTGCGCGAGGCGGGCGAGGCCATCGAGAAGGTGCTGGCCGAGAATGTGCCGGTGGAGTTGTTGCCGCAGAACGCTTACGTGCGCCGCCTGCAGCGCGAGCTGATCGAGCGCCGCAACCTCAAGTCGAAGACGGTCGGCGAGGAGCCGCGGCGGCGCGTGCGGCTGCTGCCACCGTGAGCGGAGGCCCGAGGTGAGCTGCTCGTACCGCTTCATCGTGCTCGACGGCGTGGAGGGCGCCGGCAAGTCCACGCAGCTCGCGCGGCTCGCCGAGGCGCTGCGCGCGGCGGGCGAGGACGTACTGGTGACCGTCGAGCCGGGGGGCACGCCGGTGGGGGAGGCCATCCGCGCGCTGCTGCTCTCGCCCGACTACCCGGAGATGACGCCGCTGGCCGAGGTCTTCCTGTTCTGCGCCTCGCGCGCCCAGCACGTCGAGCAGATCATCCGGCCGGCGCTGGCGGACGGGCGGCTGGTGCTGTGCGACCGCTTCTCCGCCGCGACCTTCGCCTACCAGGGCCACGCCGGCGCGGTGGGAGAGAAGCTGGTGGTGGCGCTGGACGAGGCGGCAACCGGCGGGCTGACGCCGGAGATGACCATCATCCTCGACCTGCCGCCCGAGGAGGGCCTGCGCCGCAAGTTCGGCAATGGCTCCGGCGACGCCGCCGACCGCATCGAGCGCAACGAACTCGAGTTCCACCACCGGGTGCGGGCTGGCTTCCACGAATACGCCCGCCGCTACCCCGATCGCACCGCCATCATCGACGCCTCGCGCCGCGAGGACGAGGTGTTCGCGGCGATCTGCGGAGTTCTGCGTATTGACGAGGAGGCACGACATGGCGAGTGAGGAGAGCATAGTGTGGGGCATCCACGCTGGTGAATCGGGGCAGGCTGAACGCCTCTTCCTTGAGGGCAACGTGATCGCGATCGGCTGGGGAGATGTCGGCGACCTGTCGCAGTGGACCACACAGGAGGAGTACAAGGCCGTAGTGGCAGAGGCGTACCCTGACGAGAAACCCGGCGCCGTGCCTGTCTACGCGGGCGTCCTTCGGCGGTTCGTGCATGAGATTACAGTTGGGCACCTGGTCGCGTACCCATGCAAGTCGCAACGCACCATCTGGGTAGGTAAGGTGAGCGGCGCCTATTCTTATCGACCGGACATTGATCCACGGTATCCCCATCAGCGTGCCGTCACTTGGTTACGGGACCTTCCGCGAACACGGTTCTCGCAGGGAGCGCTCTATGAGATCGGCGCCGCAGTGACGTTGTTCCGAATCACCAATCACGCCGATGAGTTCACCGCGGTTGCCAGTGGACGCGAACCGATGGCCGAGCCAGAACCCGAAGACAGTCCGGGTATCGTCGCCCGCGAGATAGAGGAACAGACACGAGACTTCGTGCTGAAAAGGCTGACGCGCTACCTGAAAGGGCACCCGTTCGCGGACTTTGTGGCGGATCTGCTCCGAGCGATGGGCTACAGAACCCGAGTCAGCCCGCCGGGGCCGGATCACGGGATCGATATCATGGCTCACCCGGACGAACTCGGCTTCCAGTCCCCACTCGTCAAGGTCCAGGTGAAGAGTTCGGAGGAGACGGTGAACGAAGCATCTGTCTCGCAGCTCTATGGAAAGGTGGACCCAGGGGAGTTCGGCTTGTTCGTGACGCTCGGGAGATTCGCTCAAGGTGCGCAGCAGTTCGCACTGGGTAAGGGGAATCTTCGGTTAATGGACGGGGATGAACTATTGGACATGGTTTTCGCCCACTACGAAGACCTCGATCCCAGGCACAAGACTGTGATACCGCTCCGACCGACGCTCATCCCAGAGGTACTCGACAAGCCCGAGGAGTAGGCGAGCGTACCATCGCCCTTCTGCTCACAGCGACGAGCCCGGCCTCCCATCGCGGAGGGCCGGGCTCGCTTGCATGTGCGTAGTCGGTTGCGGGTCTACCCCCCGGCGGTGAACTCCAGCTTCGTGGGGGCGCCGCCGTTATTGGCGGACTCGAAGGCCGCCGCGATGAAGGCCGCGATCTCCAGCGTCTCGTCGAGGTCCAGCGGCGCCTCGCCGGTCTCGAACATGCTCACGATGCGCTTGAGCAGCTCGCGGTAGATGAACTGCGTGCTGATGCCCGACAGGCGCACGCCCTTGTCGCCCCAGACGGTGAAGCCGTAGGCGTGGGCGCCGGCGCGGGTGCCGCGCATCGACGCCACGCGGCCGTCGGCCCAGCGGCCCACCGAGACCTCGCCGCCCTCCTCCGACAGGCACGCGACCTCCACGCAGCCCGGGCCCATGAGCGCATACATGATCTCCACGCCGTGGATGCCGTAGTGGGCCAGGCCGGGGTTGGCGTCGTGCAGACTCGCGGGCGAGTAGGCGTGCACGCCCACGACGTCGCCCACGTCGTCCGCGCCCTCGGCGACCTCGACGACCTCCGGCGCGTAGCGCAGCGACGAGGACGAGAACACCGGCACCCCGTGCTCGGCCGCCAGCCGCTTGATCTCCAGCCCGTCGGCCACGTCGATCACGAACGGCTTGTCGATGTACGTGGGGATGCCCGCCTCGATGAACGGGCGCGCCTTCTCCAGGTGCGCATAGCCGCTCTGCGACTCGATGAGCACCGCATCCACCATGTCCACCAGCTCGTGGTAGTCGTCCACCAGCTCGACGCCCCAGCCGGTGAGCTTCTCCTTGTACTCGGCCATGCGCTCGTCGTCGGTGATCTCGCTGGTGCCCTGGTAGCCCGCGACCACGCGGTAGTCGCTGTCGATCCACTGCTCCTGATCGATCTCATCAACTCGGTTGAGCCGCATGGTGAACTGCACGACGTGTGACGTATCCCAGTCAACGATCCCTACGCGCTTCATTGCGTGCCTCCCACTGCAGTGTCGAACGTACGCTCCGTGTTCGTGATGTAGCGCTCCCGCCCGAGGGCGGGACGGTGCCGGAGAGAGAATATTCGCGCCCGCCCCGCCGCCTCCTCCTGCGAACGGGTACGGCATTTCGGAGGTCTGTGCTCCCACTGCGCCGAAGAGGTCGGGCGACGGCACGCGGTGTCTGCCCTTGCCGTCAGCGGTCGGCTCGTCGTTCGCAGCTCGTCGCTCGCCGGAGGCGTCATTCATGTCCATCAGCACAGTCGCCGTGTTCGGAGCATCCGGGAAGATCGGCCGCCACGTAGTGCCGCTGCTCTTGGAGCGGGGGCTGACGGTGCGCGCGCTGGTGCACCGCACGCCGGTGGAGGTGGACGGGGTGGAGAGTGTCGCCGGCTCCATCACCGACCCCGAGGCCTGCCGGGAGGTGGTCGCGGGCGCCGACGCGGTGGTGCAGCTCGCCACCACCAAGGAGGCGCCGGACAGCTTCTTCGACGTCTCCGTGCGGGGCACGCTCAATGCCCTGGAGGCCTGTCGCGCCGAGGAGATCGAGCAGTTCATCCTGCTCGGCGGCGACGCCGCCTTCGGCATCTGGTTCTACCCCCAGCCCATCCCCATCGACGAGAATCACCCGCGCATGGCCTATCCCGGCTACTACGCCTTCACCAAGGTGATGGAGGAGGTCATGGTCGAGCAGTACTCCATCCAGTACGGCATTCCGTTCACGATCCTGCGCTCTTCGTGGGTGTTCGAGCGCGATGACCTCCTGGGGCACTTCTCGCTGCTCGACAACGTCGATCCCGCCGAGCCCGGGCACGGGTTCGGGGAGGTGGCGCCGGAGATCATGGCCCTGGTGGAGGCGGGGGAGGAGCGCGTGGCGGTGCAGGTGGACGAGGCCGGCTGGCCCTACCACCGGCATATCGTGCACATTGACGACCTCGTGCAGGCTTTCGGCAGGATCCTGGGCAACCCGACGGCGCTGGGGCACTCGTTCAACATCGCCGCCCCCAGCGCCTTCGACTACCGCGTCGCCGGTGACTACCTGTCCGAGCGCACGGGGGTGCCGACGGTGAACGTGACCGCCGCGGGCTACCACTCGTTCGAGATCAACATCACCAAGGCGCGTTCGATGCTGGGGTACGACCCGCAGAACGACATCTTCCGTATGATCGACCGCGCGCTGGAGTATCGCGAGCGGGCGAACTGAGCGGGAGCCGCCAATCGCCGGTTACGAGCTGAAGGCAACGCCGACGGCTCTCAAGAACCGCTCTCCGAACGACCACGGCTGCGCGGAGGCCCGGGTGCGTCTGACCGGACGAACACCGGACTTGTGCGTGGCGGGGATCCGCGCCTGCCTGGCGTCAGGCGGGAAGGGACTGCCATCTGATGAGCGAGGCCGCGCCCATCGACATTGGCTCGCGCCTGGAGCTGATGGTGGACGACTACCTGATCGCGCGCATGGAGGGCGTGCGCCTGCGCCTGCACCACCCGCAGCCGCGTGAGGTCGGCCTGGTGCTCGACCGCCCCTGGGAGGGCTCGGGCTCGGGCTACGTCACGGTCATCCGCGAGGGCGACCTCTACCGCATGTGGTACAAGGGCAGTGCGCTCAAGGTGCGCGACGGCCGTCTGCTGCCGGTGACCGACTCGGTGTGCTACGCCGAGAGCGAGGACGGCATCACCTGGCGGCGGCCGAATCTGAGCATCTTCGAGCATGAGGGCTCGACCGACAACAATATCGTCTGGCGTGGCCAGGGCGACCATGGCTTCTGCCCGTTCCGCGACGACAACCCCGCCTGCCCGCCCGAGCAGCGCTACAAGGCCGTCGGGCAGGGGGCCTTCGAGGATGCCATGGCGCTGTGGGCGCTGGTTTCGCCCGACGGCATCCACTGGGCGCTGCTGGGCGAGCGCCCGATTCTGCGCGGCACCCCCTTTGACTCGCAGAACCTCGTATTCTGGGACGACGTGCGCGAGCAGTATCGCGCCTACATTCGCGATTTCCGCGGCGGCGAGCCGGGCGTGGGACTGCGCGACATCCGCACCGCCACTTCGCCGGACTTCGTTCACTGGACCGGGCCGCGGTGGCTGCGTTACCCCGGCGCGCCCGATGAGCAGCTCTACACGAACCAGGTGCAGCCTTACTATCGCGCGCCGCACATCTTCGTCGGCCTCCCCGCGCGCTACATCGAGCGCGGCTGGTCACCGTCGATGGAGGCATTGCCCGACCAGGAGAACCGCCGCAATGTCTCTGAGGCGCACGTGCGCTTCGGCACCGCGCTCTCCGACACACTGCTCATGACCAGTCGCGACGGCATCACCTTCCACCGCTGGGACGAGGCCTTCCTGCCCCCCGGCCCGCAGCGCCCGGGCACCTGGATCTACGGCCACAACTTCGCGAGCCTCGGACTGGTCGAGGTCGCGTCGGCACTGCCCGGCGCGCCGAACGAGCTGAGCTTCTGGGCGGGGGAGAACCTCTGGTTGTCGCCGGTGGCCCTGCGCCGCTATGCCCTGCGCATCGACGGCTTCGCGTCCGCGCACGCGCCCCGGTCCGGCGGCGATCTGGTCACGAGGCCGCTGACCTACGCCGGCGCGCGGCTGGTGCTGAACTTCGCGACCTCCGCCGCCGGGAGTATTCGTGTTGAGCTTCAGGACGCCGACGGCCATCCGCTTGAGGGCTTCGCGCTGAGCGAGTGCGACGAGGTGTTCGGCGATGAGATCGAGCGCACAGTGACCTGGCGCGGCGGCGACAGTGACGTGCACGCGGTTGCCGGGCGGCCTGTGCGCCTGCGCTTTGCGATGAGTGAGGCCGACCTGTTCAGCCTGCGCTTCGTCCCGTAGTGCGGGGCGCCGCGGCTGCAGGGCGCGGGCTGATACCGCACCGGCCGTTGTCCGCACAGATGAGATACAGGAGGAGGAGACCCATGCGCAAGTTCCACCACATCGGCCTGCCGACGACCGAGAGCCAGCCCGGGGAGTGGTACGTGCCCGAGACCAGGGTATGGGTGACCGAGCCGGACGCGCACCCGTTCAAGGTCGAGTTCCTGCGCTACGAGGACGACAGTCCGGTGACCGGCCCGCTGCGTGAGCTGCCGCACGTGTGCTTTGAGACCGATGACTACCAGCGGGACATAGAGGGCAAGGAGGTCATCCTGGGCCCCTTCCGCCCCGACGACACCCGCTGGGTGGTGTTCGTGATGGAAGACGGGTGTGTGTTCGAGTACATGCAGTACGACCAGCCGCGGGACTAGTCGCCGGTCACCAGTCACAAGTCGCAAGCTTGACGGCGCAACGGCACGGCCTGGTTGGTCACATGGCCTTGGCGGGCAGGAGGGGGACATATTCGTGACCAGAAGCAAGTCGAGTTATCGCGACCTGGACGTCTGGCAGCGCGCATGCGATCTGGCGGTGAACGTCTACCGACTGACCGAGCGCTTCCCCAGGCAGGAGGTCTACGGCTTGACTGCGCAGATGCGCCGGTGCGCGACGTCGGTGCC
>CAZTZN010000160.1:0-1488 GCA_964617715.1 uncultured Armatimonadia bacterium | reverse complement strand
ACGGCACGACGATGACGGCAGGCGGTACTCCTGCACCGCCCGGTCGTTGTCGTTGCCGTTAGCTCGTAGCTCGTAGCTCGTCGCTCACAGGGAGTGATCGCTCGTGTCCATCGAGGGCAAGGTCATCATCGTGACGGGAGGCACATCCGGGATCGGCGAGGGTTGCACGCGCTACTTCGCCGAGCAGGGCGCCAGGGTGGTCGCGGCTTCGATCCAGCGCGACGCCGGTGAGCAACTCGTCGCCGATCTGCGTGACGCCGGCCATCAAGCCAGCTTCGTCTACTGCGACATGCGCAGTGAGGACGATGTCGCGGCGCTGATCGCGGAGACGGTGAAGCTGCATGGGCGCATCGACGGCTGCTGCTCGAACGCCGGCGTATGGGTCGAGGGCAAGGTCACCGATTTCACCGACGAGGCCTGGGAGATGGTGATGGGCGTGAACGTGCGCGGCAACTTCCTGCTCGCCAAGCACCTGGTGCCGGTCTACGAGGAGCAGGGGGGCGGCGTGCTCATCATCACCACCTCCGTGGCGGCCTTCGTGGGCTTCCCGGCGCACGCGCTCTACTGCGCCTCGAAGGCCGCGCTGGACGCGCTCGTGCGCTGCCTGACTACGGACCACGCGGGCGTGATGCGCACCGTCGCCATCTGCCCCGGGACCATCGACACACCGATGCTGGCCGCGAGCGCGGCGGGCTTCCCCAAGCCCATCGACGAGCTCTACGCCGAGGTGGCCGAGAAGATCCCGGTGAGGCGGCTGGGCACGCCCGAGGACGTGGCGAAGGCCGCGGCGTTCCTACTGTCCGATGACGCGGGCTACATCGCGGGCACATCGGTGTTCCTCGAGGGCGGGACAATGGCGCTGCCGCCGTGGTGATGCGCGATCCAGGGCGCGACTGACGAGGAGGTCGAGCGGTCATGGCACAGAGCAAGACCAGGCGCATCGGCATCCTGACCGCGGGCGGCGACTGCCCCGGACTCAACGCCGCCATCCGTGCGGTGGCCAAGGCGGCGCGCCGCGAGTACGGCATCGAGGTGCTGGGCATCTACGATGGCTTCGCGGGGCTGATCGAGAACCGCTGGCGGGTGCTCGATTGGGATGATCTCTCGGGGCTGCTGACGCTGGGCGGGACGATGCTGCGCACCTCGCGCGCCAAGCCCCACATGTACCCGGCGCCCGGCGGCGGAGTCGTGGACATGACCGGCGTCGCCTATGAGAACTACCGGGCGATGGGGCTGGACTGCCTGGTCTGCCTGGGCGGGGGCGGGACGCAGAAGAATGCGATGAAGCTGGTCGAGGCGGGCTGCAACGTCCTCACGCTGCCCAAGACCATCGACAACGACATCGCGAAAACCGACGTGTGCTTCGGCTTCGACACCGCCGTGACCATCGGCACCGAGGCAATCGACCGGCTGCACAGCACCGCCGACAGCCATCGACGCATCATGGTGCTCGAGCTGATGGGTAACAAGACCGGCTGGCTGGCGCTG
>CAZTZN010000159.1:0-11245 GCA_964617715.1 uncultured Armatimonadia bacterium | reverse complement strand
CCCACGGGAAGGCCCACACGCTTCGACCCGATCGCCAGGTGTCATCTGATCCGTGAGCACGCGCAGGCCCCCCTACCGCGCCCGCAGCCACGCCACGATGTTCGCGAGGAACTGCGCGCACGCCTCGACCGTCAGGCCTTCGCCGGGCGTCTCCCGGCCGAGGACGTAGCGATCGGGCGAAGGCTGCACCACCAGCACCTCGCCCGCGCCGAACTCCGTGGTCAGCACCGACGGGTTGCCGTTGGTGTCGGTCGCCAGCACCGTCCAGCCCGGGTCGGCGCCGGTGATGGTGTCGTAGGAGATGATGCCCGTCAGTGAACCGACGACGTCGGGCGCCGTGAAGACAGGATGCCCGGGCGCCGCGACCTGACCGAAGGCCGCGGTGTCGTTAGACATCGCCAGCGGCAGCGGCAGGAACCCCGGCTGGTAGCTGGTGTTCTGAAGCTGCATCACCGCCACACGCCCGCCCGAGTACGCGAAGTCCATCAACGCCGGCCACTGCTCGCGCAGCCCACACAGGTCCTTCTCATGCGCCTCGCTGCCCACCAGCAGCGCCCTGTACCTCGCCAGCGTCTCCGGGCGCAGGTCGGGCAGCGCCTCGACCTCGATGCCCAACTCGGCCAGCGCCAGTCCGACCGGCTCCTCCGGGCCGGTGATCATCCCGACCGCGTCGCCGATCTCGATCTGCCGCGCAGGCCGCAGCGTCGCAGTGAACACGCCCTCGCTCTCCCCCACCCGGTAGCGCACCTGCACCTCGCCCGCGACGGTGCCGGAGATCGCGAAGCCCGGGCCCAGCGCTACGCCCGCGGGCGCGCTCCACTGCACGCGCATCGGCCGGGCGCTCGCCCCCTCGGGCAGGGCCACGATCTCGGCGGTCGCCGCCAGCTCCTGCCGCCCGCGATTGTTCACGCTCACCGCAAGCAGCCCGGGGCGATCGGGCGGCAGATAGACCGTGTCGGCCATCCCCACCTCCGGTTCGGGCGGCGGCGGCGTCGGCAGCTCGGTCATCCCCCAGCGGTGCATGGCGCTGAGCGCAAACGGCGTCATGCGGATCTGCATCGCGTACCCCTTGCCGCTGTCCGAGGGCTCCCGATTGATGATCATGTCCGCCAGCGAGCGCTCGAGCATTTCGCGGTAGATCGGCCGTGGGGCGAGGTCGTACGCATACGCGAGCCCTTCGCAGGCCATGTACGTGCCCGCGTGGGTCGAGGACCGGTCGTACTGGGTGCACTGCGCGTACTGGAAGCTGTTGTCCCACGGATGCCACATGCGCCAGGCGATCCAGTCGGCGCTGCGCACGATCGCGTTCTTGACATCCGGGTCGGGGTCGATCCGGTCGAGCATCTTCAGCCCGGTCATGACCACTCCGGTCATGAAGGTCTTGCCACCCATGTGCTGCACCTCGTGCCGGCACTCGCCGATGCCGTGAATGAAGGCGCCGGTGCCCGGGTCCTGGCGTGCGATGGCATTCTGCGAGAACAGCCGCGCGGCGTTGAGATACCACGGGTCGGGGAGCGTGCCGTAACCGCCCAGACAGGCGATGGTGGTCCAGCCCTGCGCGCGATGGATCTGCGACGGCAGGTAACGCGTCTGCTCGCGCGCTATCCAGTCCACCACCAGCTTCCCCGCGTCGTAGTAGCGGCGATCGCCGGTCAGGCAGTACGCCGTGAGCGTGCCCTGCGACCACATGTGCCCGGTGTTCCAGATGCCCTGCGTGAACCAGTAGGTGGCGTCGGGGGGGCGCTCGATCTCGTGCCCGCCGGTGTGCCCCACGCAGTGCGCCTTCTGCAGGCCCAGCAGACTCTCGGACGGCGCTGCGCTGACCGTGTCCACGGCGGCGGTGTGCCGGGCCGCCTCCTCGCCGCGCGCGAAGTACCGCCAGTCGCCCGAACGCGCGAACTGCACCAGCAGCCCCCACTGCAGGTCGTACTCCTGGTTGGTCCAGTTGACCATGCGCTCGCCGTGGGTGTCGCCGAAGTTCATCCAGTCATACTCGCGCACCCGCTCGCGCCGCGCCTCCAGCGCGTCGAAGCCCCCATCTACGTAGGCCTGATAGCTCTCGAACACCCCCGGCTGCTCGGGCTCGAGGTCGGCGAAGGCGCCGGACGCGCACATCCACTCGGGGCTCGCGCTCAGGAGCGGAATGTCGTCCCACGCCTCGTCCATGATCTCCTTCGCAGCGGTGTCATCGAAGGCGTAGAACAGCAGGTCGTAGCTCAACGCCACGCCCATCGGGATCATGTACGCCCCATCGCGGAACCAGTAGTAGTGCTGTGTCTTCTCCAGCGGCGTCATCTCCTGGTCCGCGTACTGGTCGGCAGGCAGCTCGGGGAAGATCTCGGCGATCAGCGTCGAGCCCTGCGTGGAGTACGCCTTGGGGTACATCTGCCAGAAGTCGCGCATGGTCACAGCGAGGCTGCGACGCACCCCGCCGTCCTCCCACGCCAGGCCGACCGCGGCGTTGGTGCGCCCCTCATGCTCCTCGACCTGGTCGCCGCGCATGACCAGGTAGCGATTGTCGTAGTCGTGCAGCATCCGCATGCCCCCGAGCACGGTCTGGCGCGCCTGCTCGACGGCGGCGCGTTGCTGCGGGTCCTCGGGCAACGGGAGGAAGTCCTCGGCGGTGAACTCATGGGCGAACTGCACCGGGACGCTCAGGCTGCGGATCATGGTCATCGTCGGCGGTTGGATGGAGTCGCCCTCGTCGCCGATGAGGGTGAAGACCGTGGGCACGCCCGCGAAGCCGCGGTAGAAGTACATGCGGCAGCGCCAGCCCAGCAGCTCCCCCGCGTCGCCGGCGAAACGGCCCTCGGCCACCACCACCGTGCGCACCGGCCCGGCCTCCTCGACGACCAGCCGCTGCGCGGGCTGCCCGGCGGTCGAGTAGCGGTTGCCCCGGGCATCGACCAGCACCGCGCCCTCGCTCGCGATGGCAATCTGCTCCTCGGCGGCGAACTCTCCATCGCCGTTGAGGTCGCGCCACAGATCGCCCGGCGGCGCGAAGCGCTCGCGCGAGATGTCGGCCCGCAGCACATCGGTGGTGACGCGCAGGCCATCCGCGGTCTCCTCGACCCGGATTGCGTCGGCGATCCCGCCCACGGGCGGGACCGGCTCAACCGCCTGCCCGTACTCCAGCACGTAGTCGCCGCCGGTATGCAGCAGGCTGACCAGCAGCCACTTGACGCTGCCATCCGGCCACCACGCCAGCTCGCGGAAGTCGGCCGCCACCGGCCGACCGCCCTGAAGGAGCCGGCAATGCTCCGCGTCGCTGAGCTGTCCCTGCGGGATCGGCACCCCGCCCGACACCGGCCACGCCGGGCGGCCCTCCACCGGGTCGGCCACCGACAGCGCGACCTGCGCGCGATCCACCCCGCAGCGCTCGATGCGCAGCGGCTCGGCGACGAAGGTCGCCGGTGCGACGCTGACGCGGTTGTCCCCGGAGCCGGCGCTTACGGCGAAGCGGTAGGTCCCGCCCCGCCGCAGTCCCGTCAGCCGGAGGCGGTGGTTGTACGTGGCCTGCTCCTCAGTCACGACCTCATCGAGCGCGTCGCCTTCGCCCCAGCTCACCGCGCCCAGGCACGCCATGTTGGTCAGGAAGCACACGTCCACATCCACCGTGTCCCCCTGCTGGCCGGGGGGGCAGAAGCTCGCGACATCGCTGATGGTCAGGCCGGGGGGCGCAGGCGGCTCGCGCGTGAAGCTCAGCTCCGAGATGCGCGCATCCTGCGCGGGGCCATCACACACGAACTCGATGGGCTCGCCCTCGCGCAGGATCACCGGCTCGATGGTGCTGAACACGTGGATCAGACCATCGTTGTCGGCGGCCACCAGGTTTGCGACCGGCTCACCGTCCACGCGCACCCCGACCTCTTCATCTCGCTCGACGCTGTCCTGCAGCACGATGTTGAGGTGGAACGCGCCGCTCACCGGCGACGCCACCACGGCGTTCGCGCCCTCCCGGTCGGCCACCAGCGAGCGGTCCTCCACGTGCATCCCCGAGATCTCCGCCGCGGTCAGGTCGGCGGTCACCGCACTCATCTCGCGAAGCTGCTCGCGCCAGCTCAGCCATGGCTGCACGGCGTAGACGCCCTCGGAGAGCATCTCCGAGACCGTCCCCACCCGCGGCTTGTCACGCTCGGACTCGCCGGGGCCGCAGACCATGAACCAACCGTTACTCGAGTCGCTGTCGCCCTCGGTCGGGCGGTACTGGCTGAGCACGTACGAGCGGAATTCGGAGTTCCCGTCCGCGTTGATATTCATCTTCAGGTCCATCGACAGCCACACGCTGGAGCCGTCGATGACCCCGCGCAGGTCCCCGCCGCCGGCGAGCACGCCCGCGTTGTGGATGCTGGGATTGAACGAGCCGTCCTGGCAGACCATCATGATGTCGGTGCCTTGCATGCTGCCCTGGCGGCCGGTGGTCAGGTCGTTGTCACAGTCGAGGTAGACGATCAGGATGGTGCCCGCGGTCCGGAAGTCGTCGGCGAAGTCCACGCGCCAGACCCAGCGATCGCCGGCGGCGTTGCCGAAGTACACGTCGGTCAGGTCGTTCGCCTGCGCGAAGTTCGCAGGCATCTCGTCGCCCTCGGCCACTGTGGGGTCTTCGAGGATCAGATGCATAACGTCGGCGTGTTCGGGGTCCATGCCCAGGATCTTCTCGGTCATGTCCGGGATGCCGTCGCCATCGCCGTCGGGTTGGTCGGTGGTCAGAGTGGCCATGGGCGCGACCGGCGGCGGCAGGCCGATGCGCGGCTTGTCGGCATCGACCGCCTCGGGCACCGCGGCCTCTACCCACTGCATCGTGTCGGCATCACGCGACTTCGGGGGCGAGACGTGCGAGAGCACTCTGAAGCGCACCTGACCCTGCGCGTGGCCCTCGCCGAGCGGGATGTCGGCGCAGATGTAGATCGCGTCCCCGACCACGGCCATGCGTAGCGGATCGTTGCGCAAGCCCTTCGTGTGCTCGGCCAGTCCGAACTCCCCGTTCTGCTGCGTGTACATCAGGTCGGTGCCGCGCACACTGTCGCTCTCCTGCCGCCCGGTGGCGAGGTCGCGGTCCACGTCGAGGTAGAGGATGAAGGTGTTGCGGTCGCCGACGTAGTCCTGCGCGAAGGTCACCTTCCACAGCCAGCGATCCTGCGCCACGCCGGCCAGGTACACATCCACGAAGTCCGGGGCGGACCGGTAAGCGTCCGCGACACTCTGGTCGTCGGCGCCCACGGTCCCGTCATGGTGCAGCAGCGTGAACTGCTCGGCCCGGCCCGGATCCGAACCCAAGTCGTGCTCGACGGCGTCCGGGATGCCGTCGGCGTCGGTGTCCTGCGCGAGACACGGCGCCACCAGCAACGCAGTGGCAGCGATCATGACGAGGCGTTTCATGAGACGGCCTCCAAAACCGACACGTTCTCCGGCCTGATGCGCCGGGGCGACGCGCAGTCGGCGAAGCGCTCCGATCACTCCCGGCGCTCCGCGACCACGAGGAAGTAGGGCACGTGCAGGAAGACCTGCCACTCGCCGATGGCGCGCGCCACTCGCTTGCGCGCTTCCGCCAGCCCCGACCGCTCGTCATCGGTGAGCGGCAGCCCCGCAAGCAGCTCCAGCGCGTCGGCTTCCGCGGGTGCGGGGACGTGCGCCAGCTCGACCCAGACCTGCAGTCCGGCGGCCTCGCACAGCGCGGGGAGCTTCCGACCGATCAGTGGATCGCCGCCGGCGCGGAGCAGGCCCGCGATCCACGCCTCGCGCAGGCCCAGCTCGGGGTGCTCGATCATCCCACCGTAGTCGGGCTCGAGCGCCACCAGCGCGCCCCCCGGCGCCAGCACGCGCGCGGCCTCATGCACCACCACAGGCGCGTCGCCGGCCCACAGCAGCACGTTCTGGAAGAACGCCAGGTCGAAGCCGGCGTCGGCCAGCGGCAGCGCTCGGGCATCGGCACACACGCGCGCGGCCCCGGCGGGATAGTCGCTCGACACAGCCGCGCGGTCGATGTCGAGCGCCACCACCAGCCCCGGGCAGCGCCGAACCAGCTCCCGGGTCACCACCCCATGCCCGGAGCCCACGTCCAGCACCCGCTCGCGCCGACCGATGCCCGCCCGGCGCAGCGCCCGTGAACGTGGGCCCTGCAGCCAACCGGCAAGTTCGCGGGCGGCCGGGGGCGCGGGCTGGTCGGCACGCCCGCTCACGACGCATTCACCGCCCTCCGCCGGCGCACGCACAGGCGCAGGCGCAGCCCGCACATGCGCACGCGCAGCCGCCCCCCCCGCCGCCCCCACTGCTGCCACCGGACTTCGCCATGGCCTCGAGGGCCTCGAAGCCCACCTTGTCCATGCCGCCGAGGTCAACGACGCCGCCCTCGACCAGGCCCACGCTCACCGGATCCATGCTCGCGGCCATGCGTCCGGCCACGTTCTCCGACCAGCCCGCGAACGACGCGGCCACGTCGCCGAAGGTGGTGCGCCCGCCGGTGGTGACCGACGGCGCACGAGGCGCCGACGAACTGCGCGCCCAGCCGGGGTTGTAGTTGTAGCCCGAGCTGTGCCAGGTGCGGAAGTGGTGCGGGTAGCCCGGATCGAGCATCAGCCAGCCGATGTTCTCGTTCACGTACTCGTCCCGTTTCTCCACGTCGCCGATCAGCCGTGCCTCTTCCCACGCCTCGTAGACGATCGAGTTGTAGTACTCCCTGGTGCGCTCCAGGTCGAAGCCCGCCATGCGTTCGGCCGTCTTCTTGACCAGGTTGCGCATCTCCTTGCTCAAGTCCAACTCCGGGACCGGTTTGCCCGGCTCCGCCATGATCGCGTCGAGGAAGGGCTGCTCGTAGCCGCGCACCACCGTCCCCAGCTTGCTGGCCACCATGCGGCGGGCGCCACGCGTCGTCTGGTAGTGCTCGGGCACGGCGACGGTCAGCGGCTCCTCCCTGACCATCTCGACGAGGCCCTTCTTGAGCATGCCGAAGATCACCAGCGTCAGCACCTCGCCCAGCGGTCGCTCGAGGATCACGGCCGCCTCGGGCGCGGTCAGCCCGCGTTTGATCTCCCCGCCCGCCACCGACTGGATGGGCGGCAGGTAGGAGCGCTTCTTCTTCGCCAGCGCTCGGCCCCCAATCAGCCACAGCACCACCAGCACCGGA
Source organism: uncultured Armatimonadia bacterium (assembly GCA_964617715.1). GTDB lineage: Bacteria > Armatimonadota > Zipacnadia > Zipacnadales > UBA5352 > JALGVA01. The sequence goes on along the minus strand of CAZTZN010000159.1, from coordinate 4,122 downwards.
ATCCCCAGCGCCTCCAGCGTCGGACTCACCGCCCAGGCGATCACCAGCCCGATGAGCAGCGGGATGTACAGGCAGGTCCCGGTGCCCGCGGTGAGGCCGAAGTACCAGATCGAAAACGCGACCAGCAGGCCGATCCCCACCAGCACGCGTGCGCCGGTGCTCTCGGTCCACCACTTCCACGCCAGCCCCCACACCGTCTGCCGCACCACGCGCTCCATCCAGTCACGCGGAAAGGACACGCCGACCATGTGCTCGCCATCCACCCGCGTGCCCTCATAGACCCAGGCCACGGCCTTCCTGCCCTCAAGCTGGAGCTTCTCGTCGAACTGCTCCATCTGGTAGACCACCTGATCGAGGTCGATGGAGTCGGGCAGGTAGACCACGATGTAGAGGTCTGTGGTGTCCGTAACGTACTGGCCGTCCCACCACGTGGGCGTGATGCGCAGCGAGCCCAGTTCCTTGTTGGTGGTGTCCTGGAAGACCATGTTGGGCATGGTCGCCTGGAACTTGAAGGTCCCGGTCTCCCCCGGCTGAATCGGCGGGTTCACCGGCACCTCCACGCCCGACACGTAGCTGGAGTTGGCGATGCCGCTCAGTGGCGTCCCGTTGATCGACGCGCTCATGTTCGAGATGTCCCAGCCCGTGTGCGGCAGGCCCATGTCCACGACGTCGATGGGGTGCGCGCCCTCGTTGCAGTGGAACTCGATGGTGTAGTCCAGCGTCACCGACGCATCCGGGTTGGGCGTGACCTCCAGCAGCATGCGCGGCACCGAGAACGAGTAGTCCTGCGCCGCCGCCGGCAGGCACGCCGCTGCAACCAGCAGCATCAGCACAGTTCGCATCCGCAGCGTCCTCACCAGGCATCACCACTCTCGCGGTCATCGCTCCACGCGGCCGGGTCCTTGGGGCAGTCGGCGTCGCAGATGGGCAGGCCCGGGCAATCCGGGCAACGCGTCGGCCCGGCCAGCCGCTCGCGGTAGCGTCGGAAGCACTCGGCGCCCCAGATGGTGCTCCAGGCGTCGGTCAGCAGGTTACCGGCGGTGCCGGCGCCGCGCGGCGCCTGTACCGCGCCGTCGGCGCGCACACGCACGGTCAGATCCGCCGAGGTGCGCGGGCCCGCCAGCACCTGCGCGGTCAGCCCGCGCGCCGAGTCGTAGCGCACCGGCGGCGCCCACAGGTAGCGCGCCCGAGTGCTCTCGGCCAGCTCGATGAAGGTGGTCGCCACCTGCGGCAGCGCGCGCGCGGGCAGCGCCCCGGCGGCGTCCGCGACCTCATCATCGTCCGGGCAGGCGATGGCGAAGCCCACGATGTTCGTCACGCCCAGCTCATGCAGCGCGGCAAACATCTCGTCGAGGTCGGCGAGGTTGCTGTCCAGCAGCGGCACCTGCGCCACCGGCGCCAGCTCCAGCTCATGGCACATGCGCACCGCCGCCACGAGGGCGTCGTGGTCGCCCGCGCCCGCGGCCGCATCGTGCTCCGCCGCGTCGTGGCAGACGAACAGCAGGTCGAGGTGATCGAGACCCGCGTTGGCACATTCGACGAGCACATCGGCGGGCAGCCAGCTTGTCACCGCGCGCAGCCCGCAGATCATGCTGATGTCCTCCGCGATCTCCACCAGCCGCGGGAGCTGTGCGGGGTCCCGCCCGGGGGCGGGATCCACCTGGATCGCCACATGCGGGATGCCCGCGTCCCACAGCCGCTGCGCCATCTCGCGAAAACGCTCGGGCTCGCACTGATCGACGTCCGCGCGCAGTGGCGCCGCCAGCTCGCGATCCCATTCGTTGGCGGCCGGATCGGCGAGGTTGGTCACCGGGTAGTCATCCCCCGGCTCAGCCAGGTCCGCGATGAGCTGCTTCACCATCTCAAGGTCGGCCTGAATCTGGCCGCGAGACGCGCCCCGGAAGCTCGCGGCGACCTGCTCCGCAATCTCCTCGTCACCGCGCTCCTCCAGCACCCCCTGCGCCATGATTACGCCCACCGGCGACAGGCGGGCGGCCTCCGATGCGTTGGCCAGCAGCAGGCCGCCGCCGTCGGGATCGACACGCAGATGGAAGCGCGTGGGCCACTCGCCCACCAGCCGCTCGTAGGGCCGGATGGTCACGCCTGTTGACTCATCTGACACCGGCTCATCACCTCGTTCCGTTCGGCCCGCTCGAGTGGACAGCCGCCTCCACACAGCCGCAGGCGTTCACAGTGATGGCACTCGTCCGGCAGGTCGGATCGCTCCGGATGCTCGCGCCGCAGCCGGATGCTCGTGAACAGTTCGCCCTCCCAGATGCTCGGCCACGGGTCGCGCAGCAGGTTGCCCGCGGGCTCGTAGTACGACTGGCAGGGCAGCACGTCGCCGCTGGGCTCGATACATATCGAGTACTCGGCGGCGTTGCAGAACCGCAGCCCCACGCCCATCTCCACCGGCGACAGCTCGCAGTGCCGCGTCACCGTGTACCAGATGAAGCGCATTCCGCGATCTGCCGCCCGGTCGCGCACCCGCGGCAGGATTCGGCGCAACTGCTCGACCGTCAGTGCCGCCGGATTGCCGGCGCCGCAGCCGGAGTGGATCATCCCGTTCATCGCGAAGGTGCGCAGGCCCAGCTCGCACAAAAAGTCCACCGTCGCCTCGACCTCGCGCGCGTTGTCGGCGGTGACGGTCGTGTTGGTGATGGTGTGCAGGCCCGCGTCGAGGGTATTGCGCACCCCCGCCACGGTCTCATCCCACGCCCGCGCGCGCACGATGGCGTCATGCACCTCGCGCCGGTGTGAGGCGAGGGTGATCTGCACGTGATCGAGACCCGCCGCCACCAGCCGCTCCACGAACTCCCGGTCGGCCAGCCGCCGGCCGTTGGTATTCATGCCGCAGACCATGCCCCGCGCCTGGGCGTGTGCGATCAGCTCCGGCAGGTCCGGACGCAGCGTCGGCTCGCCGCCGGTAAAGATCACGTAGGGCACGCCGATGGCCCACAACCGATCCAGCACCCGCCGCCAGTCGTCGGTATCGAGCGAGGGCATCTCGCGCCGGCCGGGCTCGTTGTAGCAATGCGCGCACGCATTGTTGCAGGCGTAGCTCAGCGCCAGATCGGCCTTGTACGGCGCCTGCGCGCGCACCGACAGCGGCGGCGGCTGAGGGATGCCCAGCGCTTCCACGATGCAGCCCTCGGATCCCGCCCGGGGGCGGGACAGCCGGCGCATCGCCGCCGCCATGCGCGCGTAGTCATCGCGCAGCCGATGCTCAGGCACATCCGGGTAGAGCGTGCGCAGGCGCACCAGCGCGCGGTCCGCCGGCATGTCATCGAGCGCGGCCTCGGCCAGCACGACCTGCAGCGGCCCCAGGAGGAGCGCGTCGGTCACATTGCGCCACAGCACGCCGGTGCCATCCTCGTGCACCCGCAGGTGCACACGCACGCGGCCCTCGGGTCCCGCCCGGGGGCGGGACCAGTGGCGCATACGCGTGCCCCCGCGTGCCGGGCGCAGCGCCTCCAGCCGCGCGCCCAGTCGGCCGAGGTCCGCGCGCACTCCCTCGGCCAGGCGCCCCAGCAGCCCGCCCCGGGGCGGGATTACCACTTGGGCTTCTCCTCGAGCTGGTAGGTGGTGCCGCAGTAGGGGCATTTCACGTAGATGGCGCCTTCGTGCATCTCGATGGCGTCGGCGTCAAGCTGGGCGCCGCAGGATTTGCAGCGCAGGTGCTCAAGCTCGGTCTCGCCGGTCAGGTCGATCTCGTGGGTGATCTTGGTCTCAGGCCCCTTGGAGCGCGCCAGGTAGATCATGAAGGCGGCGCCGCCGAGCAGCACGACGCCGATGATGACGCGAGGCAGCGTGTTGCCCTGACCCGAGGCGACCAGGAAGATCAGACCCGCCAGCCCCAGCACCGCCCCGATGAGGTATCCGGCTGTCTTCATATCAGCAGCGGCGGCCACCGGCGGCCGCGCACCTCCCGTTGTTGGAATGGCGACGCTCACCAGGGCAAGTTCGCCTGCCGGGGCACGGGAACCTGCCCGCAGCCACACCGACCCCCGGTCACCCTTGGAGAGCGCGCGTTACCATGCGGCCTGTCGTGGCTCTTGTCGCTCCGAGCCGCGCGCTTCCTGCCGATCCTGCGCATCAGGCACACCCTGCCGTGTGCCGTCG
>CAZTZN010000158.1:0-11264 GCA_964617715.1 uncultured Armatimonadia bacterium | reverse complement strand
TCGGCGAGGGCTGGATCCCGCTGATCAGCACCGGCGCCGAGCAGGAGTGGGATGAGACGCCGCCCGCCGGTGAAGGCCCGCGCTACGGCCTCATCGAGCTGCCCTGGGGCGATGGCCGCATCCTCCTGTGCCAGATGATCCCCGAGTACCACTGGTTCAAGGACTCGAGCGGCGAGGACTGCGCGGGCAAGCTCATGTTCGAGAACCTCATGGCCTACGCGCTGACGCAGGCGCCCGACTGGCCCATCGGAGCGAAGAGCGTTATGCCTGAGAGCTACCACACCGACCTGTCGGAGCTGCTGCCCGAGCCCACCGCCGGCGGCGCCTGGCCGCTCGACGGGGAGGGCTGGAGCTTCGAGGCGCAGGGCAAGTTCACCGGCGCCGCCGATCGCCGCGCGGTCTTCACCATCTCGCACCCCCACGAGCCCGGCGAGGCGGGGGCCTTCGGCCGGGTCAGCCGCACGGTGCCGGTCGAGGCCGAGGGCGGCTGCTGGCTGCGCTTCTACGAATCCGACGATTACTGCGGCGGCAAGGACCTCGAGTTCGAGGGCGACCGGCGCGTCGCGGAGTTCGACAACCGCAAGCGCGACATGCGCTTCGCCGAAGTGCTGGTAGATGACGAGCGGGTCTGGGAGATGGACGTGCTGGGCCGCAACCCCGAGCCCTCCAGCCGCCGCTTCTACCTGGTGGACATCACCGACGCCGTGCGCGGCAGGGACCAGGTGACCGTGAGCCTGCAGGTGCGCGACCGCCGGGGCTCCGGCGACGCGCCCTTCGCCACCGACGTGTTCTTCGCGGGCGTCCAGGTCTTCTCGGGCATTCGCAGCATCGCCCCGCGCACCATGACCGCCGACGGCTTCGTGCTCGATGGGGATGTCGCGCGCCTCGAGGAGGGCGTGACCGAGGGGACGCTGTCGCGCCGCTACGTGGGCCCCTCGGGCGAGTGCTACCTGGCCGTGCGCCTGCGCGACGAGCACCTGGGGCGGTCGCAGGTGCGCGTGCAGGTGGCCCGCCGCGACGCCGGCTCGGTGCGGATGACCGCCGATGACTGGGGCTGGTACTGGGCGGTGGTCGGCCCGGCCCGGGTCGAGCAGGGCGACGAGATCACGCTGGCGGCCACGCGCGATGGGACCGAGTCGGTTACGATCGCGGAACTCACGCTGCTGCCGCGAGAGCTGGTCGAGCGCGAGGCGGTGCGGCCGCCGGTGGCCATCGCCCCGCCGTGCTACCGGCCCGGCCCCGAGGTCACGCGCGCCTCGTTCGCCGTGACCGTCACCGACCACGCAGGCGTGGCGCGCTCGGACGAGATCGCCACGCAGGGCCTGCCCTTCGCCTGCGGCGCCCTGCGCGAGGCCCGCAACATCCGCGTGCTCGACCCGAGCGGCGTCGAAGTCCCGGTGCAGGCGCGCGCGCTCAACCACTGGCCCGACGGCTCGGTCATGTTCGCGCTGGTCAGCTTCCCCGCCTCAGTCGGCGCCGACGCAAGCGCGCAGTACACCGTCGAGTACGGCTCGCAGGTACAGCCGGCGCAGTTCCTCGCATGGCCCCTGACCGTGAATGAGGAGGACGGGCGCATCGTAGTCAACACCGGCCCCCTGCGGGCGACGCTCAGCGCCACCCGCGGCACGCTGCTGGACTCCGCGGTCCTCGACGGGCGCGAGATGGTCGCCGGCGGCGAGCCCTGGGCGGCGCTGGTGACCGCCGACGACGGCACCGTCTACTCCTCGGCCGCGGGCGAGGTCACCGAGGTGCAGATCATCGAGGCCGGCCCCCTGCGGGCGGTCATCCGTCGCATCGGCCGGCACACCGCCGAGGATGGCCGCACGCTGCTTGAGTTCGACATCATCCAGGAGTTCTACGCCGGCTCGCCGACGACGCGCCTGAGCTACGTCTTCACGCACAAGGAGGACTCGCAGAGCGAGCGCATCCGCCGCGTGCGTCTGAGCATGCCCACGCCCTGGGCGGGCGCGGGAGCGCGAGCGATCGTCTGGGGCGAGGGTGAACCGGCCTCAGGCGACCTCGCCGCGGTGCGCCAGCTCGAACTCGACACCGCCGAGGTCGAAGTCGGCGGCGATGTCGCGCAGACCGGCCGCACGCAGGGCTTCGCGCGCCTCACCGACGGCTCGTCGCTGGCGGTCGCCACACGCTGGTGGTGGGAGAAGTGGCCCAAGGCGATCGAGATGAGCGCCGACGGCATCGCCCTCGACCTCATCCCGATGGACAGTCACACGCAGTTCAGCGATGGGCCCTTCGTGCTCTACCAGGGCGAGGGCATCACCCACGAGGTGATGCTGGGCTTCGAGCCCGAGGGCGCCGACCCGGCGTCGGCGGATGCCTTCCTCGCGTTCCGTGACCGCCTCATCGCCGCGCCCGACCCGGCGTACGCCACGGCGACACTGGCGCTGGGTGAGATGCCCCCCGCCGACGGCACCCTCTTCCCCGAGTACGAGGCGCGCATGGAGCGCCTGTACGAGAGGTATCTGAGCAAGCGCGAAGCGCGCTCGGAGTACGGCATGGAGAACTTCGGCGACGACACCTTCGAGTGGGGCTACGGACCCAGCTACACCTTCTGGAGCAACCAGGAGTATGATCACCACCACGGCTTCCTGGTCCAGTGGTTCCGGTCGGGCGACCGCCGCTTCTTCGAGATCGGCGAGCAGGCCGCGCGCCACTACGAGGCCACCGACTGCTATCACTGGGCGCCCGGACGCGAGTACCTCATCGGCGCCCCGCACCATCACAACACCAAGCATATCGTGGAAGAGGGCTGGTTCCCCGACCACGCTCTGCGCGGCGCCAGCAACGGCCACTCGTGGGTGGAGGGCCTGCTGGACTACTGGCTGCTCACCGGTGATGTGCGCGCCGAGGAGACCGCTCGCGCGATGGGCGAGTGGTACATCTGGACCGTCGAGAACAACCGCTACGGCGCCGGCGGGCAGGAGCGCGGGCCGGGCTGGACGCTCATCGCACTGTCATCGCTCTACCGCCTCACCGGCGATGAGCGCTTCAAGGCCGCCGGCGACACCATCCTCGACTGGATCGAGCGCACCCAGGACCCGGTGCGCGGCGTCATCTCCGTCCCCATCTCCGAGCAGCCCTCGTACGAGGGAGGCACGGCGTTCATGCACGGCATCGTCGGCCGGGGCCTCGGGCGCTTCTACGAGGCCACCGGCGAGGAGCGGGCCATGCGCGCGTGTCTGGGCATCGGCGAGTGGCTCACCACCGAACCGATGGGCCCGCCCGCGAAGTTCTGGTACAAGCAGGCGCCCCGGTGCAAGCACGGCTACGGCGCCACCGATCAGTGCATCAACGCGCTCAGCTACCCCTACCGTTACACCGGCGATGAGTGGTTCGGCTGGCTGTCCGAGGAGCTGCTCTCGATGACGGCCCCATCGGTGCGCTCGGCGGCCTGGATCTACACCACGCTCGGCCATCTGGCGCCGCGCCGCACGCCGCTGCAGATTGACCTGCCTGAGCTGCAGCCCATCCTCGCGCCCGGCGAGCCGTGGGAGGGTGCCCTGAGCCTGCGCAACACCACTGCCGAGCCCGTCACCGCGCGCATCAGCGCCCGCGCCCCCGCGGGGCTGACGGTCACCGCCGATCCCTCCGAGGCCATCATCGCGCCCGGAGAGCTGGTGGAGGTCACGCTGACCATCGCCGCCGCCAGGGGCTTTGAGCCCGGCGCGGTGGAAGTGGCGGTCGAGGTGGTGTCGGAGCAAAAGACCCAGCGCCGACCGCTGACGGTGCGGGTGCTGGACGCGCTGGTGGACGTGGAGGCCGACCTGACCACCGCCGAGATGACCGAACCGTTCACCATCATGCGCGCGGACGCGGACGCGTGGATCGTCGTGCCCCGCGACGTGCGCTTCAACCCCGACCCCTGGACGGCCGACGATGACGCCGGACACATCACCTGGACCGTCGAGGTGCCCGCGGCCGGCGAGTACACGCTGCTCGCGCAGTGCTGGTGGGAGGACGACAAGGGCAACTCCTTCTTCGTGAGCATTGACGGCTCCGATCCGGAGGTCTTCGGCAACGTGGGGGGAATGCAGCGCAACCAGTGGATCACCGGCCCACGCCGCTATCTGGAGGCGGGCGAGCATACCATCGTCTTTCTCGCCCGCGAGGACGGCTCGCGCATCAGCCGCATCCGCCTGACCAACGCCCTGGCGGAGAACTGACGGCCCGCACGCATCACCGCCGTGGCCGTCGGGCGGGACCCGTGCGCCGCCTGTCGTTGTCGCGTCGCGGTCGTTGTGCCCGCGACCGTCCGCGTCTGCCATCCAGGCCGTTCGCTGTTGCAGTCCTCGGCATGAGGGAGCGAGAGCCCGCCGTGTTCGACCGCGAAATCGAGGAGAGCATCGAGATCGCCGCTACGCCTGCCGAGGTGTGGTGGCGCCTCACCGACTTCGCAGGCTACGCGGACTGGAACCCGTTCATCGTCTCAATCCGCGGCGACCTGGAGGTAGGCGCGCGTCTGACCGTCATCCTCAAGCCCGGCGGCCTGCCACCGGTCGTCATGCGCCCCAGGCTGCTGGCCGTGCGGCCCCGGCGCGAGCTGCGCTGGCGGGGCGGCCTGGGCCTGCCCGACCTCCTCAACGGGGAGCACGCCTTCATCATCGAGCCGATCGCGGCCGATCGCGTGCGCTTCATCCAGCGCGAACGCCTCCACGGCCTGTTCGTCCCCGGCGCGATGGCGCTCATCGGCGACAGCACGCTCACAGGCGTGCGCGCCATGAATGAGGCGCTGCGTCGGTGCGCCGAGGCGCTGCACGCCCGCGCCGAGGTGGCCCGCGCCCGGCGCCGCGTGCACAATTCGGCCTGACGCCGGGACGCGGCGCCGCCACCGGCCCTGCGCCATCTCGGTGCGCAGGTACTGCACGCGCACGACAATCGGCCCCTCGATCACGAAGGGGGCGAACTCGTCCGCGCGCTCACGGCCGCAGCTCCAGGGACTGCCACTCGGACTGCTCAACCCCGCGCACGTGCCCGTCAACGTAGCCGACGGTCGCCCGGCCCCCGTGGCGGAAGTCAACCATGGGGTCATCCGCTCCACCCACGAGCCCGGTCCCGTCCCACAGCAGCCCGGTCCGAGCGGGCGAGCGCACCGTGGCGAGTGAGCGGGCGGAGATCGCGGAGTTCATCGCATAACTCACGTGCCAGGGGGCGTAGACCCGCCCATCGCCGCCCTCATCCGCCGGGCAGACGAAGATCTGCTCGTTCTGCAGGTAGGGCATCAGATCCCGCGGCCACTCGCGCGCTTCCACCGTCACTTCGTCATAGTCGCTGACGTACATCAGGTGTGCTGTGCACAGCTGCTTGACGTTCGACATGCACGATGCCTCGCGGGCCTTCTCGCGGGCGCGCCCGAACACGGGGAAGAGGATCGCGGCCAGGATCGGCCCGATCAGCAGCATGAAGGCCACGATCACCGCACAGGCGATGAGCACCGGCGTCCAGCTCATGGCTCTGCCGGGCGGTGGCGCCGGGGCGCGTGCAGGCGGCGGAGGTGGCGGTGGCGCCATCTGCCGCCCGAGCAGTATATCCGCGTCCCACTGCGTCCATCCGGCATCGAGCAGAGCCCGGCGGATCTCGTCATCCGAGTGTCCCGCCTCGCGCATTTCGCGCACATACTCGCGGCCCGCGTCACTCCCCGACATCGCGCTCGACCCCCTCGACCTCAGCGCGCCTGACACCTGTGCCGAGCTTCCCCACGGCTCGCAGGCGCACCTGCAGCCGCTCGCCGTAGCCGTTCATGGTGGGCGGTCGCCTGCGTCTGCGCCGTCCCGACAGGGCGGCATAGCTCCACCTTCGTGCGGGGCGCGCCCGACACCGGCGGGTGGCGCAAGCACATCGCTGCCCTCTCCCGCGGTTGAACCCCCGCGCCTCACGGAGTACAATGACAGCCGCATGGCCATCATGCCGCGGGAGAGTGCGCTCATGCCCCTCTTTACCTATGAGGCGCGCGACGCCGCCGGCGCGCGGCGCAAGGGCACGGTCGAGGCTGCGACCGGCGCCGGCGCCGCGGCGGCACTGCGCGAGCAGGGCCTCTACCCCGTGCGCATCCGGGCCGCCGCGCCGGACGTGGCCGACTGGGCCGCAAGCTTCCGCCAGCGCCTGCGCCCCATCGCGCCCGCGCACCTCGCGCAGTTCTTCACCCAACTCGGGAGCCTCATCCGCAGCGGCGTGAACGCCCACGAGGCCATGGACGAGGTGTCGGGGCTGCTCGGCGACGACCGCCTGGCGCGGGCGGCCCGCGAGATCACTCCGCGCATCGCCGCGGGCGAGGGTCTGGCCGATGCCCTGGCGCGCTACCCGGCGCTGTTCCCGGCGCATGTGCCCGCGGCGGTGCGCGCCGGCGAGCAGTTCGGCGGGCTGCCTGACGTGCTCGAATCACTCGCCGAGCAGTTCGCCGGCGATGCCGCGATCGACGGCCGCCTGCGCTGGGTGCGCTGGTACTACGGCGTGGTGCTCGTGCTGGCGGTGCTGGTCGCGCCCTTCCCGCAGTTCATCACCCGCGGCATCGGCTGGTATGCTCACCTGACGCTGACTGCGTTGCTGCCGGCGCTGCTCGGAGCCTTCCTGCTGGCGTGGCTGCTGCGCGGCCTGATGAACCTGCCGCGGCTGGCCCGCGTCCGTTCTTCAGTGCTGCTCGCGCTGCCGGTCCTGGGCCCGATGCTGCGCTGGTCCGCGCTGGCGCGCCTGTTGGAGACACTGCAGCTTTCGCAGCGTGCCGGGGTGTCGCTCGACCGCGGCGTGGAGATGGCCGGCGCGGCCACCGGGCACCCGCGCATGGCCGCGGCGGCGCGCCGGGCGGCCGAGCGCATGCGCCGCGGTGAGCCGCTCGGGGAGGCCCTGTGCGACACCCGCCTGCTGCCTTCACGTGCCCGGGAGATGCTGGCGTCGGGCGCCGGCGCGGGGCGGCTGGAGGCCAGCGTGGCGGCCGCGGTGACCTGGGCGAAGGAGCATCGCGACCGCGCGGTGAACGCCCTCGTGGGCGGCGCCGCCGGCGGGGCGCTCGCGCTGGGCGCGATCATCACGCTGGTCGCGCTGGCCATCGCCTGGCGCAACTACTACGAAGCGATCTTCCAGCTCGCGGGAGGAGAGTGACTGATGGTGGCCCGCCTGCAGCGGTGCGCGTGTGCGTCGATCCTGCTGATCGCGCTGGCCGGTGCAGGCGCGGTGGCCGAGCCCATCGTCGGCTTCCCCGCCAACCCCGGCTTCGAGGACGGCCTCGACGGCTGGACCGTGCTCGCGCCCGAAGACGCCGCGTCCGCCGAGCCCGCCGGTGGCGCGACCGATCGGCGCGCCCTGAGCCTGCGCAACGGCTGGGTCATCTCCGCGCCCGGCGGCGAAGCCGTCGCGGGGTGGATAGCCATCTCCCTGCGCGCGCGGCCGACCGGAGACGGTGCGGGCAGCCTGCTGCTGGCCATGACCATCACTGATGACCGCCCTCCGGAGCCGGTCGCGATGGTGGGCGCCGAGGCCTTCCGCGGCGGCTGGAAGTCCGTGCGCGTCGAGATGGTGGCGCCACCCGGCGGGCAGGCGCGCATCGCAGTGGGCGTGGATGGCGCGCAGCCGTGGCTGATCGACGCCATCGCGGCCGAGCCCATCGATCGCGACCCACCTGCCGACAGTGGCGTCGTCATCCCCGAGCACCTGCCCCCCGGCTGGGAGCCCGACGGCCTGCTCGACGCCCGCGAGCGCACCATCGGTGACACCCGCGAGCTGCTGGTGGACGTCGGTGGCCTCGAGATCGGCATGCGGGATGCCGTGACCGCGCCCCGGGGTCACCGCGGCACCCTGCCGGTCACGGTCGTGAATCGCGGCCAGGTGGAGAAGCAGCTCACCATCAGCGTCGCCGGTCCTCCCGGCTTCTTCGTCCCCGAGCGTACCGTCACCATCCGCCCCACCGGCACTACCGTCTTCAACGCCTCGGTGCAGAGCTTCGCGCTTGGCGAAGCGTGGGTGCGGCTCACGTTCTCATGCCAGGGCGAGCGGGCCGCCCTGCCGCTGCGCGTCACCACCGTGCCGTCCTATCCCGCAGCCGGGGCTTCGTGGCTCAGCGGCGCTCCCACGGCCGATGAGCTGGCGGCCACCGCGACGCTCGGCACGCAGTTGCACACTGTGCTGGTGCCGACCGACCGGGCCGCCGACGACTTTGCCCCGCTGCCGGCGCTGCTGACCCGCCTCGCGCTGCTGGGCGCCCCGTGGTCGGAGCAGTCGGTGCGCGCGGCCGCGGAGGCGCTGGCCGGCCGCACCGACGCGCTCGCCATCTACCGGCCGCGTGATGCGCAACCACCCGACGCCCCCGGCGCGCTGGTCCGCGCCCTGAGCGGCCGGCGCGACGCCCTGGTGCTCGGGCCGCCGCTGGACCTGCGGGCGGGCCCGCCCCCGACGCTGTCCGATGATGACCTCGAGCTGGCCTGCCGCCTGGGCGAGAGCGGCGCCATCGCCGCGCCCACCCTTCGTCTGCCGGTCATCCCGGCCCGGGCGCTGGGCGAAGTCAGCGTCGGCGGCAGGCCCCTGACCGCGGCGCAGCCGTGTTGGACGCGCCTGCAATCCCGCGCCAACCTCGATGCGGTCGCGGCGGCCATCCGCGCCCGGGCGCGCCTGCCCCTGTTCGTCGCCGAGGTGGCGGCGACCCCCAGCGGCGCGGCCACCGCGGACGCCCTGGTCATGGCGCGTGTGCTCACCGCGGTGACCTGGCAGGGCCTCACCGGCTTCACGCTTCCCGCGCGCCCCGGCGACTGCCCGCCCGGAGCGACCGCGCTGTCGCTGCTCGACGATCAGGGCGCGCCACGCGCTGTCACCGGTGAGGCCTTCGCCGAGCTGGCGCGGGAGCTGGCCGGCGCCGTCCCCCTGCGCGCGTGGAGCCAGACCGAAGAGATCGGCCTCAGCGACGACGCGCTCATCGGCTTCCGGCCCTTCATGCGCGGCGACGAGGGGCTGCTGGCGCTGTGGAACAACACCGGCGCTGACGTCGGCCTGGTGTTCGAGACCCGCACTCAGCCGCTGGACATCCACAGCGTGGAGATCGGACCCGATGGCGTACGCCGCACGTACATCGGCGCCTATCATTACAGCGAGGATGCGATCGCGCTCAACCGCCCGGTGGTGTTCGTGAGTCTCGCGCCCGGGCAGTTCAAGCTGCTGTCGATGCAGCTCGCCGACCCCCACGCCGGCTGGCTGGGAACGGTGGAGTTCGCGCCTGAGCCCGAACGCCAGCGCCGCAATCCGCGCGACTTCTACGAGCAGTGGATTGAGAGGCAGAGTGGCCTGTGACCCGCGCACGGCCCGCCGCGCCCCCTCGCGCGACGCTCTTCCCGCGCTGGGTGCTGATGCTCGGCGCGGCCATCGTGCTCGCCACCGCCATCCCGCACCTGCACCAGGCCGCCAGGCCTGCTCCGGGCACGGCCTTCACCGGCTTCGTCGAGGCCATCGACGATCAGAACCTCTACGCCACCTGGGTGGAGCAGATCCGCCGTGGGCGGGTGCTGGTGGATGACTATCAGACCGCCGAGGAGGCCCCGCCCTTCCTGCCCGGCCCGCCCTGGCTCATCATCGGCCTCATCGCCCGCGTCCTGCCCCTGCCCACGCCGGTCACCTATCACGCCGTGCGGCTTCTCTGGGGCTTCGGCTACCTGCTCATCCTGTGGCTGCTGGTGCGCGAGTTCATCGCCCAGCCCCTGGCGCGCGCCTTCGCCTTCGTGGCCGCCGCGCTGGGCAGCGGCCTGGGCGCCATCGTGGATGCCGTCAACGCCCTTGCCGGTCGGCGCGTGCTGCTCAGCGCCGACGTGATGCCCGAGCTGTGGAGCTTCCACTCGCTCTTCGTGCCGCACTTCATCCTCGCCACCGCGCTCGTCGCGCTGCTGGTGCTGATCATTCTGCGGGCCTGTCGCAGGCCCTCACGGGCGCTCTCGCCCGCGGCCTTCGCGACCATGGCGGTGCTCGCGCTCACGCATCCCTACGACGTCGGCTTCCTCGCGCCGCTGCTGGTGCTGCACTTCCTCTACTGTCGCATCGTCCGTCCCGACGGCTGGCGCGGCGCCACCGTGAACCTCTGGGCGCTGGCGGGAATCGTCCCCCCTGCGGCCTTCTTCTGGTGGCAGACGCACACCAACCCGATCGTGGCCGCGTGGGGCGAGCAGAACGTGCTGCGCTCCCCCTCGCCGCTGGTCTACCTGCTGGGCTTCGGGGTGGTGCTGGCGCTTGCGGGCTGGGGGCGCATCGTCCTGCGTCGCCTCCGTCGCGAGACCGCGGGCGATTGGCTCATCCTCTTCTGGCCGCTGGTCACCGCCGTCGCGGTGTACTCCTACCCCATCCTGCCCTTCGAACGCCGCTGCGTGGAGGGCGTGCATATTCCGCTGGCGCTGCTGGCTGGGATCGCGCTGGGGCATGGCATCGTTCCGGCGCTGCGGCGACGCCTCCCCCGCTGGAGCGCTCGCGCCGTGGCAGCGCTGATCATGGGGCTGCTGCTCGCGGCCATCGTGCCCACGAACATCAAGCTGGTCGTGGACCTGGCGACGACGCGGGAAGCACTGATCCCGCGCGGCTGGGTCGAGGGTTTCAGTTGGGTAACGGAGCGCACGCCCGAGGATGCGCGCCTCTTCACCTCACACCGCACGGGGCTCTTCCTGGCGCGCTACGCCCTGCGGCACGTCCATCACGGCCACTGGAACGTGACGGTGGATGTCGAACGCAAGCGTGAGATGGCCGAGCGCTTCTTCGCGCCCGACACGCCTGACGCCGAGCGCCTGGCGATCCTGCGCGCGGCCGGCTGCGGCTGGGTCGCCGCCGACGCGCGTCAGGCGCCCGCCATCGCGGGCACCGAGGGCCTCGAGGTGGTCCACGACACCGGCGACCTCGTCATCCTGCGCTTTCCCGAGGACCCGCCACCGCCAGGAACGATGGGCCGGCCAGGCGACTGAGATGAGGCGCGCGCTGCGCGCCTCATCTCACCCCGAGCGCGTCTCACACCCCCGGGGCGGCCCCGCCCCTGACCTGTCCGCCGTTGCCGTCGCCATCGGTCGTCCGCCGTTTGCCGTTCGCGCGGCCGGTCGCCTGACCGGCCCACGCGTCGCGGTTCGGCCGTTGCCGTTGCCGTTTGTCGTTCGGAGGGGCCGGTCGCCTGACCGGCCCTGCCGTTGCCGTTCGGCCGTTGCCGTCGCCGTTTGCCGTTCGTGCGGCCGGTCGCCTGACCGGCCCTGCCGTTGCCGTCGCCGTTTGCCGTTCGTGCGGCCGGTCGCCTGACCGGCCCTGCC
>CAZTZN010000157.1:0-11300 GCA_964617715.1 uncultured Armatimonadia bacterium | reverse complement strand
GGCAGCGCCGACAGGCCCACCACCATGTTGAAGCCGCCAAGGATGCTCCCGCGCAGTCCTTCCGGCGCCATCTCCGCCACGATCGCCTTCTGGCTGGGCTCGAGAGCGGCCTTGTGCGCGCCGAAGAGCAGGAACAGCAGCGGCATCGCCCAGATGAGCCGAAGCCCGATGGCGACCAGACACACCAGCCCCCACAGCCCGTAGGCCAGCGCCAGCACGCGCCGTCTGCCCCACCGGTCGGCGAGGTGTCCGAAGGGCAGCGAGAGCAGCGATGCGGCCACGGCGAAGAGCAGATACAACGCCGGGATCCAGGTGTCGCCCACGCCGAGGCGCTTGGCGTGGATGAGCAGGAATGAGTAGGTGAAGGCGCCGAGCGCAAAGACCGCGCTCAGGCCGACCAGCAACTTCAGGTCGCGACTCAGGCCGCCCAGCCTGAGGCCCTTGAAGGTCTGCTCGCCCTCCGCTCGCCGCTCGCGGATGATGAAGATGACCAGAGCTGCCCCCACCACGGTCGGCAGCGCCGCGATCATGAACACCGTGCGATGGCCGAGCAGCGGGAACAGCAGCATGCACAGCAGCACGCCGCAGGTCGCGCCCAGGTGATCGGCGGCGCGCAGCAGCCCGAAGTTGCCACCGCGGGTGGCCCTCGTCGAGGCGTCGGCGACCAGGGCGTCGCGTGGCGCTCCGCGCATCTTGCCCAGCCGGTCGAGCAGCCGGAACGGGATCAGGTGCTGCCAGGCAATTGCGAGCGCGTACCCGATGCGCGACACCGCGCCCATCAGGTAGCCCAGCCAGATGAACACCTTGCGCCTGCGCATCCGGTCCGAGGCATAGCCGGACGCCGCCTGCGACAGCGAGACCGTGGCCTCGCCGATGCCGTCGAGCAGCCCGAGCACGGCCATGTTCGCGCCCAGAACCTCAGTGATGAACAGCGGCCAGATCGGGTAGATCATGTCCGAGCCGAGGTCATTGAGGAACGACGCGGCCGCGAAGGTGCGCACAGTGCGTCGCTCTTCGGCGGTCTGGTCGGGGTTGGGCGACCCCGCCTGTACGGCTTGCTCAGGCTCGGGCATCCACGCTACTCCTTCTCACGCCGCCGCTTCAACTTCCGCGCTCTGGCCGCCAGTGCGTCGCCATGCCGGATGGCCTCAGGCTGCTCGGACGGCGCCTCGGGCCGAGGGTGCGGCGTTTCGGCCTCCTCGTGAGCGTCCTGCGGGCGCCCGCGGAACCACGTCGGCGGCTTGGCATGTGCCCCGTCGAAGCCCTCAGGGGGCCGGTGCCGCGGCGCGTGCGCGTCCAGCCGCTGATCCGTCAGCTTCTTCGCCATGCGCCGCCGCAGCTCCCGCCCGAAGTCCGTGCGCCGTTCGCGCCGGATGGCCACATCCGGCCTCTCCAGCTCCGCCTCCGGCTCGACCTCCGGATACTCAGTCGTGACGTTCGTCTCCGGGTCGATCGGGTGGAACACCTGCGGCTCGCGCATACGCTCCAGCCGCCGGCGCAGCGCGGCCTCGAGCCGCAACCGCTCCTGCTCATCCATGTCGGTGAGCGCCACGGTGTCGGGGTTGTCCAGATTCGTCCCGTCGCCCAGGAGCCCCTCCAGAATCATCAGCGCCGCGCGCTTCGACGGGATGTGCGCCTCATGGCGCTCGACGTTCCAGGTGGCGTACTGGCGCAGCGGCTTCCCCACGCACACGGGGCAGCCGTCGGCGCAGTCACAGGCGCTAACGTGCTCGAACACGCGCGGCATGATCTCGTGCAGGCGCTCGTAGGCCTTCTCGGTGAACCCGAGCCCGTGGCGGTAGCGCTCGAAGATGAAGATCGTCTGCCACGGGGAGTTCGCCGAACCGACCGAGTGCGAGAAGTCGAGGGTGTCGCAGGTCATGAACGCGGGCAGCAGCATGCGCGTGGCGTAGCCGATGCCGCGCAGGCCCGAGTGCACGTCCAGCCCGGCCAGCCGCACGCGTTCGAGCAGCTCCTCGGGGGGCTCCAGCCAGAAGGCCATGGTCTCGAGCGCCAGCGTGGGCAGGTCCACGCGATGCTGGGAGATGGCATCCAGTTCGTAGAAGTGTATCTTCTCGTAGCCCCATGTGGTGCTGTACGCGGTCACCTCTCCCCAGTACGCGGTCCCGGTGCCGAAGGGCTTCTCGCGCAGGCGATGGTCGATGTGATGCACGTCGGTGCCGCCCATCGGCTGAGTGTAGTAGTCCACTTCGACGCGGCGCACGTAACACACCCGGCGCTCCATATCCAGCTCCTGCACCTCGTACGTGTCACCACGGTGCATGTAGATCGCCTGCGGATGCAGGATCGGCTCGGCGTCGCCGCGCGCCACCTCGCCCAGCGTCTCCCCGGTCTGCCGGTCCTGGATGATGATGTTGGCGATGTCGCAGGCGCGCAGCGACACTTCGTGCTGCGGGGTCTCCGCACTCGCGTGGTACCATCGGTCGCCTGCCCGGCGAAGCTTGCGGTTCTCCTCGAGCACGGCCAGCACGATCTCGGCATAGCGGCCGAAGATGCGCACCTCGTCGAAGCCCAACGGCAGCTCGTGGGCGGCGCAGCGCAGGTGGCCGGTGACCACGAACGGGTTGTCGGCGTCGATGACCGCCTCCTCTATCGGTCGGCCGAAGAGGTAGTCAGGGTTGGTCATGATGTACTGGTTGATCGCCGTGTCGAGGCCCACCAGCACCGCCAGCGCCTCGCGCTCGCCGCGGCCCGCCCGCCCGGTCTGCTGAAAAAACGAGGCCAGCGTCCCCGGGTAGCCGACCACGATCGAGGCGTCCAGCCCGCCCACATCGATGCCCAGCTCCAGCGCGCGCGTGGTGGAGACGCCCATCAGCTCGCCCGCGAACAGCCGGCGCTCGATCTCGCGGCGCTCCTCCGGCAGGTAGCCGCCGCGATACGGCGTGACCTTGCCCACCAGGTCGGGCGCCTGCTCGCGCAGCGCGTCGGTGACGTAGCGGTGGATCATCTCCGCGGTCATCTTGGCCTTGGAGAAGGTGATGGTCGGGCAGCCCTCCTGCAGCAGCCTCGCCATCAGCTCATGAGCCTCGACGTTGGCGCTGCGCCGTGAGCGCCACTGCGTGCCTCGCAGGCGCGGCGGGTTCCAGAAGACGTAAGTGCGCCGCCCGCGCGGGCTGCCGTCATCGTCGATTACGTGCACGAGGCGGCCGATGATCCTGCGCGCCAGCTCCTCAGGGTTGGCGATGGTCGCCGAGCAGCCGATGACCTGCGGCGCGCTCTGATAGTGCGCGCACAGGCGCCAGAAGCGCCGCATCAGGTTGGCCATGTTCGCGCCGAAGATCCCCGAGTAGACGTGCATCTCGTCGAGCACAATAAGCCGCAGGCGCGACAGGAAGTCGGCCCAGCGCGGGTGCTGAGGCATGACCGCCGCGTGCACCATGTCGGGGTTGCTGAAGATGAGCGAGGCCTGCTCGCGCAGTCTGCGCCGGGTGTTGCCCGGAGTATCGCCGTCGTAGACCCCGGCCACGATCTCGCCCAGACCGGCATCATCGAGCAGGCGGTTCATCGACCGGAACTGGTCCTGGCAGAGCGCCTTGGTGGGGAACAGCAGGAGCGCCGTGGCATCGGGATCTTCGCGCAGCATCTCCATCGCCGGGACCTGATAGCACAGCGACTTGCCGGACGCGGTGCCGGTCACCACCAGCAGGTCGAGGCCCGCGCGTGCGAAGTCCAGCGCCTGCGCCTGATGGGAGTAGAGCCGCTCGATGCCGCGCGCCGCGAGGGCCCGTCGGACCGGTTCGCTCAGCGGCTGTTCAGGGTCGGCCCAAGTGGCCTGGCGTTCCAAGACCTCGCGGACGTAGACAATCTGCCCGCGGTAGTCGGGGGATGACCGGATCCGGTCGAGGAAGCCGGAGAAGTCCATCGCAATGCCGCGTCACGAACTGTGATGAGTGCTGCGCTCCCCGCGCCCGTCATTATATGCGAAGTCGAACGGGTGTTCAAGCCGCGCGTTTCACGTGCGAGACCTCAGAGCGCCCCGGAGCGATTCCGCCCCGTTCGCGCCACGGCCGTCCTCGGCCGTGGGCTCCTCACTCCTCCGGCCCGTGCGGCTCCGTGGCGTCGCCTCCTCCGCCGCGCTCAAGCCAGTCAAGCCACTCGTCCGAGAACCAGCGCTCCGGCTGGGCTTCGACGATGGCGATCCACTGCTCGACCATGGGCTTTGCGCGCGCGCAGCGGAAGGTCGCCGAGCCGATACGCCCGTAGCGCACGATGCCCCGCTCGGCGAGCAGGCCCTCAATGACCTCGCGGTCGGGGATGCGGATCCACGGGTAGGGCCCGGGCTTCATCCAGGCCGCCAGTTCAGCCGCCATCGCCTCGCGACGCTCGGGCGCGGCGCGCTGCACCGCCCGCTCGGCCAGGTTCGCCTCGACGTAGTGCACCATGGTGCACACGTAGAAGGTGACGCCGATGAAGCAGTAGGCGGCGTTCCACTGGCGCAGGCGCTCCCAGGGGCTCTCACGCGCGAAGGCCTCGGCGCTGAACGGCCCCGGACGCAGGCCGCCCGAGCCATGCCCGGCGGTCAGCTCTCGTGCGCGCGCGCCGATGGCCGCCACCGAATGCGTCGCATGATCGCTGCGGACGGCCTCGGGCCGAAGGCGCAGCGTCTCGGTGAGTCTGCCTACATACGAGGGCGAAGTCGCCGGATCCCAGCGCTCGAATACCAGGTGCTGCTCATCGGGCGCCCAGTTACACAGCGTGGGCACGGCGACGGTGCCCTCGGGCCCGACGGCGTCGAGGAAGCCGTCGATGACCGCATCCGGCCCGCCGATGACCGTGCCCATGCTGGACAGCGAGCTGTGGAAGAAGAGCGTGTCACCGGGCACGACGCCGATCTCGCGCGCCGCCCGCGCCACATCTTCGCGCGTCACCCGCACTGACCTGTCGCCCCGCTCGGAGTCCATCGGGGTACCTCCCTGGTCCCAGGCGCAAACGTCCGTGACGAGAGCGCTCACATGCGCCTGGCGGTTGTGGTGCTCGAACATGCTGAGCGGCCCCGCGAGCCGCACGCACAGCTCCCGGCAAGCGAGGCTCGGAGTGCATCCGGCCCACCGGCAAGCTGCAGTGACCCGAGAGCGGAGCAGTCACGCCTCCATCGGCATGAGGCGCCGCATGGGCGATCTCTCCTACCCCGGCGCGATCTCGTACCACACCGTGCGCTGCCGCGGGCCGACGCTCACGGCGTCGCCCTGCACTGTCATGCTCCCGGCGCGCACGCCCTCGCCGTCGAGTGCCCAGGCCGACAGGCCCTCGCGGCCGGGTAGTGTCACCGTGACCGACACGCCTTCGGCGATGACCGGCCCGTTGCCCCACGCGCGCCCCACGGTGGTGCGCTCCTCGTCCCAGCCCATGTTCTGATTCTCGACGCGGTTCATCGCCACCATGAGCATGCGCCGAGACCGGCTCAGCGGCAGCCCGTCCATGCTCGTCAGCGCAATGGCTGCGTAGCCGTTCGAGGTCTCCCCCACCTCAAAGCGCACGCCATCGAGATTGATCGTCCGCCCTGCAATCGGCCCCAGCACGACCTTGGTGCGCTCCGTGTCCACGATGAAGACGCCGCCATCATCCTCGGCCGCCGACCAACGCACCTGCCCATCGGCCGGAACCGGCCGCCCCTCAAGCGTGACTTGATCACCGTCTGTCCAGGCAACCGCCAGGCGGTTGTTGAGCGCCATCTCGCGCGTGATCCCGACGCCGGCCCACAGGTCGGCCATCGAGCGGCCGTGGTCGCGCACCAGCTCCGCGACGCGCGCCTCGGGCAGATGCAGGGTCAGCTCGCCCGGTGCAGGTGCGACGTCACCCCGGCGCAGCAGGTTCGCGACCACCGGGAACATCGCCACCTTGGCCGGGTCGCCGACCATCCGGAAGTACCCGGTGATCGCCGAGGTGGCCCAGTCGTCGGGATGCGCCCCGTAGCAGAACTGATAGACGCCGTCCCAGTCCTGCAGCGCCGCCCAGGCGCCCAGCATGGGCATGCACTCGGCCCGGAAGTCGTTCGGGGCCGGGTGGTTGTATTCGCTGACCGTGTAGGGCTTGCCCGCGAAGCGATAGCCTGAGAGCGAGGTCAGGGTGTCGCGTCCGAGCGCGGCGGTCATCGGCGTGTTCGGGATGTTCCAGTTGCTCGAGTCCCACGGCCTCCCGGGGAAGCGCGGGTGTTGCCAGTAGGCGTGTACGTCCAGCCAGTCCATGCGCGATTCACGCAGGATCCCGCCGACGCCTCCGTAGGTCGCCTGAGTGTTGGTCACCAACGCCCGCAGGCCCAGGTCGTCCTTGAGGAAGCGGTACATCCCCAGCGTGTAGCGGCGCTCGAGTTCCATCACGAACGCGTACCAGTCGGCCTGCGCCTGCGCGGTCGCCGAGTGCGGCGGCAGCGTGACCGTGCCCGCCTCCAGGCTCTCGCCCTCGGGCAGCCCCACCGTGCCGCCAGGGCGCAGCGAGATGTCGGCGTACCACACGTCACCCACCACGTTCAGGTTGTTGAAGCTCAGGCGTGTGTGCTCGGGCAGCGGCTCGCGCGCGCGGAAGGCAAAGGTGAACCGTTGCCACTCGGGCGTCAGATCGACCGGCTCGTTGAGCCCGACCATGCGCCAGTCGGCGATGTCGTAGCGGATGTTGACATGGACGGTGCGCGGCGGGTCGGCCTTGGCGAGGAAGCTGACCGTGTAGAGCTGCCCGTCCTCGAGCGTGTGGCCGACCTGGTGCACCTGGAAGTGCCACGGCTGCACACCCACCTGCGTGAGCTGTGCGTGCAGCACCCGCCCATGCTCGGGGTCATCGACGACCTCGAGCATCCCCTGCGCGGGCGGCGGCGCCTCGAGCACCCACTCGGCGGTGCCATCGGCGAAATCGCGGTTGCGCAGCATCTCCTCGCCCAGCGGCTCCGAGCCCTCATCCCAGGCGGCGCGCAGGGCATCGGTGTCGGCATAGCGCCCGCGCAGCCAGTCAACCCACAGCCCGCGCAACAACCCGGCGTAGGGCTCGGGCAGCCGGTGAAGCTGAGTGCCGAGCGCATACTGCAGCGCGCTGTCCTCGTTGGTGATCTCGACGAAGGCCACGCACGGCTCATCCACGTAGGCGTTGCCGGTGTAGGGATTGACGTGAGTGAGCAGGTCGCGCGCGTAGTTGCGCTGCAGCTCGATCATGCGTGGCTCGAAGTTGTCGAGCCCCTTGTCGTACTTGGGGCGCGCGTCGCGATTGGGGAAGCCGTCGGCCTCGCCGAACCACCGGGACACGTGCAGGTTCAGGTTGGTGTAGATGCCGTGCTCGCGCAACTGGTAGATCAGCCAGTCGAGCCGGTCGAGCTGCTCGGCATCCATGTGCTGGAAGTCGGGGGAGTCGGGGTCCCAAATCCCCCGCGGGCGGTACTGATTGTCCATGTGGTGGAAGCGCACCACGTTGATGCCCAGCGCCGCCATGCGTCGCGCGATCTCAGGCGCCCGCTCCTTATCCGGGAAGGCGTCGGCGAAGGTCAGATTGGTCCCGAGAAAGCGGATGCGCTCGCCCCGGCCATCGACCAGCACCCCGTCGCGCACGGTCACGAAGCCGAACGCGCCCGCGGGCTCGGCGTTGAGCGCCGAGACATCGACCACACTGCCTGCGGCCGGGACCGCGACGGGGAACTCGAACCAGCCCTGGGGCACGTCGGACCATGCGGCGCCCGCCGCCAGGAGCAGCAGCACGATCAGCGACCGGATCATCGCCGTCACCACCATCGAACGAAATGTGCGCGCCTACTGCTCGACGGACACTCCCGCGGGCGCGGTCGTGGCCACGTCCAGCACGGTCGGCGACTGGCGCCGCACGTAGGCGTGATGGGGGATGGTGAAGGCCGCGCCCTCCTCGAAGTTGTAGACGTAGCCCTCCGAGTAGTCGTTGCGATTCACGAACTCACGCACGAAGCTGACGTCACCCAGGCTGAGCATGGTCATCCCGGCATCGCGCTCGACGCGCTCGATGGTGTAGCAGGCATTGCGCGCGCCGTCGTTCTCGATGATGATCGACTGCCCGACCAGCGCATCGCCCTCCGGCAACTCGGTGTCCACCCAGATGCGCCCGTCGGCCTCCATGTCGCGGTCCATGCGCACCACCGTGCCGGTGAAGGCCGGCGCCGGCGCGGTCAGCCGGAAGCCGCCCAGCGCCAGCTCGGTGCCCGCTATCAGCGCCGCGCGCTCGACCACGCCGTCGCGCACGCGGATCAAGCCCAGCCGCCCGGCGAAGCTCAGCTCGCCCGCGGTCATCGGCGCATCACCCCGGCAGCTCACCAGGTAGTCGGTCGCGCCGTCGGCCAGCTCGATGCGCACCGCCACCGCCTCGAAGCCCTCGGCGTCGGTGCCCGCGTCGAGTCGCTCGACCGAGCGGATGATCGGGTTCTCGCGCCACGGCTCGTGGATCGACACAAAGGTTGAGGTCAACGGCTGATCGCCCTCCGCCCGCCGTCGCGTCAGCGCGTAGCGCAGCCGCCTCGGGTTGCCGGACTTGTTCTGAGGCGGATCGCCCCACGCCAGTGCCACCTCATCGGCCTGAGTCAGGTTGAAGTAACGCAGGTGTATGTTGTCCGCCTCGGCCGATCCGCGGTAGCCGTCGGGGAGATGCCAGTCGAGCGCCCAACTCGCCGGAGGGGCGGTGTCCCGCGCCACCTCGTAGAGCCACGAGAAGCCCAGTGGCACGTCACTGCTCTGCCGCGCGCCGAAGGGCACATCCGGCCCGGCGTAGGTGCCCTCGCCCTGAGCCACGGGATGCAGGCCCTCGATGACCGGATCGCCGGGTGTGGCGTGGAAGCTCAGCAGGTGATCGGCCCCGCCGCGCACACGGAAGATGTCCAGCGCGTAGGCCCCGCCGCCCTCGACGCTCACCAGCGCCACCGTGCGCGCGTAGGTGTCGCATTGCTCGTAGACGTTCTCGGAGTGGACTTCTCCGGCGGACAGGCCGGGCAGCGTCTTGAAGAACACGGGGTGCCCGCCCCAGTTCGCCTGCTGGCGGGAGGCGTCCACGATCACCGTGTTGTGCGCGATGGTGTTATCGGTCCACTCCGCGCGCTTGGGCCAGCTTGTGGCGAACTCCGGGTAGCCCAGGTCGGGCTCGAGCTTGTAGCCGAAGGCATAGAGGCCCACGTTGAGCCGATCGTGATGACCATGGCCGAAGCTGCGTCCGTAGAACATCCATAACGCGGTACCGTCTTCGCCTGTGCCGCTCTCCAGCGACATCAGTCCGTAGCCCGCGCGGTTGAAGCCGCCCTCGCCGGCATCGCTCTGCGCCGCCGCGCCGATCTCCTCGATCTCGCGCGCGATGGCATCGGGGTCTTCATCGAAGATGCTGCGCTGCAGGCCCGCACCGGAGTTGCCATTGGCCCGGTAGGCCGCGATGGCGATCTCGGGGTCGCGCAGGTAGCGGTAGCCGCGCGCGATGAAGTCCGGTGCGGCCGCGATCCTGCCCATCGAGCCGGTCGAGCCGCAGTCGCCGATGTTGGGCGTGGACAGCCCGAGCACCAGGAGGTTGTAGCCGGCGGTGAAGGTACCGGCGAACTGCGGAAAGTCGCGGTAGATGTCGTGCCTGTCGTAGGCCTCGTATTCGGCCAGCATGTCGGCCAGAGCCCCGATGTTCCTCGCCCAGCCCAGCGAGTAACTGGGCGAGCCCTCCGCGCCCACACCGTCGCGATCGGTCAGGCCGACGATAGTGCCGGGGATGGCGCCACCGTCAGGCGCGAAGATCCAGTCCATCCACTGCGTCATCTCCGGATCGCGCCCGTAGGCCATCGCAATCTGCGCCATTGCGCTTTCATGTGACCCGTGGTTGCCCAGAATCTGCCCCGAGATGATGGCCTCGGCGCCGGTGCGCAGGATGCCCTCTTCGATGTTGTGATACAGGTCCTCGACCGTGCCCTTGTCGCCGGGCAGGTCGTACCGCTGCGCCATCCCGGCGAGGAACTCCAGCAGCGCCGGGTTGTCCAGGCCGTCGGCGACCATGTCGTAGTAGCGCGCGAAGTTGCGGATCACGCCGGTCTCCCAGATGCGCCCCTCGATCTTGCCACGCCCGCTGCCGCCATCGGAGTGGAACCAGCCGCGCTCGGCGTAGGGCGCCCAGTCCATGTCCGGGTAGACATCCGCGATGCGGTCGAGCAGCACTCCGGCCTTCTCAGCGTAGACCGGCTCGCCGGTGTAGAGGTAGGCGTTGGCCAGATCGCCCAGCACCCCGTAGATCTGCCGCCAGAGCCTCCAGGTGTAGTAGGCGATGAACCGGTGCTCGTGCCCATCGGCATCAACGTAGCCCCAGCCATCGTCTACGCCCCAGGTATGCAGCGGATCGTCCGGATCGGGGTGCTCGGCGTTGAACAGCAGGCTACGGTCGCCCTTCGAGGCGTCGAAGCAGCCGTGCTCGTCGATGGCGCTCTCGTAGAACGCGCCGAAGTCGTTGGTCGGGAACACCGCGCCGCACGAGGGGCACGTGAGCTTCCACGGCAGCTTGAAGTGGTCCGGATTGTAGGGGTAGTTCCCGTGCTTGAACAGCTCCTCGCCGCATACCAGGCAGCCGAGCCGCAGGTTGCCGCCCGACTGCCGGGTCATGGTCACGTCGATGGCGCGGGGCAGGTTCTGGCAGGGCACCAGCCGCCACAGCTCTTCGTCGGACATCGCCACCCAGCGCTCGGCACGTGACACGGCCGCGTCGCGCCGGGCGCGCGCCCAGTCGAAGCGCTCGACGTTTGCGCGCAGGTTCGCCACGCGCTCGGCATTGTAGCAGCCGCCACCATCGCGTCCGGCGTGGGCCAGCCCCACCGCCAGCGACAGCAGCGCGCAGGTCAGCAGAAGTCGGATGGCCGTCTCAAACATGAGCCAAATCTCCTGTCAGGGCGTCGGTGCGAAACGGCATCGGCCTGGAGGTTACTTCCTCCTCAAGTGAGTGCGGGCCTCCCGCCCGCCGAACGCTTGGCAGACCCGCGACGGTCGGCGGGCCCGAAGTATCTGTCTCCCAAGTTGACACCAGGCCTTGAGGAAGGTTAGACTTACGCTTACGCACGCGCTCGAGACGCAGATGCAACAAACTCAAGAGCCGCTCGGGCTGCAATGCTTCTGTCACCAGTCGCTTGGTACTGCGAGTGGAAACGCAAAGCTCTGTGCCCACGCCGCTTGAGACCGAAAGAAGGATGAACGCATGTTGCGAGACGTTCCGCATCTGAAGGCGTTCCTCACTCTGGGCCTGGGCGGCATGGTGCTCGTGGTGGTCATCGGCACCTGGATCTACCCTTGCTTCAGGGCCCGCTGCGGCGAGGCCCGGACGGAAGCGACCCG
>CAZTZN010000156.1:0-11389 GCA_964617715.1 uncultured Armatimonadia bacterium | reverse complement strand
TCAGCCTGGATGGCCAGTTTGTCGGCCATCTCCTGAGGGACAATGCACGCGAGCGTGTCGTTGTCGGTGAACCAGCGGCCGCCGGGCTTGAGCGCGCTCTCCGGGTCGGTGATGAGCTGCTCGTCGGGGGTGAGCCCGACCATGGCGGTGGCGGCGTAGGAGGCGCCGGCGCGGGAGACGTTCACGAAGGACTGCTCGCCGACGCGTGCGGAGAAGTACCACGCCCGCGGGGCCACCGGGTAGCGCTCGCCGAACTCGTTGGCCATCACGCGCGCGGTGGGCTCGCCGATGGGCGTCCAGGTCTTGTCGCGGATCATGATGCCGTTGTAGGCGGCGGTGTGCGGGAGCCGGATGCGGTTGCTGCGCATGGTCTGCTTGATCGAGGTGGTGGACAACACCGTGAAGGTGAGCAGCACCAGCGTGCTGCAGGTCAGCAGCGTCCTGATCTTGCGCCGGCGCATGTTGGAGATGCCCAGACTGAAGGCCGCCGCGGACGCGGACAGGCGCCCCACGTCGGCTTCGCGCACGCCGGTCTGCTCCCAGCGCACCTCGCGCATCTGCTCCTCGAACTTCTGCACGACGATCCCGATGACCACCACGGTGAGCGCCAGGATGATGAAGGCGAGCAGGATGATCATCGGCGTGAAGGTGATGGCGAAGGCCGGGTGCACCAGAGCGATGAGGATGAAGATGCCGATGAAGAACGCCACCGTGCCGATGATCTGCCCCTTGATCTCACGCGCGCCGATGAACAGACGCTCGGCGAAGACCGCGAAGGGCATGAGCAGCGCCAGATAGAACAGCACGCCCTTGACCACGTCATCAGCGGTCTTGCGCACGTCCGGGTAGGCGCGCGATTCATAGCTCCACGCCGTGCGCGCCGCAGTGAAGAAGTCGTCGTAGTTGCGCTCGCGCAGGAATTGCTGGGCCAGCGTGAGGTACTTTGCAGCCTCTTCATGCGAGTTGGTAACACGCTGGTTGGTGATGCCGTGCCTGGACATGTCGGCCATGCGCGTGTCGTCGAGCAGCCACATGTCCGTGGCGACCCGATAGGGCGTGGCGAACAGCGATGGGTAGCGATCGACCAGGTAGCCCTCGCCCAGCTCCTCGCGCTCGGTCGGGTTCACCAGCAGGAAGCGCAGGCCCAGCAGACTGGCGCCCATGGTGATCTTGACCTTGGTGCCGGAGGGGGCGTAGACGACGGCGACCGGCTCGTACGACGACGTGAACTGCTGGGGCGGCAGCGGCAGGCAGTAGCCGTACTCGTAGGGAGCCGCATCGGTCTGCGCGTCGTAGACCTGGATCTCGCGCAGGAGCTGGAAGAAGCGCTGGTCCACCATGTCGAAGATGGCGACCGGTTTACAGTCGAACATGACCACGGTGACCGGCTTGACGTCCTGGTCCATCGCCACCTTGTTCGGGTATTGCTCGGCGCCGGTGACCCCCATGTCCGGGGCCATCACCACGCGCCCATCCTCCGGGTCAAGCAGATAGGCCTCGACGGTAATGGTGCCGCCGCGCGCGCGCGAGTTGGGCAGCCCCAGCAGTGTGAAGCGGCCGTCCTCGTCCACCATGTCGAAGATCTCGCTGCGCACGCCCATCGCGCTCTTGGTGCCGGTGCGCGCCACCGCCACCGAACCTACTACCGGGTCATCCGGGAACAGGCTCTCCTCGGGGTCGAACTGCACGGCGCGGCCTTTGATCTCCACGAAGTCGTCCGACAGCTCGAGATCGTAGAGGTCGCGCGGGTCGTCGAGCGAGACCATGTCCATGAGCAGACATGCCAGGAAGCGGGTCTGCTCGACGAGATTCTCGAGCTGCACGTTCTCGATGTAGTCCATGGGGGTGTCCACCCACGGCCGCGAGTCGTTGACTGTGGCAAAGGCCAGGCCGGGTATGCCGGCGAGGGTGGCTACCTCGTGGGACATGGCGAGCTTGCCGGCCATGTAGGTGCGCCAGTTCTTGCCCTGGATGGCGTTGATGCCATCGACCAGGCGCACCGGCACCCCCAGTGCGGCGGAGATCAGGTCAGAGTACTCACGGGCTTTCTTGCCGATGTCGGAGAACTTCCACTGAATGCTCTCTCTGAAGTCGTAGTAGTAGCCCTTGTAGAAGATGCCGAAGGTGTTGTTGTGGCTGGACAGGTCGAGCGAGAACCACAGGTAGATCATCTTGTCGGAGAAGTCCAGCGCCTCGGTGAGCTGCCACGCTGCCTCCTCGACGCGGTCGAGTGCCGCCTGCTTCTCGGCCAGAGGCGCGTCGCGCCGCATGCGTCGGGCCTCGCGCACGATCTGCCGCGCGTTGTCCACCGCCTGCTCAATGCGCGGAACCGCAGCCTTGAACTCGGCGATCAGCTCGAGGCGCTCGTCCAGCTCCTCATCACTGAGCTGGCGTTCGACGAGCACGCCGCGGTTGGGGGCGTCGCGGCCGGCGCGTTCGGCGGCGCGCACGGTCTTCAGCAGCCGGTGGCCATTCTTGGACGCGAGGTGGATGGCCCGGGCGATGCGCCCGAGCGCGCGCATGCGCTCGGTCGCCAGCTCCTCGTCGGTCTTGGGCTCCTCCTGCTGGTATCTGTCGGGCTCCTCCCACACCCGCGCGATGGCGTCCTCCAGCTCGGCGCGCGCGTCGTTGACGAGGTCGAACATGTGCCTGACGCGGCGCTCGCCGTAGGCGCCGCGAATGAACTGATGGATGTACTGCTTGGTGCCGGTGAGGGCCTGGAAGTGGCCGGAGGTGGCGAGGAAGATGACGCTGCGTTTGGGCGGTTGCTCCTTGAAGGCCTTCGCGAGCTGCATCATCGCGGCGATCGAGCAGGCGCTCTCGGCGCCGGGGGCCAGGTCGGGGGTGATTGAGATCGAGTCGTAGTAGGCCTGAATGACCACCTGCTGGTTGCTCAGCCGCGGGTCGGTGCCCTCGATGCGGGCGATGACATTCTCGCCCTGCACTCGCTCCCAGGCCATGTCACAGTGGATGGTGACCGGCAGTTCATCGCGCTCCAGCAGCAGGCCCATGAGGGTGTCGGCCGCCTCGCGCGGAATCCAGTAGCGGGGGATATCCACCGGGATCGACAGGAACTTGGCTTCGGCCTCGCCGCGGATGGTCTCCTCGGGCTCGATGAACAGCACTGCTCGCGTGCCCAGCAGCGGCCCGTTGAACCACTCGGCCTGGCAGTTGAAGTCCACCATGGTGATCGAGTCGGTGACTTCCTGACCGTTGAAGGCGCGCAGGTTGCCGGGGCCGGCGTAGATCAGATTACCGCGGATGCCGTCCTCAGGGGTGGTGGGGGTGCGCACCAGGTTGGGCCACATGGGCAGCATGGCGAAGCTGGTATCGGTGCCATCTACGCTGATGGAGGCGTGCCGGCCCTGCTCATCGGGACGGGCCACGGGGACGACTACAGGGAAGGTCTCGGTGTGCACGTCCTGCAGGCCGATGCGCCGGAAGCCGTCGGCGACCATGCGCGCGGCCTCATGGCAGCCGGGGTAGCCGGTGACCCGCGACCCCAGTGCCTCCAGGTCAGCGATCAGGTCGCGCATCTCCTCCTCGTCGATGATGGAGGCCGCCATCTCGTAGTCGGTGTCTGACTCGAGAACGATCTCCTCCTCATGCCCGCCCTGCGCGAACCCGGGCAGGCCGGAGATCGACAGCGCCAGGATGCTTGCGGCAGCTACTGTGGCCCACAGTGGACGGAGCAAGTTCCCTTCACCGCCTCCGGAGAGTTGCGCACATCGGTCACGCCACGGGCTACGCGGACATCACACAGAGAGGCGTGGCGCGCGACGATAAGGCCGCGCGCCAGCCAGACTGCTCATCCGCGACCGCGCCGGCGCGGGGGGCACGCGACCCCACTGCGCGCCCGGTACCACCTGCCCGTGGCCTGTGGGGCGCCCGGTCCGCTACTACTCGCCGAGGCCGCCCACTTCGAGGTCGATATCGGCGCGGTCCTCGATGCGCTCGACCTGACCGTCGCGAATGTGGACCACGCGGTCGGAGACGTCGATCATCTTCAGGTCGTGCGTCGCCGAGATGATCGTGACGCCGCTCTCCACGTTGAGTTCCTTGAGCAGGTCGATGATCTCCTTGCCGGTCTGCAGGTCCAGGTTCCCGGTGGGCTCGTCGGCCAGGATGATGGCGGGCGCGTTGGCCAGAGCCCGCGCGACCGCAACGCGCTGCTGCTGGCCGCCCGACAGTTCGTAGGGCTTGTGGTGCAGCCGGTCGCCCAGGCCGACCAGGTCGAGCAACATGGCGCCGCGCTCCATCATCTCGTCGCTGCTCATCCCCGCGAAGATCATGGGCAGGGTGACGTTCTCGAGCGCGGTCATCACCGGGATGAGGTTGAAGGTCTGGAAGATGTAGCCGATCTTGCGGCAGCGCAGCCAGGCCAGCTCGAAGGCGTCGAGCTGGGCCATGTCCACCTCTTCGATGAAGCACGTGCCGCGGGTGGGCTTGTCGAGGCCGCCGACCATGTTGAACAGCGTGCTCTTACCGGAGCCCGACGGCCCCATGATCGACAAGTACTCGCCACGCCGGATGTTGATCTCCACGCCGCGGAGCGCAGGCACCTCCACCTCGCCCATAATGTAGATCTTCTCCAGATCCTTGGTGCGCACGATGAACTCGTGCGTGGTGACCGAGTCGTCGTGGGCGACGTCGCGCATCTTCTCACGCCGATGTGCCAACTCTTCCATGACGCCACGCAGATCGGCGTTGCACTTCGGGCAGACGGTGACGATTCCGGGTGTGTCGATCACGTAGTGGCACTGAGGACACTCGATTCTGGCCATTGCGTGTTCTCCTCCGTGGCCGGCGCGGCGGCCGCCGGCCCGTAGTCAAAGCTCTCGCTAGATCTCGGTGGACAGCGCGGCCGCCGGCGGCATGCGCGCCGCGCGAATCGCGGGCGGCACCGCCGCAATCAGCGACAGGAAGGTGCCGATGGCCAGGGCGATGAGGATGTACTCCACCATCTGGCCCCAGTCCATCATCGCTGCGACGCCGCGTTCTTTGAGGGTGTAGCCGATGAGCATCACCAGCACGCCGATAATGGCGCCGATGAACGAGCCCAAGATGCCCAGCACTGCAGACTCGATCAGGAACAGGCGGACAATGAACTCGTCCAGCGCCCCCAGGCACTTCATGGTGCCGATCTCTCGGTAGCGCTCGGTCACCGACATCAGCATCGAGTTGGTGATGCCGACGGCCGACACCAGCAGCGACATCACCACCAGCCACGCCTGGCGGGCGGCGCGGGCCTTGGCCTCGGCCTCGGCCTCCTCGGCCCCGGGCGCCAGTGCGGCGTCCTCGCCGCCGACGTACCTTGCGCTCTGGGCCTCGAAGCGGTCGATGCCGTCCTGGGCGACCTTGGCCGTCCACACCGAACACAAGAAGGCGATACCCAGCACCACCCCGGCGCCGGTGATCATCGCCCGGCCCAGGCGCATGGTGACGTTGCGGTAGCTGATGCGTGCCGCCTGCCCCCACGGCAGCGTGATCTGCCGCTGCACTTCGGCGCCCGCTTCCAACCGGTCCGCACCCTCGTACAGCTTGCTTACGAGTTCCTTATTGATCATCGCTAAGCCTACGCCATCCTTTCCAGCCATCGGCCAAGAAGCAGGGATGTCATCGGACAGCGACCGAGCCGACGGAATTGGACCTCGGTCGCGGACCCAACCGGTCCGCGCCCGGCCATGGCTTACGGGATTTCCTCGCCCTCTGAAGTTTCTCCTTCTCGGTTCAGAACCCTTTTTTCTTCTCCCGTCCCGGCTGCTTCCCGCACCCGAACCTGTGGCGGCGGAACGCGCCGCACGTGGGCCCTGACACCCGACCGCGGATGCGGTTCCCTCGCGCCCACGCGTTCCCGGTGTCATTGACGGGCGCTGCGGCGCGCGATAGAATCGTTCCGTCACTGCCCGCGCCACCGAAGGTCACTGTCACCCGCGCGGGCGGTCGCCCGTGGAGGTGGGGTATGTCCCCGTCAGCCGAGCCAATCCGCAGACGACGCGGAGCCCTGGTGGCCGTGCGTGTTGTCGTCCCGGTGGTGTTCGCGTTCTCGCTGTGGTACCTGTTCACCCACGTGGTCCGCTTCGGCTACGTCGTGAGCCGGTCGATGGAGCCGACGCTGCAGGTCGCGGACTACTACCTGTTGCGTCTGCACGCCTATGACCTCGAGCACCCGCCGCAGCGCGGCGACCTTATCGTATTCACCGCCCCCGACGGCACCCCCTGGGTGAAGCGCGTCATCGGCCTGGGCGGCGAGCGCCTGCTGGTGGCAGGGGGCAATGTCTGGCTCAACGGCAAATGGCTGCCCGAGCCCTACCTGAAGGAACGGCCCAGGGTAGCACCGCCCATGCCGGCGGAGGTGCCCGAGGGCTCCGTGTATGTCATGGGCGACAACCGCAACCTCAGCGAAGACAGCCGGGACGACGGTCCCGTGCCGGTGGATCAGATCATGGGGCGGGTCATCAGGATAGTGTGGCCTCCGGACCGGGCGCGCGTTTTCGAGACGGTGCGCTACCCCGATTGAGCTGCCGGCAATCCGGCGGATGCTCCACGCCCGGTCACGGCATCCCGGCATCGCCTTCCTCATCGGGGGGCCTGAGCGCCTCGGCCGGCGTCATACGCCCGCTCAGCGCCAGCGCGAGCGCCCCGCCCAGGCGCTCGCGGAGGTGGCTCCAGCGGCCCAGGGGCAGGCCGTCCGCATGCCGCAACGCCGGGATGTGCCCCGACCACGGTGACGTCCTCGCCAGCTCTCCGGACAGCGAGCGCAACGCCGGCACCCCGCACAGCATCGCCAGAGCACGCTGACTCTCGCGCTCGGCCATGAAGCGCAGGAAGCGCAGGGCGTTGTCGGCACGGTCGGTGTCGGTGAAGGCGAACAGCCAGTCCACGTGCACAGTGCCGCAGCCCTCATCCTCCCGGGGCAGCGGCGCGACCGCCCACTCCACCGGCTCCGCATCCGCGCGGGCCCGCAGTACTTGCGCCATCCACGGGCGCCCGATGACCATGCCCAGCCGCCCCTGCGCGAAGGCCTCGACCAACTCTCGCTCGCCCCAGGTGAGCACCTCGGGCTGCAGTGCGCCCTTCGCCTGCAGGTCCACCAGCAGCTCCAACGCCCGCCGGAGCCGGCTCTGCTCCACCGCGGAGGAGTCGTCCTCGCCCTTGGGCGGCGCCAGCGCCAGTCCCAGGGCGTGCAGCAGCTCCTCGCCGCCGGCGCCGGGCGCGGGCACCCCCAGCCCGAAACGCTCCGGCGGCTGCGCCAGCGCGCGGGCACATTCGACAAGCTGTGCAAAAGTCTCCGGAGGCGCCAGCCCCGCCTCAGCGAGCAGGTCGGCGCGGTAGTATATCGCCGGCGTGGCTACCGCCCACGGCACACCGCGTGGCACCCCGCCGCCGCGTGCAAGCACCCCCGGCTCCAGCTCATCAATCAGCCGGGCACGCAGGTCGTCCGGCATGCGCAGCAGCTCCGCCCGATGGTCCCAGACCCACAGGTCGGACGCCACCGTGACATCCGGAGCGTGGCTGCGGTAGCCGCCGATCCAGCGGCGCAGCCACTCCCCGGCGAGGTCGGCGGGCTGCCACTCCAGGCACACGATCACGTCGGGGTTACGCCGCTGGAAGCTGAAGACCAGTTCGCTGAGGGCCTCCGTTTGTCCCGGGACCCCGGTGCGCCACAGCGTCACCTGCAGGTTGGTGCGCCGACCTCCACCGTCGGGGTCGGCCCGCGCGGAAGGCACCACGGCCGGGCCGACGAGCAGCAGCACGGCCAGCACCGCGAGAACCGACGGGGCCGCGGCCCTCAGGCCACGGCCACCGCCACGCGACGTCATCGCATCAGGCACAGAGCCATCTCCCCCGCGCGGCCCGCCTCACAGATCGGTCTCCTGGATCACGAGGCTGATGGTCACGCGCACCTTCATCGGCTCCGGCGGCTCCATCTGGCCCATGCCCGCGCCCATGCCGAATTCGCCCGGGCCCATCATCATGCCCTCCATGCCCGGCGCCATGGCGCCCGGGGGCATGGCGCCCGGCGGCACCGCGCCCGGCGGCATCATACCCGGCTCCGGGGGCATGCCCATCATCGGCTCCATGGGCATGCCCATCATGCCCATCTCTGTGCCCATGCCCATCTCGCCCATCTGCGCCTGGCGCTCGATCTCGAGGGTGTGGACGATGGTGTCCACGATGCGGATCGGGCGGTTGAGTTCGTAGGCCCAGTAGGTGATGCGCTCGCCGGTGTAAGAGGTGTCGTGCTCGACCCCGCCGGCGCCGCCCATCATGCCACCCTCCATGGCCGCGCCGGTGTCGCCGAAGCCGCCCGGCATCATGCCCATCATCCCCGCCTCAGGCGGCATACCGCCCATCTCGCCGGGCATACCGCCGAAGACTTCGCCGCCGAGCGCGCCGCCACCGCCGGTGGGGATGGTGATCTTGTCGTCGTGCACGCTGAAGGTGCTGCGGATGCGCACCGTCGGCTGGCCCATGACCCACTCGAAGCCCTCGACGGTGTGCGTCGCGGGGACGGTCCGGGTCTCGATCTTGGTCGGGGGTTGGGTCTCGGCCGCGGCGCCCGTGCCCCCCATCTCGCCCTCGGGGCCCGCGCCGGGCATGGCGCCGGGCATCATCCCTACGTCCATCATCGGCTCCATGGGCATGCCCATGGTCTCCATGCCCATCATGCCCATGTCGCCGCCCATGCCGCCGGAGCTGACCGTGCCCTTGAGCGGATCGGGCCAGATGGTGATGGGGCCGCGCCATGTGTCGCCCACGCGCACCATCTGCCGGCCCAGCGGCACCGAGATCTCGGCCAGCTCGAACGGCGTCTCATCGCTGTGCTTGAGGCGCATCTCGCCGTTGCGCAGAGCGCGGTAGGTGTGCACCTTGCCCGCGCGCGCCAGCGCCTCGACCTCGCTGGTGCCCGCCTGCGCCCCCGAGGAGCCGACCACCACGTGCAGCACCGCGTGTCCGGCGGCCACGGACGGGCTCATGACCAGGTTTCTCCAGTTCGAGACCAGCGCGCCATCGTAGTTCTTGGCGATGGCGTACACGTCCTCGGGCTCTTCCTCGTTCGCGGCGGGGCGGATGCGCCACGTCGCCTCCGCCCGGTAGGCCGCCTGCTGGTTGCGCTCATACCACAGCATCAGCGGCACCTGCCGCGGGGCCTCCGAGGCGGACAGGGCGTTTTTGAGGGTCACAGTGATCGAGACCTCACCGACCTTGCGGCCACTGGGAGACATCGCCACCGCAGTCAGCGTGTACTGCCCGTCGGCATAGAGTTCCTTGCCGTCCTCGCCGCGCGCCCGCGTGTCCCACACGTAGGTGAACGGAGACACCACCGCGCCGACGAAGTCGCCCCGGCCGCCGCTCTCGATCTTGTAGGAGATCCAGCCCTCGTCGGGGCTCGGCTTGGTCGCCTGGAGCCGGACCATGTCCCGCACGGTGTCGCCATCCTGGGGAGTGATGAATCTCACTCCCTGTGCGCTCGCCATCAGACAAGCGCCGAGCGTGATGATCGCGATCAGGGCCATCACAACGGAGCGCCGTCGCATCGCCCTTCCCCTTTCAAAGGCGCGTCAGGTCTGCTGCGATTCCGATGCCAGCCGCTGCACGACCGGGCGGAGCTGGCGATAGCTGTCCTCGAGGCTCTGCGGCACCACGCGCGTCTCCGCGCACGAGGTCATGTAGTTCGTGTCTCCGTGCCAGCGCGGGACGATGTGCATGTGCAGGTGGTCGCTGATGCCCGCACCGGCCGCCTCGCCCAGATTCATACCTATGTTCAACCCGTGGGGGGCGAGGGCCTCCTTGAGTGCACGGACCGCCAGCCCAGTCAGCTCCCACAGCTCGCTCCGCACCTCGGGCGACAACTCCGTCAGCTCGCCGACGTGCTCATCCGGGACCACCATCAGGTGGCCGCTGTTGTACGGGTACGTGTTGAGCACGATGATGTTGCGTTCGCCACGGTACAGAACAAAATGCCGGTCGTCCTCGTTCGCCTTGGTCTTCGCGCAGAACACGCAGCCGGACGGCCTGTCGCCCGTGACGTAGTCGATACGCCACGGCGCCCACATTCTCTCCAACGCCGCGCACTTCCTTTCTCGGAGCATTATATCCCCGGTCCGCCCGCAAGTCAATTGCGCGAGGGTGCCGCCAACTTGAGCGCGGATTGCCGATCGCGCCCACGGTCTCGCGAGTCCACTGAAGACCCGGGCCGGCGACTGTGCGGCGGGCGCCCTCGCCCGCCACCGTTGGCCCATTCACGTTCGTTGACTCCCCACCGGCCCGATGATATACTCGCATTCTCAGGAGACACATGTTTCATGGGCCGGGACAGGGCCGGCCCATTGCTCGTATTGCGGGGCGCACGTGCGGGCGCGGAGACCGAGGATCATGGCACAGGAGCCCGACAAGATGCAGGCACTGAGAGAGCATCTGCTGCACCGCTGGATGGTCTGGGGCATCACGCCCCTGGCCGCCTGCGCCGTGATCGCCCTGCTGCTGGCCACGTGGGGGCCGGTGGGACCGGTCAGCGGCAAGCAGGCCACGCGCCTGGCCTTCGAGATCGTGCTGGGAGTGGGAGCGGCGGTCTTCCTCGCCGGCTTCTACCTCGACGGCCACTGGACCGACACCGACCGTCTGGCGCGCCGGATCTTCCGCGCCGCCGGCGGAGACGAGAGCCGTAACCCGCTCTCGTGGGCGCAGAGCAGAGCGCACCGTTCGGCGCTGCAGAGCAACGCCGATATCGCGCTGCGCTCCATCCGCGCCTCGGCCGACTCGATCACGCTCATGGGCATCGCCATCGGGCTGACCGCCGTCGTCAGCGTGATCATGGGGCTGCCGGTCATGCACGCGATCCAGCTCCTGCTGCTCGGCCTGTGCTACCAGCTTTTTGTGCTCTCGCGCCACCCCTACTACCTGGAGCTTGCCGAGGCGGCGCTG
This sequence comes from uncultured Armatimonadia bacterium, assembly GCA_964617715.1. GTDB lineage: Bacteria > Armatimonadota > Zipacnadia > Zipacnadales > UBA5352 > JALGVA01. The sequence goes on along the minus strand of CAZTZN010000156.1, from coordinate 460 downwards.
GACGGCGAGCTGCTGCCCCGGGAAGACGAGAACGCGGACAGGGACGGCTCCTGAGCCGGCGCCGGCCAGACCGCCCTGTGCGAGGGATCCCCACGCCGCAGATGAGCTGATTCGCAATGCCCTACCAGAGGCCCAAAGGCACCCAGGACATCCTGCCCGACGCCGCGCCGCGCTGGCGCTTCGTCGAGCACACCTTCCGCGACATCTGTCGGCGCTTCGACTACGGCGAGATTCGCACGCCCATCTTCGAGGAGACCGACCTGTTCGTGCGCTCGGTGGGCGAGGACACCGACATCGTCTCCAAGGAGATGTACACCTTCGAGGACAAGGGCGGGCGCAGTCTGACCCTGCGCGCCGAAGGCACTGCGCCGGCCGTACGCGCCTTCCTCGAGGAGAACCTGCAGGGTCAGGACCGCGAGCGGCTGGTCAAGCTCTACTACATCGCCCCCATCTTCCGCCA
>CAZTZN010000155.1:0-11401 GCA_964617715.1 uncultured Armatimonadia bacterium | reverse complement strand
CCGGGGCGCCCGCGGCCGGCTCGCGCGCTCCGTCCGCTGCTTCGCAGCGACCTGCGCGCGCCTCGCCGGTGGCGGCGCGGCCTTGCGCCTCCCGGCGGTCGGCACGGCGTCCGCGCCGGAGCGCCGTCGCCGCTCGCGTCGGGGACGCGAGCGCCTCCTGCGCCCGCGGGCGTCATGGGGCGCAGCGGCGACGGATGTCGTTGGGAAGGATGTCGCGTCTGGGTGCCAGCGGCGCCTCTGCCGTCGAGAGGGGGCGGTTCGGCCCTACGACCGCCCCTCGCCGCGCACGCATACGCAGGGCGCCGCGCCGCACTTGGGGCAGCCGCGCTCGAAGCGCCGCGCGGCCTCCTCCATGTCCACGCCCGCCAGGCTCGCGGTGGTGGTCAGCCATGCCAGCACGTCCGAGAACTCCTCGAGCTTGCGCTGATGGTCGCTCGAGCGCAGCGCGCGCGCCAGCTCCCCAACCTCTTCGATGAGCCACATGAAGGTGCGCTCGAGCCCGCGCTCGGCGTCGCGCTCGCCGTAGGTCTCGTTGATGATCCGCTGGAACCGCCCGATCTCCATGCACCGGCCACCCTTCATACGCGCAGGCTGCGGGCGATTTCGCGCCGGCCGTCGCCGGGGCCTCCCGCACAGAGGATTCGCGCGCATCGGGGCGAAGGACACCGGACGGGAGGCAATGCGCTGATGAACGCTCATGCGGCGCCGGCGGGCCGCTCGTGGCGGGCGGGGTTCACACTCATCGAGGTGCTGGTGGTCATCGCCATTATCGCCATTCTCGCGGCGATCGTCCTGGCGGTGTTTCCGCAGGCGCGCGAGCTGACGCGCCGGGCCGCCTGCGTGTCGAATGTCCGGCAGATCGTGGCCGCGGCGCGGATGTACGCCGACGACCACGACCGGCGCCTGGTGCCGGCTTTCAGCCGCGGCGCGCCGCCGCCCAGCCGGGGCTACACCTGGTGTGTGCTGCTGCAGCCGTACATGGAGAGCGAGCAGGTGCTGATCTGCCCGAACGATCCGTCGCCGACGGCGACCGCGCGGGCCACGTGCCTGCCGCACAGCTACGGGCTGAACTACCGGCTGACATACAACACTGCGTTCGGCTGGAGTCCGGGCGCGATGACCAGCAAGCTGACCAACGTCCCGAACCACAGCCGGACGATCCTGCTGTTCGAGATCGACAGCACGCTGGCGCAGCCGGGGGCATCGTGGGTGCAGCATCGGCTGTCACGCGTCAAGGCGCGGCACAACGAGCTGGCGGTGTTCGGCTTCGTGGACGGCCACGCCAGGGCGCTCAAGCCCGAGCAGACGGTGGGGACGGACCTGAACATGTGGGAGCCGGGCGGAAGCTGAGGGAACAGGCAGTGTCGCGAGGATTGGGGACATGGCCCGAGACGGCAACGATAGCAAGGGCGTTGGCGACGACGCGGGTCGGCAGGATCTTCCGGACCACGTCGCCGAGTGGGTCGCGTACGCGGACCGTGACCTCGCGGTGGCCCAGGACATGGCGCGTCTGGGTCATGACGCGTGGGCGCTGATAACCTGCCAGCAGGCCATCGAGAAGCTGCTGAAGGCTCTGGTCGCTGAGCGGGGCGAACACCCGCCACGCACGCATTCACTGCCGCGGCTGGCCTCAATGATCGGGCTGGGCCTGACGGAGTCGCAGGTGAAGCTGTTCGCCGACCTGAGCAATGCCTACCTGATGGCCCGGTACCCCGGCGAAGTGCCCGCCGAGGCTCTCGATCCAGACGAGATGGGCGCGGAGGAGTACCTGGCCGCCACCGAGGAGGTGTGCGAGTGGCTTCGCCAACAGCTCAAGTCAGCGAGATGATCGATGCCGCCGTCCGCTTCCTCAGTGGGCGAATCACGATTTCCGCCACTGTGCTCTTCGGTTCGCAGGCGACGGGCGAGTCGCACGACTGGAGCGATATCGACCTCGCGGTGTTCACCCCGGATGCGGAACGGCTCACGTTCATGGACCGCGTGCGCCTCGCGACTGAATTGCAGATGGCTTGTGGCTTCGAACTCGAGCCCCACTTCTTCCCGGAGTGGGCGCTGCACGACCCGCCGAAGGGGAGCTTCGCGGAGCACGTCATCAAGACCGGGAAGCGGATCGTCTGATCGCCGACACGACGAAGCGGAGCGACCATGAGAGACGAGACGGCCAAGTGGCTCGCAATTGCGGAGGACGACTTCGCGGCCGCCCGGGACCTCCTGGCGACCGGTCACTTCGGGCACGTGGCCGTATCCTGTCAGCAGTCGCTCGAGAAGACCGTCAAGGGACTGCTTGTGGAGAAGACCGGTGAGTTGCCTCCGCGTACGCACGACCTTCTGCGTCTGGCCAGGCTGCTGGGACTCGATCTCTCGGCGGACCATGAGCAACTGTTGGCCGACCTGACGGCGCTCTATCTTGGCGTGCGCTACCCCGACATGGGGGCCCCGGCGCTTGCCGAGCACGAGGCCGCGGGCCTAATGGCAGCGACCGGGGAGGTGCGGCAATGGCTGTTGAGCAGGCTCGATTGCGCGAAGTGATCGACAGTGCGATCGCGTTCCTGCGGCGGCGACTGCAGGTTTCGGCCGTGTACCTGTTCGGGTCGCAACTCACCGGCGCGACGCACGACTACAGCGACGTTGACCTGGCCATCTTCTCGCCCGGGATCGAGGACATGAGGTTGATGGACCGGGTCCGTCTCATGACCGCCCTGCGGCTGGCCGAAGGGCTGGAACTCGAGCCCCACTTCTTCCCGGAGTGGGCGCTGCACGACCCGCCGAAGGGGAGCTTCGCGGAGCACGTCATCAAGACCGGGAAGCGGATTGTGTGAGGATGGCCGGTGAGGTCGGCGCGCCCGGGCCGACCGGCCGTGCGCGGGGCGACAGCAGAGCCGAAGATGGTGTATCATGCGGCCTCCGCGCAGCGCACGACGCAGGCGGTCATTGACCGACAAGGAGAGCACTGATGGAGCTTGAGGACCGACAGGTAGCCGTCTCGCAGCTCAGCGACGAAGAGCTGGAGGGCCTGATGCGCGAGCACGGCATCGGGCTGACCGTGGGCGAAGCGCGCCGCATCGCCGAGCTGATCGGGCGCGACCCCACCCTCGTCGAGCTGCATGTCTTCAACGTGGAGTGGAGCGAGCACTGCTCCTACAAGAGCAGCCGCAGTTCGCTCAGGCTGCTGCCCAACGATGCCCCTAACGTGATCCTCGGCCCGCAGGAGGACGCAGGGATCGTGTTCTTCACCGAGCATGAGGGGCGGCGCTGGGGCATCGTGATCGCCCACGAGAGCCACAATCACCCCTCGCAGGTGCTGCCCAACGAAGGCGCGGCCACCGGCATCGGCGGCATCGTCCGCGATGTTGACTGCATGGGCGCGCGCGTCTTCGGCACCGCCGACCCGCTCCGCTTCGGCGACCCCGAGGGCGAGAACGCCGACCGCACCCGCTGGATCGTCGCCGGCGTGGTTGACGGCATCTGGCAATACGGGAACGCCCTGGGCGTGCCCAACCTGGGGGGCGATGTCTACTTCGACGAGACCTTCGACGACAACTGTCTGGTCAACGTGGTCGCGGTGGGGATCGTCGCCGAGGATGAGATCATCCACTCGGCCGTGCCGCCGGAGGCGCATGACGAGCCCTACGTGCTGATCCTGGTGGGCAAGCCCACCGACGACTCGGGCTTCGGCGGCTCGGCCTTCGCCAGCAAGATCCTCGATGAGGAGGAGCAGGCCGAGGACCGCGGAGCCGTCCAGGTGCCCGACCCGTTCCTCAAGAACGTGCTGGCCATGCGCAAAGCCAACGAGGCCGTCCGCGATCGCGCCCGCGAGCTGGGCATCGCCATCGGCATGAAGGACATCGGGGGCGGCGGCTTCGCCTGCGGGAGTTCGGAGATCACGGCGGCGGGTGACGGCTTCGGCATCGACATCGACCTCAAGGCCGTACATGTGGGCCTCGACGGCCTGCTGCCCGAGACCATCATGTGCGCCGAGACCCAGGAGCGCTACGTGGTGGCCGTGCCCGAGCGCTTCGCCGATGAGGTGCTGGAGATTTACAACAGTGACTGGGACCTGCCCAACGTCTATGAGGGGGCCTGCGCCAGGATCATCGGGCGCATCACCGAGGACGAGATGTACACGGTGCGCTACGACGGCAAGATCGTCATCCAGGCGCCGGTGCGGGTAGTGACCAGCGGGGTCATCTACGATCGCGAGGAGCGTCCGCGCGAGTACACCGGCGTGGAGCCGGAGTTCGAGGAGCCCGCGGACCTGGGCGCGGCGCTGCTGACCGTGCTGGGCAGCCGCAATGTGTGCTCGCGCGAGTACATTTACCGCGCCTACGACTCGGAGGTGCAGGGCAACGCGCTGCTGCGCCCGGGGGAAGCGGGTGCGGGGGTGGTGCGGCCGCTGCCGGGCTGCCGCGCCGCGGCGGCGCTGTCGGTGGACGGCAACCCGAAGTACGGGCGCATCGATCCCTACTGGGCGGGCGCCAACGCGGTCGCCGAGGCCATGCGCAACGTGGCCGCGGTGGGGGCGGTGCCGTCGGCGCTTACCGACTGCCTGAACTTCGGCAACCCCGAGAAGCCCGAGCAGTTCTGGGAGTTCCGCCAGGGCGTGCGGGGCGTGGCCGACGCCGCCACGCATCTGTGGCTCAAAGGCTACGAGAACGTGCCGGTCCCGGTCATCTCGGGCAACGTGAGCCTGTACAACGAGTCCGCCAGTGGCAGCTCGGTGGCGCCGTCGGCGATCGTCGCCTGCGTGGGCGTCATGGACGACTTCGGCAAGGCCGTCACGGTGCAGTTCAAGCAGGCGGGCGACGCCATCTACCTGCTCGGCGAGCGCAAGGATGAACTTGGCGGCTCCGCCTACTACGAGGCGCTGGGGCTGGGGCTGGGGCGCAACGTGCCGCAGATCGACTGGGCGGCCGAGCGGGCGCGCATCTACGCCATCACCGACGCCATCGACGCCGGGCTGGTGGCCGCCTGTCAGGACATCTCGGACGGTGGGCTCGCCGTCGCGCTGGCGGAGATGTGTATGGGGCCGTTCGGGCGCGGTGATGTGGGCGCGCTCGTGGACATCACGCTGGCGTTGGGGGGCCTGCGCACGGACAGGGCGCTCTTCAGCGAGTCAAGCGGCTTCGTGGTAGAGGTGCGGGCGGGTCGCGAGGAGCAGTTCGAGGCACTGATGCGCGAGCACGGCGTGGAGCCGATCCGGCTGGGCACGACCGACGATGATCCCAGGCTTGAGATCCAGGCGGGGGGGACCGGGCTGATGGCGCTGTCGATTGCCGCGATGGCTGAGGTGTGGCTGAACGCACTTGCGCGGATACTCCACAGTTGAGCGGGCGGAGGGAAGCGAGATGCAGATACCGGACACGATGATGGCGCTGCAGTTGACCGGCGTGGGGATGGACGCCGTCGAGTTCCGCGAGGTCGAGGTGCCGCGGCCCGATCCCGACCAGGTGCTGTGCCGCGTGGAGTGTGCGGCGGCCTGCGCCTCGGACAACAAGATCATCGATCAGGGCGCGGACCACTCGCTCATGCACGGCTGGGACCCGGCGAAGTGGCCGGTGACGCTGGGTCACGAGGGGTGCGTGACCGCGGTTGAGGTGGGGCGCAACTGGGAGGACAAGATTCGCGTCGGCCAGCGCTACGCGGTGCAGCCGGCGGTACCCTCCGCGCCGTCACGCCACCGCTACCGCTATGCCGGCGAGGGTCGAGGGATTCGCAAGATCGCGGTGGGCTACACGCTGCCGGGGCTGTTCGCGGAGTACGTGATCATCGACCCCGAGGTCATCGCCTGCTCGTGCCTGGTGCCGGTGCCCGACGGCTCGCTGCCGCACTTCGCCTGCGCGCTGTCCGAGCCGATCTCGTGCGTGGTCGCCGCGCAGCAGCACACGACACACGTGATCAAGCAGTCGCCCGACACCCCGCGGAGCGCGCACCTGGGCCTGCTGCCGGGCGGCACCACGCTGGTGCTGGGCGCCGGGCCGATGGGGCTGTGGCACGTCGAGATCGCCATGAGCTACGAGCCGGCGACCATCATCGTCTCCGAGCCCAACGACGCACGGCGTGAGACCGCGCGCCGGTTCTTCGCCCAGCGCGCCCGTGACGCGGGCATCGATCTGGTGCTGACCACGCCCGACGCGCTCGAAGATGTCATCGCGGACGTGACCGCCGGCCGGGGCGTCGATGACTGCATCGTGGCGCTGGGCATCAAGGCGGTCCAGGAGAAGTCGTTCGACTACCTCGGCGTCGGCGGCGTCACCAACTTCTTCGGCGGCGTTAAGGCCGACGACTACATGATTTCCGTGGACGCGCGGCGCATCCACTACGAGTCGATCTCGGTGGTGGGCTCGAGCGGCAGCGACCCGTCGGACATCGCCGAGACCCTGGAGCTGCTGGCGACGGACAGGATCCAGCCGGGTAACTACGTGGCCGCCGCGGGCGGGCTGGACGCCGCGCGCGATCTCATCGAGGCGGTGCGCGCCCAGCGCATGGAGGGCAAGGGCGTGATCTACCCGCATCTGCGCCGGCCGCTGGTGGAGGTCGAGAGCTGGTCCGCCGAGCAGGAGCAGGAGATCCTGGCGGGGGCGTAGGGAAGAGGCGAGTGCCGTCGGCAGGCGGGGCCGCGCGGGGCGGAATGTCGGGCCTGGAAGCGACTGCGACGTAAGGGATGAAGCACATGGACAAGCTGGTGCAGATCGGCGCCGGGAACATCGGCCGCAGCTTCGTGGGGCAGATATTCGCACGCGCAGGCTACGAGGTCGTGTTCGTGGACATCGACCAGGAGGTTATCGGCGCGCTCAACGAGCGCGGCCGCTACACCGTGGAGATCAAGGACCGCGAGCCGCGGACGCTGGTGGTCGAGCATGTGCGCGGCGTGGACGGCCGCGACACCACGGCGGTAGCCGAGGAGTTGGCCACCTGCCGCGTGGCCGCCACAGCGGTCGGGCCCGCCGCGCTGCCCTACATCTACCCCAACCTCGCCGGCGGACTCGTGCGCCGGCGCGCGCTGGGCAACGGGCCGCTCGATGTCATCATCTGCGAGAACATGCGCGACGCCGCGGAGGCCATGTACGAAGGCGTCGCGGAACACCTGCCGGCGGGCTTCCCGCTGCGCGAGATGCTGGGCGCGGTCGAGACCTCCATCGGCAAGATGGTGCCGATCATGAGCGAGGATGTGCGCGCGCGCGACCCGCTGCTGGTCTATGCCGAGGCCTACAACACGCTCATCTGCGACGCCAGGGGCTTCCTCAACCCGGTGCCCGAGGTGCCTGAGCTTGACCCCAAGGAGAACATGAAGGCGTACGTGGATCGCAAGCTGTTCATCCACAACCTCGGCCACGCGCTGTGCGCCTACTTCGCGCACCTGGAGGCGCCCGAACTCGTCTACACCTGGGAGGCGGTCGAACACCCGACCATCGGCCCGGCCACGCGGGAGGGCATGATGGAGTCGGCGCGCGCGCTCATCCGCGCCTACCCGGATGAGTTCGACGAACAGAACCAGCGCGAGCACGTCGATGACCTGCTGCGGCGCTTCGAGAACAAGGCGCTGGGTGACACCATCTACCGGGTCGGGCGCGATGTGCGGCGCAAGCTGGGGCCCGAGGACCGGGTGATCGGCGCGCTGCGTCTGGACGCGCGCCAGGACATCGACGCTCCGTACACCTGCCTGTGCGCCGCCGCCGGGATGCGCTTCCGGGCCACCGACGAGAACGGCGAGATGTACGAGAACGACCGCGACTTCGCCGAACACGTCTACCCCGAGGGCGCCGAGCACGTGCTGCGCGAGGTCTCGGGCCTGCAGCCCGGGGACCCCATCGACCGCGCGGTCTTCGACGCGGTGATCGCCGCCGACGAGTTCGTGAGCGCGCGCCTGGCGGCGGGAGAGAGCATCCTCGACCTGAGCACCGCCGACTTCGGGCGGTTCGGCGAGAGATAGCACGGTGACACCGATTCGGGTCAGCCGGAGGATGGTGCTGCTTGGGCTGATGGGGGCGCTGGTAACTGTGCGCACTGGAGAGATGACGATGGCCGACGAGAGCGACCTGCCGCCGGCGGTGACGCGCGGCGTGTGGTACTGGTGCGGCAGCGCCAACCTGTTGCCCGGTCAGGGCGCGGTGTACTCAGGCGCCATGGCGACCTACTGCGTGTGGCACCGGCCGATGGCGGTCTACGCGGCGGAGGTCAACCGCAGCTTTTTCGTCTACGGCAGCGCGGGCAACCGGCCGACCATCAGCTTCTACGACCACAACACGCATGAGTTCGCCTATCCCGTCGCGATCGGCGAGAATCCCGACGGCGATGCACACCGCAACCCGACGCTGCTCATTGATGATGAGGGCTACCTCTACATGTTCTGGGGGGCGCACGGGCACCCGACGCTCGTGCACCGCTCGGTGCGGCCCTATGACATCAGTGCCTGGGAGCAGCGGGCGACCATCGAACCCGAGGGCGGCACCAGCTACCCGCAGCCGTGGATGGTGCGGGCGGGCGAGATCTTCGTGTCCTACCGCAAGGCGCCCGGCTGGCGCTTCGTGACCTCGACCGATGGCGCGCAGAGCTGGTCGGAGCCGAGGGACATCGCGGCCTTCGGCATGAGCGAGACCGCGCGCGGCGTTGCCGAGTACTCGATCTACGGCATCACGGTGGCGGCCGGCGGCGAGTATCCGCGGCGCATCCACTTCGCGTGGTCGCGGCTGGGCGGCGGGACGCCGGAGGAGATTGAGCGCAAGCACCTGTGGGCGCGGCGCTACAATGTCTACTACGCCTACTCCGACGACGGCGGGCGGACGTGGCGGCGCTCGGACGGCACGCCCTACACGCTACCCATCGACGAGGGCCAGGCGGAGAAGATCTGGGACTGCGGCGAGCATGGCGTGTGGCTCAAGGACATTCAGCTTGACACCCAGGGCAACCCGTACATCCTGTTCCTCGACTCCGAGGTGGAGACGTTCCGCTCGGCGTGGAAGGTGGCCCGGCGCGTGGGCGATGGCTGGGAGGTCGTGCACCTGACTGAGAGCGACCACATGTATGACGCGGGCTGCCTGATGATGCTGGCCGACGACGACATCCGCATCTGGGCGCCGACCACCGACCTGCAGCCGCATGAGGACGGTGGGGAGATCGAGGAGTGGCGGTCCACCGATGGCGGGGCGACCTGGACCAACACGCGGCACCTGACGCAGGGCTCGCGGTGGTCGCACAACCAGGTCAAGCCGGTGATGGGCCACCAGCGGGGCCCGGGCGATGTGCGGGCGATCTGGAGCTACGGCGATTCGCGCCGGCCGCCCGAGACTGAGGACGTGCGGCTGTACTACATGGGCGACGGCATGGACGCGGGCCGGGAGATCCCGTTCCCCCCCGCCCCCGGGGAGGCGCAGTGATGGAGCAGGAACGCTATCCACTGAGACGCTGCGAGACCTGCGATGCGCGCGATGTGTGCGCGTGTCGCGGGCCGGCGCAGCTCTCGTGCTACGTGGTGGACCGGCTGAACGAGAGCTTCGGCGTGGCGGGGATCGACACACCGGAGGAAGTGGAGACGCCGGTGCCCTCGCGCCGGCGGGTGCTGGAGGCGCTGCACTGCTTCATGGACGTGCTCTTCCCGGGGCGGATGGCGACCGAGCTGGAGCCGGAGGCGTCCACTGAGGGCTTCGTGCAGGAGCGGCTGGCGCGTGGCTACCGGCTGCTGCGGGTGGAGATCGCGCGCGCGTTGCCCTTCCGCTGGACCGGCGCCTACGCGCGCACCAGAGGCGATGAGGCCGACGAGGTGAGCGTAACGGAGACCGCGGCGCTGCTGGCCAACCGCCTGATGGCGGCGATCCCCGACGTGCGCGAGATGCTGGTGCTGGACGTCCAGGCCGCCTACTACGGCGACCCGGCGGCGCACACCTACGCCGAGATCATCCTCAGCTACCCCGGCCTGCAGGCCATTACCGTGCACCGCATCGCGCACGTGCTCTACGGGCTGGACGTGCCGGTCATCCCGCGCATGATGAGCGAGTGGGCGCACTCGGAGACCGGCATCGACATCCACCCGGGGGCGAAGATCGGCCGCAGCTTCTTCATCGATCACGGCACCGGAGTGGTGATCGGGGAGACCTGCGAGATCGGCGACAACGTCAAGCTCTACCAGGGTGTGACCCTGGGCGCCAAGAGCTTTCCGCTGGACGAGCACGGGAACCCGATCAAGGACATCAAGCGCCATCCGACGCTGGAGGATGACGTAATCGTGTACGCCGGGGCCACGATTCTGGGCGGCGACGTGGTCATCGGCCGCGGCTCGGTCATCGGCTCCAACGTCTGGCTGGTTGCATCGGTGGCGCCGGGGAGCACGGTGGTGCAGGGCGACGTGAAGGTCCGGGTCAGGCGCAACGACGACAGCGCGTGAGGCCGCGACGACATTGCAGGGAGGGCTGGACATGGCCGAGCAGACGATTGCCGACCACATCAAGGAAGCCGAGATGATCCTCAACGACATGCAGCGCCCGATCGATCAGCGCTACGCGGGTGTGCAGGCGCATGCGTTGCTGGCGCTGGTCAAGATGCTGCGCGATTACATGGAGCAGCAGGACGACTGAACGCGCGCGCAGACAGGCCGTGATGCGGAGGCGGTGCCATGTACCGTTCGCTGCGGGCGGTCGTGCTCGCGCTGCTGCTGGCGGGCGGTTCGTGCGCGCTCGCCCAGCCGCCGAGCGCCGCCGAGGCCGAGCAGGCTCTGCGCGCGGCGGTGCGGTTCTTTCACGATGAGGTCGCCGACCACGGGGGCTACGTGTGGCGCTACTCGGGCGACCTGGCGCTGCGCGAGGGCGAGGCGCGCACCGACGATCGCATGGCGATCTGGGTGCAACCGCCGGGCACGCCTGCCGTGGGGCTGGCCTTCCTCGACGCCTACGACGCCACCGGCGAGCAGATGTTCCTCGACGCCGCCGTGGACGCGGCACGGGCGCTGGTGCAGGGGCAACTGCTCTCCGGCGGGTGGTACTACTCGATCACCTTCGACCCGGCGCTGCGCGGCGAGTGGATGTACCGCGTGGACCACCCCGACGCCGGCATCGGTCCCACCACCGAGGACGACGGCGAAGGCCGGCATGCATGGCGCAAGCGCCGCAACCGGGGCAACATGACGCTGCTCGACGACGACACCACGCAGAGCGCCATCCGCTTCCTCGCCCGCCTCGACCGGGCTCTCGACTTCTCCGATCAGGCCGTGCACGAGGCGGTGATGTACGCGCTCGAGTCGGTGCTGATGGCGCAGTATCCCATCGGCGCGTGGTCGCACAACTACGACCGCTTCCCGGCGCACCGGCCCGACCTGGCGATCTACCCGGTGATCCCGGCGTCGTATCCGGCGCAGTGGTCGCGGACGTGGACCAAGGACTGGACCGGCTGCTACTACCTCAATGACAACGTC
>CAZTZN010000154.1:0-11402 GCA_964617715.1 uncultured Armatimonadia bacterium | reverse complement strand
GCCGATTGCCGATTGCCGATTGCCGATTGCCGATTGCCGATTGCCGATTGCCGGAGGTAGAGCGCCATGACCCGCCTGGCTATCATGAGCTTCGCGCACCTGCACTCGGACTTCTACGCCGGGGCCATCGCCGGCCTGCCGGACATCGAGATCGTCGGTGTGTGGGATGACAACCCGCAGCGTGGCGAGGAGAAGGCCGCGCAGTACGGCACACGCTTCTTCGCCACGCCCGAGGAGCTGTTCGCGCCCGAGAACGCGGTCCAGGGCGCCATCGTCACCAGCGAGAACGTGAACCACAAGCGCGACGTACTGGCGGCGGCGCAGGCAGGGGTGCATGTGTTGTGCGAAAAGCCGATCTCGACCTCGGTCGAGGACGCCCGGGCGATGATCGATGCCTGCGAGCAGGCGGGCGTGCAGCTCATGATCGCCTTCCCGTGCCGGTACTCCCCGGCGGCCCGACGGCTGATCGCGATGGTGCGGGAGGGTGAACTGGGTGAGATCCTGTGCATCAAGGGCACCAACCGCGGCGAGAACCCGGGCGGATGGTTCAACGACCCCGCTCTGGCCGGGGGAGGCACGGTCATCGACCACACGGTGCACGTGGTGGACATCATGCGCACCATGCTCGGCCAGGAGGTCGTGAGAGTCTACGCCGAGATCGACACGCTCTTCAACTCCTCGCTGCCCTGCGATGACGCCGGTGTGCTGACCATGAACTTCGAGGGCGGCTGCGTGGCCACGCTCGATGCCTCGTGGTCGCGCCCGGACAACTACCCCACGTGGGGCGACGTGACCATGGCCGTGATCGGCACCGGCGGGAACGCCTGGGCCGACCTGTTCGTTGAACATCTCGATGTGTGGCGCCCGGCCGACGGCACCTACCTGTGGGAGCCCTACGGCCACGATGCCAACGCCGACCTGATCGCGGACTTCGCGCGCTGCATCGAGACCGGCGCGCCCGTGCCCATCACCGGTCACGATGGCCTCAAGGCCATGGAGGTGGCGCTGGGCGCCTACCGCGCGGCCGAGACCGGCGAACCGGTGGAGCTGCCGCTGACCTGACGCCGCCGGGCGTTCATGCAAGCCGCCGGGGAGGATTCCGGCCACATCCCGCAGATGCCACCAGGACGGGTGATGACAGATGCAGTTCCTGACCAGGACGTGCGGCGCGATCTTCATCACGCTCGCCGTGATTACCCTCATTCTGGCTATCATTGACACCGCGCCCGAGGTCGTGGCGGCCGCCGATCAGTTGCGTGAGGGCAGCAATCCCCTGCCGGTCGCCACCAGCGCCAAATACCGCATCAGCGCCGAGGTGTTGACCGATCTGCTTGCCCTGGTGATCTTCGCCCTCTTCGGCTGGTTTTTGTGGACCTCCGAGATCCAGCAGACCTGGGCGGTCGTCATCACTTTCCTGCTGGTCACCGGCTCGGTGGTGATCCGCGTCACGCCGGTCCTACCGATGGACATCGGCCGGCTGTCGCCGGGCATGGCCTTCTGGGGGGCGCTGGTCATAGACGACTACTACCCCTCGCCGCTCGCCCCGGGGAAACGAACGCGCAGAGTCGAGACCTTCCCGAACAACCGCTACAGCGCGCTGGCCCTGACCAAGCGCGGGCTGTCGGGCGATGAACCACACCCGGCCGAGTCGGTCGTGCTCAACTTCGCCAATAACCCCCAGGCCGCGATGACCTTCTTCGGCCAGGGCGGGGCCCAGATTATCGGCAAGCTCGCGGGCACCCGCACCATCCTCGACTGGGACCACGACAAGGCGCTTTATCCGGCGCCGCACCTCATGGTGGAGGAGGTCGCGCCGGTGGGGGCGCGCTCGTCCGCGAGATAACCGCGACACGTCACGAGTCAGGGGTGCTTGACCCATGGATGAGGGACTCGACACGCAGCTCTCCGTCGCGGCCCTGGTCCTCGTGGTGGTGCTGCTCGCGGGCCAGGTGGTGCTCATGGCCACCAGCCTGTGGCTGCCGGTGGCCGGTGTTGCCAACCAACTCCTCGAGGACGAGCCGGACGCCTACCAGGCCGCCCCGCCCCCTCCACCGGAGGCTCAGATCCCGGGCCGGCCGGCGCCCGCCGAGCCGCCGCCGGGCCCCACGCCATGGCGCTGGGCGGCCTACGGGATGTCCTTGCTTGGGCTGTGCATCGCCGGCTTCGCCGCATGGCGCCTGCACGGCTACACCATGGAGCGCATGCGCTGGACGTGGGTGATGGTGATGGCGGTGCTGATGGCGAGCGTGGGCATCTTCACCGCGTGGACGATGGTCCGCCAGGCGCTCATGTTCCAACAGCTCGGCGGGCAGTAGCCCGCCGACTCATCCGCAACGCGGAGCAGGCGCCCTCGCCTGCATGCGCCGTTGCCCGGATCGGGGGGCGTGTTTGTGGAGGAAGACCGGCGCGAAGAGCTGCTCTCCCTGGCCGCGCTGATCGCCATCCTGCTGATGCTCACCGGCGAGGCGGCACTGCTGGCAACGCACCTGTGGGTGCCGCTGGCCCGCGCAACCGAGCGCGTGGCCGCGGAGGAATACGCCGAGGCGCCGGCCGAGGACGAGCCGCCGCCTGAGGTGAGGCCCTTCCATGGTCACGGTGTGCTCTTCGAGGCACAGCGTCGCCCGAGCCCGTGGCGGTGGGCGGCGTACGGCATCACGGTCGCGGCGGCGGCCCTTGTGGTGGTGGCGCTGCGCCGGCGCACCGGGGGTACGACCGAGCCCGGCCGCTGGCTGTGGGTGCTGCTCATGGGCGGGCTGGTGATTATCTGGGGGCTGCTGACCGCGTGGCTGATGACCCGCCAGGCGTTCATGTTCGAGCAGATCATCGACCCGCCGGGAGTCCATGGCCCGGCGCAGTTGTGAGGTTCTTGACGCGATGACCGAGGCCCTACGCCGAATCGCTGAGCGCAAGCGCCGTGAAGTTGATGCCGCCCGTGATGCGCTGCCTCAGCATGAGCTGGTGCAGCAGATGCTGTCGGGGGTCGAGGCCCGGCGCAACCTGCGCGCGGCGTTGGGGGGACGGGAGCTGCGGCTGATCGCCGAGGTGCGCCGCCCTCCGCCCGAGGCGACGGAGGCGCGGCTGATGTTCGACCCGCGCTTCATCGCCCAGGAGTTCGCCGGCGCGGGCGCCGCGGCCCTCGCGGTCGCACCCGATGACCCGGAGGTGGGGTCCGAGCTGCACCTGCTGCGCCGCGCGCGCAGATACATGGCGCTGCCGGTCATCGATTGGGACTGGTTCGTTGACGAGTACCAGGTGTATCAGGCGTGGCATCACGATGCCGACGCCGTCGCGCTGACGGTCGGGCTGGTGGATGACGACACGCTCCAGCAGATGGTGCGCGCGGCGGGGAAGCTGCGCATGACGCCGATCATCGTGGTGCGCGACGGCTTCGAGATCGACAGCGCGCTCGCCGCGCACGCCACCGTCATCGCCATCGAGAACCGTGACCCGGAGACCGGCACCGCCGACCTGTCGATCACCGAACGCCTCGCCCGGTATATCCCGGGAGATGTGCTGGTGATCTCAGCGCACGGGATCGTCGAGCGTGAGGACGCCGAGCGCGTGGCCGCCGCGGGCGCGAACGCGGCGCTCTTCGAGCCGCCGACCGACTATGATCTCGCGCGCGACACTATCCGCGACCTGCGCGGCGTGGTCGCTCCCGGTCGCGATGCCGACGGTCGGCCGCGCCCGCCGGAACCGCTCGACAAGGAAGGCTGACACCATGGCCGACGACCGCAACATCATCAGCATCATCGACCACGCGGTGCTCGCGCCCGACGCCACGCGTGACGACGTGCTCGGCGCCTGTGAACTGGCCGCGGAACTGGGCGTCGCGGGCGTATGTGTGCATCCGCGCTGGGTGTCTGTTACCGCCCGGGCGCTGGCGGGCAGTGGAGTGAAGACCGGCACCGTCGTGGGCTTCCCGCTGGGGGCGAACACCAGCGAGACCAAGGCCTTCGAGGCGCGTGAAGCCATCGTGCATGGTGCCGACGAGATCGACATGGTGGTGGCCATCACCGCGCTCAAGTCCGGCGAGCGCGCGGCGGTGCTCGACGACATCGCAGCGGTGGTCGGGGCCGCCTACGTGGCGTCCTCCGAGCAGCCGGTGATCAAGGCTATCCTGGAGATGTGCTACCTGACGCAGGAGGAGAAACGCGTGGCCGCTGAGCTGGCGGTCGAGGCGGGGGTGGATTTCCTGAAGACCTCGACCGGGCTCGGCCCGCAGGGGGCGACCGTTGAGGACGTGGCGCTGTTGCGCGAGATCGCGCCGGCGCGCGTGGGCGTGAAGGCGGCGGGCGGTATCCGTACACTGGATCAGGCGCGCGCGCTGGTCGCCGCCGGCGCCACGCGCATCGGCACCAGCTCGACCCGCGCCATCGCTGAGGAGCTGAGCCGGCGCTGACCGTCCGTCGCACGTCACGGCCGTTGTGCTCCCGGCGCCCATGCCCGGAGGCGTCCGGGGGGCGGCCGTCGTCGCTGCTGCTGTCATCGTCGCTCACGGGATCGGCCATGCGCACGGCGCACGCGCAGGAGTGCCCGCGATACGAACCGTGTGCCCGGTGCGGCGGAGTTGCCGTGTTACCTGCGTCGCCTTCGTTACCGTCGTGACCGCCCTATGCCTACCTACACCGCCACCGGCATCACGCTCATCGCCCGGCCCTTCCGGGGCACGGGGCGCATGGTCACGTTCTACACCCGCGAACGCGGCAAGGTCGAGGCCTCCGCCCAGGGCATCGGCAAGCCCGGCAGCTCCCTCGCCGCCGCGGTCGAGCCCTTCGCCCTGTCCATGCTCTTCTTCGTCGAGGGCCGCGGAGCCGACCGCCTCACTCAGGCGCGCGTCATCGAGTCGTTCTACGATCTGCGCCGCGACATGACCCGCTACGCCTACGCCGCCGCCGCCTGCGAGCTGGTACTGCGCACCACCGAGCCCGGCCAGATCGTGCCCGGCCTGTTTGCGATGCTCGAGCGCTACCTGCGCGCGATGGAGGTCTCCGACGATCCGCGCCTGCTGAGCTGGGCCTTTGAGCTGGCCTGGCTGGAGATGAGTGGCCTGGGCCCGGTGATCGACCGCTGCGTGGCCTGTGAGGCCGAGACCCTGGGCGGCACCTACCTGGCAAGCGAGGGCGGTGTGGTGTGCGCTGAGTGCGCTCCCCCGGGAGGTGCCGGGCTGGCGGTCTCGCCCGGCGCCGCACGCGGCCTCGCCGCCCTGCGCGCCTTCGACCTCGAGCGCCTCGGCCGCCTGCGCCTGCCCGAAGCCACCTGTCACACCATCGAGCGTCTCCTCAGCGATCACATCCGCTACCACCTCGACCTGAGCCTCCAGGCAGATCGCTTCGTCGAGAGTCTCGGGCGGTGGCGTCCTCCCGAACGCAGGAGCCGGACGGCCCGCGACGAAGGCGCCGGTGGTGATCGCGATGACCAATGACGAGGTGGCGGAGGTCTTCGACCAGATCGCGCTGTTGCTCGAGATCGAGGGCGAGAGCGTCTTCCGCATCCGCAGCTACCAGCGCGCCGCCGAGGCCATCCGCGGGCTGGGCGAGGAGCTGTCGGCGATCCGCGCCGGTGACGGTCTGCAGAGCATCCCCGGCATCGGCGAGGCGATCGCGCTCAAGATCGAGGAGCTGCTCGACACCGGCGAGCTGCAGTACCTGAACAGGCTGCTCGCCAGGTACCCCGAGGGCTTCCTCGAGCTGCTGAAGGTCCCCGGCCTGGGCCCCAGGCGCGCGGCGCTCTTCTACCACGAGTTGGGCATCAGCTCCATCGACGAGTTGGAGCAGGCGGCGCTGAGCGGGCGGCTGCGCGCGCTCAAGGGCATGGGCGAAAAGAGCGAGCAGAAGCTGCTGGCCGCCATCGAGAGCTACTGGCAGGGCCGCGAGCGCGCGCTGCTGGGCGAGATCCTGCCGCAGGCCGAAGAGATGGTCGCCTACCTGCGCGAGCTGCCCGAGGTGCTGCGCGCCGACTACGCCGGCAGCACCCGACGGGGACGCGAGACCATCGGCGACGTGGACCTGCTCGCGGCATCGGAGCGTCCCGCGCAAGTCTGCGCCGCCTTCGCCGAGTCGGGCACGCTCGCCCGCGTGCAGCTCGCCGGCGACACCAAGGTCAGCGGCATGCTGTCGGGCGGCCGGCAGGTGGACCTGCGTGTGGTCGAGCCGGACAGCTACGGCGCCGCGCTCATGTACTTCACCGGCTCCCAGCAGCACAACATCCGCCTGCGCGAGCGCGGTCAGCGCATGGACCTCACGCTCAACGAGTACGGGCTCTTCGAGATCGGCGCTGATGGCGAGCCGGGCGAGCGCGTCGCCGGCGAAACCGAGGCGGAGGTCTACGAGGCGCTGGGACTGACCTTCATCCCGCCGGAGCTGCGCGAGGATCGTGGCGAGATCGCGGCCGCCGAGGCGGGCGAGCTGCCCGAGCTGATCGACCTGGCCGACATCCGCTGCGACCTGCACGTGCACTCCACGTGGAGCGACGGCCGCGCAAGCATCGAGCAGCTCGCCGCGGCTGCGCGCGAGCGTGGGCATACGCACCTGGGGATCGCCGACCACTCGCAGGCGCTCTACGTCGCCGGCGGCCTCAAGCCCGCCGATGTCCTGCGCCAGCGGGCGGAGGTCGATAAGCTCAACGCTCGCCTCGCCGATGAGGGGGCCAAGTTCACAGTGCTGTTGGGCATCGAGGCCGACATCCTCACCGATGCCCGCCTGGACCTCGACGATGACGTGTTCGCGGCGGTGGACTTCGTGCTCGGGGCGGTGCATCAGGGGTTCTCGGCCAACGCCGATCGCATGACCGCGCGCGTGGTGGAGGCGCTACACACCGGCCGCGTGGACATCCTCGCTCACCCGACCGGCCGTCTGCTGCTTGGTGGCGAGCGCTACGCCCTGCACCTGTCCGAGGTTATCGACGCCGCGGTGGAGATGGAGGTCGCGCTGGAGATCAATGCCGCCCCCGATCGCCTCGACCTCTCCGACGTGCACTCGCGGCTGGCGGTCGAGCGTGGGGCGCTGCTGTCGATCAACACCGACGCGCACGACCTGAGCCACCTCGATTTCCTGCGCTTCGGCGTCATCACCGCCCGTCGCGGCTGGGTCGGCGCCGGGTCGGTCATCAACACCTGGCCGCTCAGGCGCCTGCGCTCATGGCTGAGGAAGCGCCGCGCCTGATCGCCGCGACGGTCACTCTCCGCTCTCGGTCATCGGCAGCGTGAACACAAAGCTGCTGCCCCCGAGGTCCGAGCCTTCGACCCAGATCCGGCCGCCGTGCGCCTCGACCGCCAGGCGGCTGAAGGCCAGGCCCAGCCCGACCGACCCCACCTGCCGCTTGCGTGCGCACTCGGCCTGCGCATACCTGTCGAACACCCGGTCGCGCAGTTCCTCGCTGATCCCCTCGCCACTGTCGGCGACCTCCACCCGCGCCTGCCCCGGCTCGCGCATGATGCGCACGCAGACCTGCCCACCCGCCGGCGTGTGCCCGATCGCGTTGGCGATCAGGTTGTCGAACACGCGACGCACCTTCTCCGCATCCATCTGCAGGCAGAGCGTCTCGCACTCGCTCTCGTGCCGCACACTTACCGCCGCACCCTCGGCCTGGGGGCGGGCATCGGCGATCGCCTCCGCCGCCAGCGCGCACAGATCGGCGGTCACGCGGTGCAGCTTCAGCGGATGTTCCTGGGCTGCGGCCACCTGCAGGGCGTCGCTGACCATCCCTTCGAGGCGCCGCAGATTGCGGCGCGCCGACACCACCATGCGCAGGTCCTGCTCATCCAGCAACTCCACGGCGCGTGGCTCCTCGAGCAGCATGTCCAGCGCCATGCCGGCGGAGATGGCCGGGCTCTTCAGGTCATGGATGAGCATGGCCACCAGGTCCTCGCGCATGCGCTCGGTGTCGCGCAATTCCGCCAGCGCCGCCGCCCTGTCTTCGGCCGTGCGTCGCCACGCGAGGTAGAGGGCGGCGGGCACCAGCACGAGCACCGCCTGCAGCGCCCCCGACGCGACGTCCCAGCAGCCCATCGGCAGGCCTGTGAGCAGGTCGTGGGTGAGTACCTGGGCGCCCGCGATACCCGCGATGATCCAGGCCACGATGGGCGCCCACGTGCGCCAGTCTCGTAGCGTCCGCCGGAATGATACTGCCTGCTCCATGACCATCACGTCCCCCGGTGCGGGCGGTCGAATCTCTGTCCGGGCTCTCTCAATATATACGCCGTGCGGCCCGATGGTGTTCGCCAACCTTCGTTGCCGTCGTCTCTCCGGTGTGCTACCATGACCGGCGCCGCGCCCGCCCGTCGAGCCCGCCGTGGGCGTCCTGCCCGCGGCGATCGCGTATTGACCCGTCACGAGGCCGTTGATCACCATGCAGGCCCGACTCATCCTGATGCTGTCCGTCATCCTCGGGGCGCTCACCCTGGGCTACCTCGCGCGCAAGCTCGGCGTGCTGCCCGCACAGCTTTCCCGCCGGATCTCGCGCTTTGCCATGACCTGGCTGCAGCCCCCGCTGATCGCGCTGCTCATCTGGGGCCTGCAGGCGCCGAGCTGGCGCACCGCCCTGCTGCCCGGCATCCTCGCCGCGCTGATCGCCCTCAACTGGCCGGTCGGCGCGCTGGGCTCCCGCATCCTGGGTCTGCGCCGCGACCGCGCGGGCTCGTTCGTCCTCTCGTCCATGTTCTCCAACATGGGGCTGACCTACGGAGCCTTCGTCTGTTACATTCTGCTCGGCGAACGCGGCGCGGCGCTGGGCATGATCTGGATCCTGAGCTTCACCCCCATGTTCTACACGCTCGGCTTCTTTGTTGCGCGCCGCTACGGCGGTGACGGCCCGCAGACTCTGGGCCAGACCATCCGCGCGACGCTGCGGGCGCCGGAGAGCCGCAACCCGCTGATCGGCTTCGCGGTGGGCGGACTTCTGCTGGCCTTCGTCCCCGAGCGCCCCGAGTCCGCCGCCGCCATCGTTGACGTCTGGGTGCCGATCTCCACGTCGGTCTACCTCTTCGCCATCGGCCTGTCGATGCGTCTGAGTTCCGTGGTGACCTACCGGCGCGAGTGCGCGGCCATCGGCGTGGTGAAGTTCGTGGTGACGCCCGCCCTGGGGCTGGGTATCGCGTGGCTGCTGGGCTACTGGTCGATTCCGGACCCGGCGCTGCGGCAGGTGGTGCTGATCCAGAGCGCCTCGCCCGCGTCGATCATGGGGCTGGTGCTGGGGCAGATCTTCGACATCGACGAGCACCTGGCCAACGCCGCGTGGCTGACCACCAACATCGCGGCGGTGGCGCTGGCGCCGCTGCTGCTGCACTTCGCGGCCGGGCTGTGACGACGGCGCGCGAAGGGGTCGGCGGCACGCCCGACGAATCTGCAGGCATGCTCAAGTCAACGCTCGTCATCGTCGCCCTGATGGTCGTCGCGTCGTCGTGGGCCGCGGCTCAGGAGATCCCCGCCGAGTGGGGTGAGCGCTGGCGCCCCGACCTGCCCCGCAGCGAGCGGCACCCCTCGCTGCTTTTCGACGCCTCCGACCGGGAGCGGATGATCGACCGCGCCGGACGCGAGCCGTGGCGGCCCTGGGTCGAGAGCTACCTGCGTTCCGGCTACCGCGCCGCGCCGGCGCTCAAGTGGTGGCTGACCGGTGACCTCGCGGCCGCGAGGGTCTGCCGGGACGACCTCGTGGGCGCCCCCATCTCGCGCCAGAAGCCCCAGGGCTATCTTGAGCCCTCGTCGCATCACCTCGCCGACTACGTCCTCGCCTACGACATCCTGGCGGCGTGGGACGGGCTGTCCGATGAAGATCGCCGCATCATCCGCGACCGGATCGCAGCCGAGGCGGCCTACTACTATGAGGTGATGGCCGGAGGCGTGCCGGGCGGCGCGAACTTCGGCAACCAGCGCACGCTCGCGGCCTCCGCGCTGGGCATGGCGGCGCTCGCGTTGTGCGAGTACCACGCCGACCCCGGCCCTCAGCAGTGGCTGCAGCTGGCGCTGCACGAGATCCGTCGCGACGAGAACTGGTGGTTCTTCCGCCCTGACGGCCTGTTCGTGGAGGGCCTGGGATACACCGCATATATGAGCGTGCAGTTCGTGCCCTTCGCCATCGCCTGGGAACGCGCGAGCGGACGATACATCTTCGAGGAGCCACGCCTGCGCGAGTGGCTGGTCTTCGCGTGCTACCAGCTCACCAACCGCGGCGACTTCATCCTGTGGGGCACATGCGAGGCGAGCACCGGCCTCGGATACCTGGCCGCGCTGTGCAACCCACGCTACGGACGCGACCTCGCGCCGCTGCTGCATCACACCTTCAATCTCGCGCCCAACCCGCGGCCGCACCCCCTGCAGACGGCCCTGGCGCTGGCGTGGTACGACCCGCAAGCCGGCGGCGATCCGCCCCCGGCCTCGGCGGTGTTTCCCCGGTCGCAGACGGTGGTGCTGCGCGAGAGCTGGGCGGACGAGGCGGTCGCCGTGTGGTTCGCGGGCAAGGATGGGACCTGGCCGCTTGAACGCCGCTACGACACATACAGCCACGGCGACGCGAGTCACTTCGTGCTTGTGGCCTGGAACGAGCTGCTGGCGGCCGACTCGGGCTACGATCACTGGCAGAGTCGAGACTACTACGACGCGCCCTTCCACAACGTCGTGCTCATCGATGGTGAGGGCCCCGCGCGCAACACCCCCGGCACGTTGTCCGATGCGAACATAGCGAGGCCGGTGCGCCACGCCGTGGTCACTACGAGCTACGCCGGCTGCACGCTGCGGCGCGCGCTGGCGCTGGTGCGCGGGCGTTACGTGGTGGTGGCGGATCGCATCGACGCCGATGCCGAGCACGAGTACATCTGGCAGATCCGCTCGGCCTGCCCGCCGGGCAGCGAGGGCACATCCGTGGACGGCCGCGTGGTCACCTGGCCGGGGCTGTCGGCGGAGCGCTGGCGCGACGGCGTACTCGGGCGCGCGCGGCTCACGACGATCGGCCCGCCCTTCGCGCACTGGCGGCTCACGGAGGGACGCTGGCGGCCGATCTCGGGACGCGATGAGTTCGCGAACAACGTGGCGCTGGCGACCTGGCGCGCACGCGACACCAGGGCGCTCTTCGTGCTGCTGCCCGACCTCATTGAGAGCCCGGAGCTACACTGGCGCGCGCTTGAGGGTCAGGACATCGAGGTGCGCTCCACCGGCTTCACCGACCGCGTCTCGCTGACGGATGAGGCGCTGCGCATCATCGCCGCGGACGGCGAGGTGCTCCTGGATCTGCCGATGTGAGCGCGATGCGGCCCGCCGTCTTAGCTCCCCGCTTTGAGGCTGCTTACAACGCACTATTCCTGCTTCGGCGGAGGCGGGAGGGCCTCGAAGAATTTCAGTAGCAGCGGCTCATGCCTGCCGAGGCCCCATAGTTGCTTCCGGATCTTCTCGACGTCGACGTTCAGCTCC
>CAZTZN010000153.1:0-11406 GCA_964617715.1 uncultured Armatimonadia bacterium | reverse complement strand
GGTTTGTCCCCGCAGGACTATTGCCGTATAATGCCGGCCATGTATCGCAAGCTGGCATCCCCCCGAGCCTGGCTCGTCCCGCTGGCGGGGCTGGCCGTGCTGTCGGCCGGGTTCTGGGCCGACTGCCTGATCGGCCCTTACGCGCCTCTGGCTGCGCGCCCGCAGGCAGAGATGGAGCCGTGGCGCTCTGAGCTGGCCTCCCGCCCTCCCGACGCGCCCTGGTACCCGCTGCTGTGGGATGGCGTCGCGCAGTTCTACCCGTGGCGGCTCCTGGGGGCGCGCGAGCTGCGCGCCGGTCGCTTCGCCCTGTGGAACCCCCACCAGTTCTGTGGCTACCCGCTGGTCGGCAACGGTCAGTCGGCTCTGTTCTACCCGCCCAACTGGGTGCTGGCGCTGGTGGACGTGCGCTGGGGGATGGGTCTCCTGGCGGCGCTGCACTCGTTTATTGCGGCGGCGCTCACCTGGCTGTTCGCGCGGCGTATCGGCATGGGGCCGGTGGCCGCGGCTTTCGGCGGCATTGCCTTCGCCTGGGGCGGTTTCATGGTGAGCTGGGCCGAGCTGCCCACGCTGGTGAACGCTGCAACGTGGACGCCGGGGGCGCTGCTCGGCGTTGCCCTGATCTTCGAACGCAGCCGCTGGGGCGTGCCCGTGCTTGGCGGCTCTCTGGGGCTGACATTGCTTGCCGGGCACTTTCAGATCGCCATCTACCTCTGGCTGATGACCGCCGTGTACGCCGGTGCACGCGCGTTGTGGGAGGCCGCCAACCATCGCCGCTGGCACCCGGCGTCACTGGCGCGCGGCTTCGCGCTGGCACTGCTGCTGGGCGCCCCGCAGATCGTGCCCAGCCTCGAACTGGTCATCAACTCCCCGCGTGGGGCGGGCGTCCCCACCGAGGAGGGCTTCGAGTTCCACCGCGCCCGGGCGTTGCAGCCGGAGGAGTTGCCGGCCCTGCTGCGGCCCGACCTTTTCGGCAACCCGGCGCATGGTAACTACGCGCTGGCGCGCTACGGCCTGCCCTACGCGGAGCACTGCGGTTTCGTGGGCATCACCACGATGCTGCTCGCGCTCATCGGGATCGGGCTGGCGCGTACGCGGCATTTCGCCCTCTTTGTGGTTGTCGCCGCGGCAGCGCTCAACATCGCGATGTGCGGGCCGCTCGCGCGGGCGATGTACTTCGGTATCCCGAAGCTCGGGCTGGCGGGCAGCTTCACCCGTATGCTGTCCATGTACACCTTCGCGATGGCACTTGCGGGCGCCGCCGGACTTGACGCACTGCTGCGCCGGATACATTGGCGGCAAGGCGGCAAGGCGCGCGGGGTGTGGAGGACGTTGCGCCTGCCCGCCATCGTGGGCGCAATCGCCCTGCTGGCGCTTGGGTACGAACTGCTGCCGTGGGCGCATGATTACCTCCCGCGTACTCGCCGCGAACGGGTCTATCCGATGACACCGACCATCGAGCGGCTGGTGCAGGCATCCGGGCGGGTACTGGCGGTGACGCCACGGCGCGGCTGGGGCCTGGTACGAACGCCGCCGGCTCTGCTGCCGCCCAACTCGGCCACCGTCTACGGCTACTACAGCGTCTCCGGCTACGATTCACTTTACCCGCAGGACTACCGTGGCTTCGCCTACCGGGCCGAGGGACGCGAGCCGTCTCCACGTGCCAACGGGAATATGCTGCTGCTCGAGAACGGCGACAGCCCGCTCTATGCGGTCGCCGGGCTGACCACCGTCGCCACCATGCCCTACGGGCAGGTCGGGCGGGGCGTAGACGTCGATATCCTCGAGAGCGCGCTGCCACGGGCCTTCGTTGCGCCCGACGGCCCTGCGTGGGCGACGCAGATGGTGCGAGCGTACGCAACCGAGCCGCCGGCCGCGTTGCGGGCGGCACTGGGCGATGTGCGGCCGGCGCAGATGCATCGAGTGAGCCCGGGTGTGCTGACTGTCTCCGGCCTGTCCGCCGACGGTCCGGCGCCGGAACTGATCGTCTCGGAAACCTTCTACCCGGGCTGGCGCGCTTATGTGGATGGTGAGGTGCGCGTGGTATCGCCGGTCGCCCGCGTATTCTGCGGCGTCGCGTTGCGCGGCGGCGAGCGAGCAGTGCACCTCGTCTTCGAGCCGCTCAGCGTGCGTCTCGGACTGTTTTTCGGCCTGATGGGCCTGGGGGCGCTCGCCGGGCTCATTGTCTTCCGGTGCGAGAGCATTCCATGCAAGTGAGTGAACCCGACAGCGGCAAGGCCACTCCCCTGGTGACCCGGCGCGAGATCGTGCCGGTGGTCGCCTGGGCGCTGGTGATCGCGGCCCTGACCGCGCTGCCCTACGTGTGGGCGGTCGAGCGCGCCCCGATGAAGATGCAGTTCGAGGGCTTCATCTGGGGCGTGGACGAGGGCAACGTCTATCTCGCGTGGATGCGCCAGGCGGCCGAGGGGCGCGTGTTGCTGCGCAATCAGTACACGACGCTGCCGCAGAACCCGCACTTCTTCAACGTGTTCCTGCTCGCCCTTGGGCGTATCACTGCGCTCACCGGCCAGCCGCCTGCGATCATCTTCCACGCCGCGCGCCTGGTCGGCGGAGTTGTGCTGCTGCTGAGCATCTACCTGTTCGCGGCGTTTGTGACACGCTCGAGGGCCGTACGTTGGGCGACGCTGTGCCTGGCGTCGCTGGGATCGGGGCTGGGCTGGCTGGCGGCAGGGTGGGCGCAGTCGCGGCCGGAGTATCTGCCGCCGGCACTCACGCCACCCGACTACGCGCCCCCACCGCCGCACTCATGGCAGGTGATGCCCGAGGCGGTGACCTTCCTGTCGCTGCTGCTGAACCCGCTGTTCGTGTGGTCGATGGCGCTCATGTGCCTGGTGCTGCTGGCGGCCGCGGTTACTGTCGAGCGGCGCAGCCTGTCGTGGGCGGCGCTGACCGGTGGGCTGCTGCTGGTCATTGGGAATGTGCACACCTACGACGTCTTCGTGCTGCATGCCGCGATTGTGGTGTATTCCCTTGTGATGATTCGGCTGGGGCGCGCAGATCTCAAGCGCGCGGCGCTGCAGTACGCCATCATGTTCTCGATCGCGCTCCCGGCCCCCGTGTGGGCGTGGTGGACGGCGCAACAGGACCCATCGTACCTCCAGAAGATCCTGACGCAGACCCTGTCGCCGCCACCGCTCGACCTGGCGATGGGCTACGGGCTGGTGCTGGCGCTGGCGATGGTGGGGGGGGTGTACGCGATCGGGCACCGGCGTGACCATCCACGTCTGCTGTTGCCGCTGTGCTGGGCGGGCGTGAACCTGCCGCTGCTCTACCTGCCGGTATCGTTTCAGCGCAAACTGGCCGAAGGTCTGCACATCCCGCTGTGCGTGCTGGCGGCGGTCGGCTTGGTGATGGTCATCGCGCAGTGGCTGGCGACGCCACCGCGCGAGATGCAACCCGTACACGGCGTGCTGCCCGCGGGCGCGCGCCGACGTGCCGCGGCACGCGTGACCGGGCCGCCGGCAAGTCGGGTGGCGCTGCTGATTGCGGGGGCGGTGGTGCTGACCATGCCCTCGAACGCGCTCTTCGTCGCCGGCTGCATGGACAACGTCGCCACCAACAACCGCGCGCTGCTGAGCGTCCTGCAGCCGCCGATGTATCTCAGCTTCGACGAGGTGCGCGCTCTCGACTACCTGGGCCGACACGCGAGCGAGGACGACATCGTGCTGTGTTCATCGCTGACCGGCAGCTATGTCCCGACGCGCGCGCCCTGCCTGGTGTTTGCCGGTCACTGGGCGGAGACGCTGCACTTCGCGGATGCGGTGGTGTTTGTGGCGAAGTTCTTCACTCCCGGCCGCAACGCCCGCGTGCTGTCTGGCGCGATCGAGACGGTCGGCGCCACCTGGGTGATCTACGGTCCGCAGGAGGCGCTCATCGCCACGAGTATCATGCGCGAACCGCCCGATGACCCCGCCGGGCAGTTCCGTGATGCCACCAGGGGGGTGCTGCGCCCGGTCTTTACAAGCGGTGACGTGACGGTCTATGATGTGATTTCCCGGCCGACTCTCCCGCGAGATCGCGCTGCCTCGGGCGCCTCCGGCCTTCCTGCGCCCGCGCCGGCCCCGGAATGAGTGAGATCGTGCCCGAACGCGACGCAGAGGCAATCAGCCTGTCCATCGTAATCCCGGCGTACAATGAGAGCGCGTGTCTGCGCGGGGCGGTGCGGGCGGCGCTGGACTACCTCCACGCTCGGGGCCTCGAAGGTGAGGTGATCGTGGTCAACGATGGCAGCACGGACGACACCGGCCGGATCGCGGTTGAGTTGGCGCGCGAGGACGCACGGGTGCGCGCCGAGGGCTACGAGCGCAATTGCGGCAAGGGCCATGCGGTGCGCCGGGGTGTGGAGCATGCGCGCGGCGCCACCATCGTTTTCCTCGACGCCGACCTGGCAACGCCGGTGGGGGAGATCGACAAGGTGCTGCCGGAGATCGAGGCCGGCGCGCAGATGGTCGTGGGCACCCGTCAGCACCCCGACGCGGAGATCGAGCACCCGCAGCCGCGGCTGCGTCGCTTCATGGGCGGCGTCTTCCGCTCGCTGGCGCGGATGATGCTCGGTCTGCGTGTGAGTGACATCACCTGCGGCTTCAAGGCTTTCACCCGGGATGCCGCGCATGGGATCTTCGCGCTGAGCACCATCGACGGTTGGGCCTTCGACGCCGAACTGCTGGTGATTGCCCAGCGTCTGGGGCTGCGGGTGGCCGAAGTGCCGGTGCGCTGGGCCGATCGTCGCGACAGTCGGGTGCGGCCGCTGCGCAATGCGCTCGAATCATGGCGGCAACTGCGACTGATTCGCCGCAGGATGCGGGAGGGAGCGTATGAGCCGGGCCGGCAGGCCTGACCTGGCGGCGCTCGCCTTTGTCTGGGCGGTGGCCCTGGCGGCCACGTGGCAGACCACGCTGGGCGATCGCGCGTTGCTCCCGGCCGACCTCTACCTGCGCATGCAGCCGTGGCGCGCGCATGCCCATGAGTTCGTTGCCCCGCAGCGGGTCAGCAACCCCATCCTCGATGCGGTGCAGCAGTTCTACCCCTGGCGCCTGCACGCGTCGCGCCAGGTCCGGCAGGGCATCGTGCCGCTGTGGACCACGCAGATGCTTTCCGGCGCGCCCTTTGTCGGCAACAACCAGTCGGCGGTCTTCTACCCCGAGACCTGGCTGCACTACCTCATCCGACCGATCAAGGCCCTCGGCTGGGCCACGCTCATGTTCCTGATTATCGCGGGCTCAGGCATGTACGCCTTTCTGCGCGTGATCGGCCTGCGCCCCCTGCCCTCAGCCATCGGCGGCGTAAGCTTCATGCTCAGCGGCTACTTCGTTGGCTGGCTGACCTTCCCCAGCTTCCGTTCGGTGGGCGCGTGGCTGCCTCTGATGCTGCTGGGATTTGAGCAGGCGGTGCGCACGCGCCGCACGTCGTGGCTGGGTCTGACCGCGCTCGGCACGGGTATGCAGTTCCTCGCGGGCAATCTGCACATCTCGATCTACATGCTCCTGGGCTTCGCGCTCTATGTATCGGCACGGCTGCTTGGCGTTGCGCTCGACCGCGCGAGCGGGTGGCGCATCGTGAAGCTGGCGGCGCTGGCGATGGCGGCGCTGGTCGTCGGGGGGCTGCTCGCGGGGTGCCAGCTCGGGCCATCGCTTGAATTCGCGAGGCTGAACTACCGGACGGAGGGCCTGAGCTACTCCGCGCAGGTGGCCCACGCGCTCGCGCCACCGCAACTGCTGCTGGGCATCATGCCCGACATCTTCGGCAATCCTGCCGATGGCAATCACTGGGGCGCGGACCTGAATGCGTGGTGGGGCAGGGCCTACCGCACGTATACCGAGAGCGCCTGGTACTTCGGGGTCGCGCCGCTGCTGCTGGGGATCGCCGGCCTGGGTGTGCGCCCGCGCCGACAGAGCTGGTTCTGGCTGGGACTGCTGGCGCTGGCCCTGGCGCTGGCTCTCGGCAGCCCCCTCAACGTCATCCTCTACCACCTCGTGCCGGGCTATCAGCAGCTCAGCGGGATCGCGCGCGTGGTGGTGCTTGCGTGCACCGCGGGCGCGGTGCTCGGGGCGCTGGGCTGCGACGCCATCATGCGCGCCATCGCGGACGGACGCAACCCGATGCGCCCGGTCTGCATCGCCGGGGGCGGGCTGCTGCTGACCGGCCTCGCCGGCGGCCTCGCCGTGTGGGTCTTCACCGGCTCGCTGGAGGCCGCCGGTCTGCCGGGCATCGGGGCGTACACCATGACGCAGATCGGCCGCTTCGTCGCTGTGCTGGTAGCGACCTGGGCGCTGATCGCGTGGGCGGCGCGTGCAAACAGCCGTTATGCGTGGTGGGCGCTGGCGGCGCTGGTGGCGCTGGACATGGGCGTGTTCATGCAGAAGTTCACGCCCGAGGGCCGCACCGAGTACCTCGACCTGCGCCCTCAGCTCATCGAGGCCATCAATCCGGAGCAGCCGGACACGCGGATCGCCGCCATCGGGCCGGATTTCCTCGACCGGATCTGCCCGAACACGCATATGATCTTCGATCTGCAGTCGGTGCAGGGATCGGAATCATTGATCTACGCGCCCTATCATCGCTTGCTGACGGCCGCACGCAGCGAGCGTTACGGCTTTGAGCAGGTCGATCCGGCGCATCCGCTGATGGACTTGATGGCGGTGCGCTGGCTGGCGAGCACCGTCGAGGTGGATGATCCAGGTTGGCGGCTGGCGGGCATCTACGAGACGCGGCTCTACGAGAACGAGCAGGCCGCTCCCCGCGCTTTCCTCGCGCGAGAGATCGTGGCGGAGCCCGATGATGATGCAGTCTTCGCCGCCGTCACGGCCGAGGACGCCGACCCGTTGGTCGCGCACATACCCGGTGTGGTCGCCGAGACACCGCCGAGCGATGGTGAAGTGCGCATCACCGGCTACTCGGCCAACTCAGCGCGCGTGGAGGGCGCAATGCCCGCAGGCTCGTGGCTGGTGCTCGCGGACACCGCCTACCCGGGCTGGCGAGCCTTCGCCGATGGCGTCGAGCAGCCGATCGCGCGCGCGGATCTGGTGCGCCGCGCTGTGCATTTGCCCAACGGCGCGCGTTCGGTGTGCTTCGTCTATCTTCCGGGCAGCTTCACCGTGGGCATGTTCGCGACGTTGATAGCATTGATGGCGCTCAGCGCGCTCGCGGCGTCGGTTGCTGCGGGGAGGCGGCAATCATGAGCCCACGCGCGGCGCGCGCGGTCGAGGCGATTGCGGTCTTCCTCGTCGTGCTGGTAGTGCTGGCGGGCACCGCTCACAACTACGGCCTCGGCTACGACGAGCCCATCTATCTTACGCGCGCGCAGAAGGCGCTGTCGTGGTTTCGGCTGCTGGCGCTTGATCCCGGTGAGGCCCTCAGCGACGAGGGCATCCTGCGCTACTGGGACCCCGAGGGCGAATGGAAGCCGGGCTTCATGAAGATGTGGGGCGCGCTCACTCTCCCGGTGATGGACGGGCGCCTGCCGGTGCTGGGCGCATTGCGCTTCGGCTCACCGCTGATCGTCGCCATCATGTGCGTGAGCATCTACCTGTTCGTGGCGTCGGTCTGGGGGCGCGTCGAAGCGGTGGCGTCCCTGGGCGCGTTGATGACGCTGCCGCGCACCTTCACGCATATGCACCTGTTCGCGATGGACGCGCCCGTCATGGCGCTGATGTTCATCTGCCTGCACATGTTTTATCTGGCCGCGCGCGACCGCTCGTGGGGCTGGGCCGCGGGCGCCGGAGTGATGTGGGGCCTGGCGATGGGGGCGAAGGTCAACGGCCTGTTCATTCCGCTGATCGTGGTGCCGTGGCTTGCGCTATGCGCCCGCGACATGCTGCTGCCCGCGATGGCCACCAGCGTGGTGCTCGGGCCCGCGGCGTTCTACGCCATCTGGCCGTGGCTGTGGCATGATCCCATCGGCCGACTGTGGCGGTACATCGACCTGCACATCAACGTGTGGCAGATCGACGTGACCTACTTCGGCCACAAGTACCGCACGGCGCCGTGGCACTACCCGGCGGTCATGACGCTGATCACCACGCCAGTGGCGACCCTGGTCGAGGCGCTCGTGGGGGTGGTGCGGATGGTGCGCGAACGCGCGGGCTGTCCGGCCATTGCCGACGGGCGCGAGCGCTGGGCCGATCCCGCATGGCGGCGGCGCGCGGCCGCGGCCCTGATCGGCTGGGGACTGCTGGCTCAGTATGTGATGAGTTCGCTCCCCGACACCCCCAAGTACACAGGCGTGCGGCTGTTCCAGCCGGTCTTTCCGCTGCTGGCCATCGTCGCGGGCCTGGGGATCGCCTGGGGGGCACGGTGGGTGTTCGCGCGCGCGCGGGAGACGATCGGGGAAGCGTCGGCGTCGCTGCCCCGGATTGCCCTCGCTACGGTGATCGCGGTAGGGCTGCTGCCCCAGGCGCGGGCCGTCATGGCTTTCCATCCCTACGGGATGAGCTACTACAACGAGCTGATCGGCGGGCTCCCCGGCGCCGAAAGAGCGGGGATGGAAGTCACGCACTGGGGGGAGACCTACCTGTGGGCCGCGGGATGGCTCAACCAGCATGCTCCGCAGGGCGCGCTGGCGTGGATCGAACCGCCGGGTGTCGAATCGATGATGGATGTCTATCGCAACCTGGGCATCTTGCGCACGGACATTCGCACCACCGCCGGGCCGCACGTACCAACGGAGGCCGACTACGCCATCTTTCAGAATAAGGTCACGGAGTTTACGGACGTGTCGCGTGAGTTGCTGCGCACACGCACGCCGGTGGCGACCCTCGACCAGGACGGCGTGCCGTTGCTGTTCATCTTTGACGTGTCGGCCGACGGTGAAATCAGGTGATGAAGCGATGATCCCGCTGCCGAGTGAACTCAGCGTGCTGATCCTCGACTGCGATGGCGTGCTCACCGACGGCGGCATGTACTTCGACGCTCAGGGGCAGGCCCTGAAGCGCTTCGACGTAAAGGATGGTCTCGCACTGGTGCGGCTCGCGGAGATGGGCTTCCCAACGGCGGTGGTCAGCGGCGACGCCTCGGCCATCACCGCCGCGCGGTGTGAGAAGCTGCGCATCACCCACGTGATGTTGGGGCGCATGGACAAGCAGGCGGCGCTCGATGAGCTGTTCGCGCGCACCAATTTGTGCGCGGAGGGCGCGGTCTACGTCGGCGATGACGTCACCGACATCCCGGCGATGCACATGGTCGGGCTCTCGGTAGCAGTTGCCGACGCGGTGGACGAAGTGCTGGCGGTAGCCGAGTGGGTCACCCGGAGGCCGGGGGGCCGGGGGGCGGTCCGTGAGGTCTGTGACGCGATCATCAACCAGCTCGAGCGCGACGGGTGGGCAGCCGGGGCGTAACTCCCGGGCGAACGACATGGATCTGTCGATCGTGATCGTCTCCTACAACTGCCGCGATCTGCTGGCCGGCTGCCTGCGCAGCATTGAGAACGCCGCAGGCGCACTGTCGCTCGAAGTGATCGTGGTGGACAACGCCTCGAGCGACGGCACCCTCGAGATGCTGGCCGAAGAGTTCCCGCACGTTATCGCGATGGCGAGCGACAGGAACCTCGGCTTCGCGGGTGGGACGAACCTGGGCATGGCCGCGGCGACCGGCGATGTGCTCATGATGCTCAACCCCGACACGCGCGTGCATCCGGGGGCTCTCGAGCA
This sequence comes from uncultured Armatimonadia bacterium, assembly GCA_964617715.1. GTDB lineage: Bacteria > Armatimonadota > Zipacnadia > Zipacnadales > UBA5352 > JALGVA01. The sequence goes on along the minus strand of CAZTZN010000153.1, from coordinate 1,744 downwards.
CATGGTGAGCTTCCTGCGCGAGCGCCGCGAGGCCGGCGCGGTGGGGCCGCGCATTGAGGGCGAAGACGGGCGCCTGCAGTACACTTGCCACGTGTTCCCGTCGGCGTGGCTCACCTTCATCGCCCAGCTCGGGCTGCATCGCCTCGCGCCCAACACGCGCACTTTCGGCGCCTACGAAATGTCGTGGTGGGCGCACGACCAGCCGCGCCGTGTGGACTGGCTGTCGGGAGCATGTCTGGTTACGCGCCGCGAAGTCTGGAACCGTGTGGGGCCACTGGACGAGGGGTATTTCATGTACTCCGAGGACGTGGACTGGTGCTTCCGCCTGTCGCGTGCGGGCTACGAGCGCTGGTACCTGCCGGGCGCCCGCATCACCCATCTCGAAGCCGGCAGTTGGGGCGGGGCCTCGCGTGAGCGCATCCTGAACTCGCATCGCGCCAACTTCCGGTTCTTTCGCAAGCACTCCGGCCGCGCGTCGGAGATGCTGGTGCGGATTCTGGTCGCGCTGGGCGGGCTGGTCCGCGGGAGCTTCTGGACCATCGCGGGTCCGCTCATCGGCGACCGTCCGGACGTGATCACCGACGCGGGCACGCATTTCCGCGTGGTCGAACTCGCCACGAACTTCAGCGACACCGTCACGCACGATGGCTCCGGGCGGGCGTGATCATGCGTATTGCCCAGCTCACGTACAGCTACCTTCCGATCATCGGAGGTGCGGACGCCTACGCCGAACTGCTGCGGCGGGTGTTCGAGGCCGCCGGGCATCAAAGCGTCGTCTACCAACGTCACGTGGGCGAAGACGATCCGCGCGCCGTGCGTCTGCCACGCGTTCCCTGGCCGCTGTCGGCGAGGGAGTTCTGGGTGCTGCCGTACCTGCTGGGCCTGCGTCGGAGTGAGCTTCTCGGCTACGATGTGTTGGTCGGGCACTACCCACAGTACTGTCGCCCGGCGACCTTCCACGCGCGCGTGATCGGGCTCTCCCATGGCGTCACCTGGGATGCTGCGCCGGGCACGCTCACCTCGAAGCACAAGAAGCGCTGGGCACGGTGGGCGTTCGAGCACTGCGCACGCTACGTCGCAAATGACACCTTCTTCCTGCGCGAGATGGGACTGGACGTGCCTCCAGGGATCGAAGGTTTCGTCGAGGTGGCGCCGGGGAAGTGGTACATCCCGAACTGTGTTGATGAGCGCATGTTCCATCCGCGCGAGGAGATCGACCGCCGTGCCGAGGGCGCGTTTCTGGTCCCGCGCAACATCTACCTGAATCGTGGCGTGCATCTGGCGGTGGAGGCCTTCGGGCGCATCGCCGATCAATTGCCCGACGCGCGCATGGTGATCGCGGGCGCGCCATCGCAACCGGCGGCGGTCGAGAAGGTGCGGCTGGCGATGGCCCGCTGCGGCGTGGCCGATCGCACGGTCATCATCGGCGCCGTGCCCTGGGAGCAAATGCCGGCGTTGTACTCGGCCGCGCGAGTGACGATCATCCCGTCGCTATGCGGGGAGGGCACCTCGCTGGCGGCGCTCGAGAGCATGGCGTGCGGCACGGCGGTGGTCGCTACCGATGTCGGCGGCCTGCCCGACGTCCCGGCGCTGCATGCGCCCGCGGCGGCGGCAGGGTTGGCGGAACGCATGGTGGAGGCCTGGCACGCGGCCGGTGAGCTGGCTGCGCAGCAGCGGCAGGCAGTGCTGACGCGCCACAGCCGTGCGCGCTGGGAGCGCTGCTGGCTTGAGGTGGTCGAAGACT
>CAZTZN010000152.1:0-11434 GCA_964617715.1 uncultured Armatimonadia bacterium | reverse complement strand
ACGACAAACGGCGGACGGCCGACAGCGCACAGGCCTGGCCGTCGTGGCCGGAGCGCAGCGGAGCCGTGCTTCGTTGGTCGTGAGGTCTCTGCCGCATTCCGCGCCCCGCAGGGGCGCCCGTAGGACAGGCCACCCGGTCTGTCCTACGTTCATTGACAGGCAGGGCAGCCTGTCGTACGGTGCGACCGTCCGCTACGCCACCCCGATCGAGCGCAGGTAGGCCATGCAGGCCTTCACGTCCTCGTGGCGCGCATCGTTGTCCTTGCCCGCCATCACCGGGCCCTCCAGCTCCAGCGCCATCGGCCCGTCGAAGCCGGCATCGTCGAGGATCTCGAAGATACGCTCGAAACGCACCACGCCCTCACCGAGCACCGGGAAGTTCGGCGACTGGAAGCCGCCGTCGGTGTCCTTGAGGTGCAGGCTCACCACGTGGTCGATGACGCGCTCCAGCTCATCGGCGCTGTCGAGGCCCTCGTTGTAGTAGAAGATGTTGGCGGTGTCGAGGTTGATCCCCAGGTTGGGGTGCCCGACTTCATTCACCGTCGCGAGCATGCCGTCGGCGTTCTGACAGAACGGAGGATGGGTCTCGAGGGAGATCACCACGCCCTTCGCCGCCGCCTCCTCCGCCAGCTCCCGCAGCCGGCCCATGTAGTAGTCACGCTCGCGCTCGGTGCCCGAGGCGCTGGTGAAGAAGATGGGGATGCCGACCTGCGCGCAGGCGTCGATCTGCGCGATGTAGGCGGCGATCGAGTCCTCGTCGTCGAGCTTCACGCCGCCCGCCATGGTCATGAGTTCGACGCCGTTGTCGGCTGCGGCCGCGGCCACGGTCTTCAGATCCTCGAGCGGACGCGCGCTCACCTCGAAGCCGTGGATACCGGCGTCGGGCAGCAGCTTCACGGCGTTCTCCCAGCCGATGTAGACCGGTTCGCGACACGAGAACTTGCGAGACATGATAGCTCGACTCTCCCGTCAGGGGTCCAGGTTGGCACTCGTCGGCACCGCCCCTTCGCCTACCGCGCCCGATGACCTGCACCCGAAGCCGAAGGCAGGTATGATTCGGGGCGCGCGGAAACCGTCGGCGCACGCTCAATCGCGCTCGGCGCCACGCGCCGACCTTCCGGGAGGCTCTCCGCCCATGCCCCAGCGGCCCAACATCCTGTTCATCATGAGCGACCAGCACAACGCCGGCAGCATGGGTTGCGCCGGTCACCCCAACGTGCGCACCCCGAGCCTCGACGGCATCGCGCAGCGCGGCGTGCGCTTCGAGCGCGCCTACTGCAACAACCCGATCTGCGCGCCCTCGCGCATCTCCATCGTCTCGGGCCGGTACCCCCACACGCACCGCATCGTGGGCAACAACATCTTCGAGTTGGATGACCGCAACCCCGACACCCTGGGCGCGACCTTCCGCCGCCACGGCTACCAGACCGCCATGATCGGCAAGGGCCACATGATCCGCCGGTGGGATGAGGAGGCCTACGAGCACATTCGCTACTGCGACCTGTGTGACGCCGACCGCCGCGATCCGCGCAAGCACCACTACTTCAAGTACCTCATCGACCATGGTCTGGCGGACATGTATGAGGACGGGACGTTGCCGCGCGACCATCCCACCGTCGTCAACCGCCACGGTGTGGCCGACCTGCCCTACGAACACACCAACGAGGCGTGGACCGGCCGCGAGAGCGTGGAGTTCCTCCAGAACCGCGACCGGCGCCGCCCCTTCCTGCTGCACATGAGCTTCGAGCGCCCGCACCCGCACTGGGCGCCCGCCGCCGAGCATGCCGACCTCTACGATCCGGCGCAGATCCAGCTCGGCCCCGACATGATCGACTGGTGGGAGAACCGCTGGGAGGGCCGGCCGGAGTTCATCATGCGCATGATGCGCAGCCGCATGGGCGCCTTCGAGACGCCCGATGACCTCAAGCGCGCGCTGGCCGCGCACTTCGCGCTGATCACGGTCATCGACATGGAGATCGGGCGGGTGCTCGACCACCTGCGCGAGGTCGGCGACCTCGACAACACCATCGTCATCTACACCGCCGACCACGGCGACTTCGCCGGCGATCACGGGGTCTACGACAAGAACTGCGGCATCTACGAGTCGATCCACCGCGTCCCGTTCCTGGTCAGCTACCCCGGCTGCCCGCAGGGCGAGAGCCGCGAGGGCATCATCGAGAGCGTGGACATCTTCCCGACGCTGTGCGAGCTGGCCGATGTCCCCGCGCCTGAGGGCATGGACGGGCGCAGCATCCTGCCCGAGATCGTCGGTGAGCGCGACGGTAAGGACTTCGCGATCTGCGAGTGGGACTTCCCGGCGCCGCAGCGGCGGGTGAACGCCATTCGCACGCGCACCCATCGGCTGGTGTACTACTCGCATGAGCTGGGCGGGGAGATGTACGACCACGAGAGTGACCCGTACGAGATGTACAACCTCTACGACGATCCGGAGCACCTGTCCACGCGGCTCGAGCTGTTGGAGCTGCTCTTCGATCAGGTGAACCTGTACTCGCGCAAGTCCGACATGGACCTCGACCGACAGCTCGACCGCGATGACGCGCTCACGCCGACGCGCCTGATCCACAAGAGGTGCCGCCGCTGGTCGGAGTTCGAGCCCTTCCTGGACTGACGCACGGTCTACGAGTTGGCGGCGATGAGGTCGCGGATCCAGGTGGCCTGCTCGAGGTGCCCATCGATCAGGTTGCCCGACAGGATCGAGAAGCCCTCGAGCGCGCCGGAGTCGAGGTTGCGCAGCACCGACTCCCACTGCGCGCGCACCATCGCCATCGGCACCGGCGCACGCAGCGTGTAGTCGCGCAGATAGCAGCCCATCACCAGCGGCTTGTCGGGGAAGCGCTCGCGGCAGCGGGCGATCTGCGCGTCCTGATCGACCAGCTCCTCTGAGCGCCAGATCCACAGGTTGACGATGTCCATGAAGGGCGCGAACTCGTCCCACTCGGGCGCGTCCAGCTCATGGGTGTAGACCACCACCCACAGCTTCAGCGCCGGGTTCGCCCCCTTGACCGCGGCGTAGACTTCGGCATACTGCTCGGGGGTCATGCCCTCGCGGCGGACCAGCCCCAGCATGTCATCGTGGAAGGCCCCGGTAATGTTGGGGTAGCGCGTGGACAGTTCGCTCACCAGCCCCGCCTCGGCGCGCACCCGTTCGGGCCGGGCATCCACCAGGTGGTCGGTGCCGCCGCGGTCGGTGTCCTGGTAGCCCCACTTGGCGATGTCGCAGGTCACCTCGTCCAGCCACGCCATGTGTTGCATGGCGAACTCGGTGTTGGGGTGGAACATGTAGTTGGCGCGGGTCAGGCCGAAGAACCGGCAGCCGTCGCCGACCCCGAGAATCGACGGGTCCACGCCCGGATCCAGCCCCTGGCCCTCCCACACCCAGCCGACGTCCGTGAGCTTCATGCGCCGCCGCCTCCCTGCCATCAGGTGATCGCCGCCGCGCCACTTCGCCGAAGGTGGGCGAAGGGACCTCCCCCGAGGGGATGGCGGCGACGTCGTAACGACCGCCTCACCTCCTCCGGCTGCTGCGCAGCCTCCCCCGCTGCGAAGGCCCCCGCGCCCGTCGGGTGGAAATACTACGTGCCCACCGATTGTGCAGGCGAGGCAGCCGATCGATGTCCAGCTCCCCCACAGTCCGCCGGCGCTTCGAGGCCGCGCTCGCCGGCGAGCCGGTCGAGCACCCGGTGTACGCGGTCTACGACTGGTTCGTGCACCATCGCCCGATCGACTGGGATTCGCTCTTCGCGGTGGGGCTCGGGCAGATCAACCACGCGAACCTGGTGCGCCACGAGCACCCGGGCTTCGAGCTGGTTGAGACCATCTCTGAGCAGGGCGGGCATGTCCGGCGCGATGTGCGGCTGGTGACCGATGCGGGCGAGCTGCACGAGTGGTACCTGGGCGAGTGGCGTCAGGAGCACTTCATCAAGCGCCCGGAGGACTACCGCATCATGGCGCGGGCGCTGGAGGGCGTGCGCGTCATCGCCGACGACAGCGCGTTCGTGCGCTCAGAGGCAGAGCTGGGCGAGCGCGGGATCACGGTCGGGCAGATCCAGGGCCTGGGCAGCGGCCGGACGCCGCTGATGGTGGTGCAGATCGACTGGGCCGGCCTCGAGCGCTGCTCGCTGGATCTCGCCGAAGAGCGGTCGGAGCTGCTGGAGCTGCTCGAGGTCATGAGCGCGATCAAGCTCGACGAGATCCGCGCGGCCGCCACGACCCGGGCGACGCAGATCAAGCTGTGGGAGAACCTGTCCATCAACACGCTCGGCCCGGCGCAGTTCCGCCGCCATCTCGCCCCGCTCTACCGGCAGATCATCGCCATCCTCGACGCGGCGGGCAAGCGCCTGCTGGTGCACTACGACGGGCAGCTTCGCCTCATCGCCGACGACCTTGCCGCGCTCGACTTCGACGGCATCGACTCATTCACCGAGCCGCCCGAGGGCGACATGACGGTCGCGCAGGCGCGCGCGCTGTGGCCGGAGAAGTTCCTGTGGCTGCATCCCAACCTGGGGTGGTATTCCCGTCCCGACGACGAGCTTGCGGCGCAGATCCGGCGCATGGCCCACGAGGCCGGCCCGAGCCGGTTCTGTCTGATGATCAGCGAGGAGGTCCCGCCCGACTGGCAGCGCTCGGTACCGCTGGTGCTGCGGACGCTGGAGTCGCTGCAACTCGCTACTGACTGCGCTCGTCCCTAGGAGAGATCCCGATGGCCAGGCACGAACCGAAGTGGTGCATCTTCTTCGACTTCCACACCATGCCCGCGTGCCCGGATGTGGGCGCGAACTTCGACGCCGATGCGGTGACCGACCACCTCAAGGCCTGCGGCGTCGATTACGTGGTCTTCCCGGCCAAGTGTAACCTCGGGGCGGCGTACTACAACACCCGCGTGGGCCTGCGCCACCCGTCGCTGCAGTATGACATGTTCGGCGCGCTCGCCGAGGCCTGCGCCCGGCGTGAGATCGCGCTGACCGCATACATGAACATCGGCCTGAGCCACGAGCAGGCGCTGCGCCACCGCGAGTGGTGCGTGCTCACCGAGGAGGGCTACACCTACCAGCCCGACCGGCTCAGCCACTTCTTCCGCTCGATGTGTTACAACACCGGCTACGCCGACTGGATCGAGGAGATGGTGCGCGAGGTCGTATCCGGCTACCCGGTTGCGGGCCTGTTTTTCGACTGCATCTACACGCCCCCGTGCGTGGGCGTCGAGTGCCTGGAGAAGATGGAGCAGGAGGGCCTCGACTGGCGCGACCCCGAGCAGCTTCATGCCTTCAACTGGAACAAGCACATCGAGATGACCCGCCGGCTGGCCGATGCCGCCAAGGACATCAACCCCGACCTGCTGATCTACTGCAACGGGCTCGACTACGAGGCGCAGGACGACATCGGCACCTACCTTGAGTTCGAGTGCCTGCCCACCGGCGGCTGGGGCTATGAGTCGCTGCCCATGGGCGCGCGCTATCTGCGCACGCTGGGCAAGCCGGTGCTGAACATGACCGGGCGCTTCCACAAGTCCTGGGGCGACTTCGGCGGCATCCGCACCGAGGCCAGCCTGGAATACGACTGCCTCTACAGCATGGCCAACGCCATGCGCACCACCATCGGCGACCACTTCCATCCGCGCGGCGACATCAACCGGCCGGTCTTCGACATGTACAAGCGCCTGTACGATCGCCTGCGCCGCTTCGAGCCCTGGCTGGATGGGGCGCAGGCGGTTACCGAGGCCGCTATCATCTGGCCCACGCCCTATCCGGGCTACAAGTTCCGCGCGCCCGGCCAGTCGGAGCGCTACATAGCCTTCTGGAACGCCATCCGCGGCGCCTGTCGGATCCTGTGCGAACTCAAGTGGCAGTTCGACATCGTCACGACCTTCGCCGACTGGAGCAAGTACCGCGTGCTGATTCTGCCCGACTTCGTCGAGCTTGAGGGCGAGATCGCGCGGCGCGTGCGGGCGCATCTGGACGCGGGCGGCGTGGTGCTGTCCACCGGCTGGTCGGGGCTCGACGCCGATCGTCGGGGTTTCGTCTTCGATGACTGGGGCCTGCGCTACGCGGGCGACGATCCCTGCGCCCCGGCCTACTTCCGCCCTGAGGCTGAGATCGCGGCGGGGCTGCCCGAAATGCCCATCACCTTCTACCAGCGCGGAGCCGCCGTTGAGCCGCTCGAGGGCACGCAGGTGCTGGCGGAGATCATCGCGCCCTACTACAACCGCCACTGGGACGGCAGGCACGGCTTCGTCTACCTCCCGCCGGACCGGCCGACCGGGCGTCCGGCGGTCACCCGGCGCGGGCCGGTCGCGCACATCGCCAACCCGGTGTTCACCGGCTATCATGCCGACGCCCAGGTGCCGATCCGCCAACTGGTCGCGAACGTGCTGGGGCTGCTGCTGCCCGAGCCGATGGTGCTGACGCCGAACCTGCCGTCATTCGGCCGGGCCACCGTGACCGAGCAGCCCGGGCGGCGCATAGTGCACCTGCTGGCGTACGTGCCTGAGCGCCGGGGCGAGCGCGTGGACATGATCGAGGAGCCGATCGAACTGCGCGACGTGGTGGTGGCGTTGCGCACCGACGGACGTGAGCCTGCGAGCGTCTACCTCGCGCCCGATCGCGAGGAACTGGGCTTCGAGATGCGCGACGGCTACATCCGCACCACCGTGCCGCTCATGCGCGGGCACGCGATGGTGGTCTTTGAGGAGTAGGAGCCGTCCGGTGTTACTCCGGCGCCACGATCTCGAGGTCGAGGTAGGCGTCCGAGCTGCCCGGGTTGTTGGCCAGGCGCACCGCGATCACATTCTCACCCGGGCGCACGACGCCCGGCTCGATGGTCGCGGTGCGATTCCAGTAGCTCGGGTTGTGGCCCGAGCCCTGGTGCGCGGCCGGATCATCGTCCACCAGTTGCCCGTTGATGTAGATGACCGCGCCGTTGTCGGAGTTGACCAACAGCGACAGGCGCCTGTCCGCAACCCCCTCGGGCGCCGTGAAGCCGCCCACGAAGTAGTAGTCCCCGCCGGTCTCAGTCACCGTCGTCGTCAGGTCCCACCGCGCACCGCGTTTGTAGCCGGCGGGCAGCGCCGCCTCGGTCCAGTCGGAGACATCATAGCCGGGCTCAAACCACCGGACACCCTCCTGCGCGGGAGGCGGCTGGGTGGGGAAGGCCTCGGTCACCCGCCAGCCGGTGCTGCCTCGGGGCAGGATGACCTCGCCCTCCGCGGCCGGCGTCTGCTCGGGGAGTTCCACCGGCACCAGGTGGATGCTGAGCCGATCACCGTTGACCGTCACCAGCATGAAGTGGTGGATCGACAGCGCGCCCGGCGCCTGGTAGGGGGGCGCCCCCGCGCCTCCGGTGACGATGTATTGCACGCCATCCACCATGCGCCAGGCGAAGTAGTGGTCGTGGCCACTGAAGACCGCATCGACATCGCTGTCGGCGAACAGCTCCCGCAGCTCCTGCAGGTTCGCCGGATCGCCCCAACTGCGCCGGCCGATGTCGTTCATGGGCGAGAACATGGGCGCGTGGAAGAACACGAAGCGGTGGGCCATCGCCGCGCCCTCGGTCGCCAGGTCCCGGCGCAGCCAGGCGAGCTGCTCGCCGGTGATCCGCCCGGCCTCGCCGGGGACGTAGGTGTTGAGCACGTAGAACCGCGAGTTGCCGTAGTTGAAGGCGTAGTAACTGGGCCCGATGCGCTCCTCCAGCACCGCCAGGGCCTCGGCGTTGCGCAATTCGTGGTTGCCGTAGGCCACGTAGCAGGGCGCCTTGAGCGGCTCCGTAGCCGCCACGAAGTCATCGAGCTGCCGGTTCATCACGGGGATGTCGGTAGTGCCTGAGATGATGTCGCCGGTGTTGATGGCCAGCACCGCTTCGGTGGCGTTGATTCGGCGGACGATCTCGCGGTAGATGGCCGGGACGGGCTGATCGGCCCCGCCCGGGCGATTGTCGCCCAGCACGGCGAAGGTGAATGAATCAACGCCCGCCGCCTGAGAAGCGGGCGGAGTCTTCGGCCACACCTGTTCGGCGTGGATCGGCCCCGCCGCGATCATGACCGCGGCGATGCCGAGAATGAGGGCACGCCTGAGGGTCATCTGTGCGTCCTCCAGTCGTTTCCGCCGGGGCCGCCTACGTCGGCACCCGTGGCGTCGGGTTCTCGACCGTCCCGGCCGGGCGCACGCCCTTGCCGGGGACGCCCGTGTCGCCCAGATCTTCGCGCGCGCGCTGCGCCAGCGCCATCAGCCGCTCGACCTCGGCGGGATGCTGGGCCGCCACGTTGTTGGTCTCGCCCGGGTCGGTCTGCATGTCGAACAACATTGCCTCGGTCGGCCCGGATTCATCCTTGTGGAAGGTCTTCCGGTCCTCTCGCGGCAGGAACAGCTTCCACCGTCCGGAGCGGACCGCGTGGAGCTGGTCCATGTGGTAGTAGTAGAACGCCTCATAGGGCGAATGCGCGGTCTCGTCACCGGAGATGATCGGCCGGATGTCATGGCCGTCGATAACGCGATCCTGTGGCGCGTGCGTTCCGGCGAGCTGCGCGAAGGTGGGCATGAAGTCCATCGTGGTGCACAGCTCCAGGCAGCGCCCCCCCGCCGGGATCCGCCCGGGCCAGCGCATCACGCACGGCACGCGCATGCCGCCCTCCCAGGTGCTGTAGCCCCAGCCGCGCAGCGGCCCGTTGCTGCCACCGTGGTTGCGCGGCGTGCCGTTGTCGGACAGGAAGACCACCAGCGTGCGCCCGTCGATCCCCAGCCGCTGCACCGCGCGGATGATCTCGCCCGCCGACCAGTCCAGCTCCTCGACCGAGTCGCCGTATGCCCAGTTGCCCGAGCGGCCGGAGAACCGCTGGCCCGGCTCGGGCCAGCGCACGCTGCCGGGTAGCGCCTGGGGCATGTAGAGGAAGAACGGGCGGTCGGCGCTGCGCTCCATGAACTCGATGGCCTCGCGGGTGTAGCGCTCGGTGATGGTGGGCATGTCCACCGGCGCCTCGATGACCTCCTCGCCGCGCATCAGCGGCAGGTCCGGCCAGTTCTGGCCCGGCCGGGGCGTCATGTCTTCGCTGTAGGGGATACCGTAGTAGTAGTCGAAGCCGTGGCGGGTGGGCAGGAAAGGCGGCTGATCTCCCAGGTGCCACTTGCCGATGCAGCCGGTGGCGTAGCCCGCCTCGCGCAGCACCGCTGCGATGGTCTTCTCGTCCGGGTTGAGGCCCTTGGCGGCCACCGGTTGGAGCACCGCGTGTCCCTTGTCGCTTACGTGCATGTCTACGCGCTGGGCGTAGCAGCCGGTCAGCAGACTCGCGCGCGAGGGCGTGCACACGCCCGCGGTCACGTAGAAGTCGGTGAACAGCATGCCCTCCTCGGCCATGCGGTCCACATTCGGGGTGCGGTGCACCGGGTGTCCGTAGCAGCCCAGGTCACCGTAGCCGAGGTTGTCGCAGAACATGACGATGAAGTTCGGGCGCTGATCGGCTTCGCTCATCAGTCGTACCCTCCGCACATCTGCTTGCGCCCCACGGACGGGACGGCGTGTGTCTGTGTCTTCGCTGGACAGCCCGTCCGGACCTGCGCGCGCCGGTTGCGCCCCGCGGCTGTCGGCGCTACCATGGGCCGGAGGGAGCACCCGCCTGGGCACGCGTGAGTGGGAGGTAGAGATGACGTCGCGAGAGCGAGTCCTCGCCGCGATCGAGCACCGCACGCCCGACCGCGTGCCGGTGGACTACTGGGCACATGCCGCGGTAACCCGGCGCATCATGGCGGCGCTGGGGGCCGAGGACTTTGAGGCGATGCTGGCGCGCCTGGGCGTTGACCTGCGCAACGTGCGCGGGGCGGTACGCTACATCGGCCCCGAGCGCCACTTCCTGGCCGACGGCCGTGAGTGTGACGCCTGGGGGGTGCCGTCGGGCAGCAGCGGCACCTATGCCGCGCAGGTCACCGGCGCCCCCCTCGCCGGGGCGACCACCGTCGCCGAAATCGAGCGCCACGCGCCTTTCCCCGACCCCGACTGGTGGGACTACGCCCCGATCGCCGACGCCTGCGTGGCGGCGGGCGACCACGCCGTCATGGGCGGCGCGTGGTCACCGTTCTTCTGCCACGCCATGTACGTCATGGGCATGCAGGAGCTGCTGGAGGCCATGGCCGCGCGGCCCGCGGTGGCCGAGGCGCTGCTCACACGCATCGCCGACTTCTACCTGGAGAGTTCGCGGCGGCACTTCGAGGCGGCGCGCGGGCGCATGGACATCTTCTTCATGGGCGACGACTACGGCGGGCAGACCGGGCCGCTGATCAGCCCGTCCATGTTCCGTCGCTTCATCAAGCCCCACCTCGCGCGCCTGTTCGCGCAGGCCCACGACTTCGGGCTCAAGGTCATGCTGCACTCATGCGGCAGCGTCTACGCCTTCATCCCCGACCTGCTCGAGATCGGCATGGACGTGCTCGACCCGGTGCAGGTGCGCGCGGCGGATATGTCCGCCGAGAAGCTCGCGGCCGAGTTCGGCGCCGACCTGTGCCTGCACGGCTCCATCGACACCCAGCAGACGCTCCCCTTCGGGTCGCCCGACGACGTGCGCGCCGAGGTGCGCTCACGGCTGGAGCTGTTCCCCCACGGCGGCTTCATCTGTGGGCCCAGCCAGGAGTTCATGGAGGATGTGCCGACGCAGAACATCCTGGCGCTCTACGAGGCGGCGGGGGCGTACTCGCCCCCGGCATGAGCCTGAGGACCGGCCTCACTGCGCCCGCGCCGCCGCCAGCAGCCGCGTGTCCATCTCGCGGCGGATGATGTCCAACTCCTGCACGCTGCCCGCCGTGAACAGCCGGTCGGCGAAGGCGTCGATCTCGACCGCGCGCAGGCCCAGCCGGTTCATCTCGTGCAGGCGCTTGTACTCCTGCAGGCCCTGGCGCACCGCCTCCAGCCCGCGCCCGGGGATCGCTCCGTAGGTGCAGGCGTACTCCTCGGTGCGGCTGTTGTCGCCCCACATGTTCACCTGATAGGCGTTGAGCGAATACCAGCAGGCGCCCTGCAGCCGGTAGCGCCACGCGACCCAGCCCAGACTTCGCAGCATCCCCCTGCCGACCGTCGGCCGGCGGGCGTAGCTGGAGCCCATGATCTCGTAGAACCACACCTCGTCCGCGCTGCGCTTCATCAGCGGCAGCGAGCGGTCGGACACGCCATCCCACAGCCAATGCGAGTAGGGCAGCCAGATGGCCGCATGCGGGGCCAGCGGCTCGATTGTGCCCTCGATGCTGCCCCACTCGTTGGTGGGCCCGGGCCCCCATGCGGGGTTGAACAACAGCCGCGCCTCCGGCCAGCGCTCGTGAATCCACTGCGACCACCTGAGCTGGTTGGGCGCGGATTCGTCGGTCGGTTCGGCCTTCATGTACAGGTTCCACTCATCCGGGCGCAGGTTCATCTCGCCGATCATCCGCTGCACCTGCTCGAG
>CAZTZN010000151.1:0-11546 GCA_964617715.1 uncultured Armatimonadia bacterium | reverse complement strand
GCAACGCGCGCAAGAACGCCGACTACGCCATCCTGACCATGAACAACCTGGGCTATCAGGTGCCCTACGGTGACATCGGCGGCTGGAGCCCACTGGGCAACGAGCTGCGCATCCTGCGCATGGCCGAATGGTACTACCGCGACGGGCGGGCGCAGTGGGCCATCAACCGCAAGATGCAGGTGCGCCCGAGAGTCGTGCTGTCGAGCTACTCGATGCCGCCGGATGAGCCCGCGGTGGAGCCGACCGATCTGCTGGGCGCGCGCGGCTGGGCGCTCGACGATCTGTTCTACGACAGCTTCGGCGGAGCCGATGTCGTGGCGCGGGAGCAGGCCGTGGACAAGATCAGCTTCCGCACGAGCTTCGAGCCGGAGGCGGCGTATCTGCTGCTGGACGGGCTGTCGGTGGGCGGCCACGGACACCTCGACGGCAACGCGATCCTGCAGTGGACCGAGAACGAGCGCGTGTGGCTGGCCGATGCCGACTACATCAAGTCCCTGCCCAAGTACCACAACGGTGTGCTGATCCTGCGCGATGGGCAGTCGGAGCGGATCCCGGGCTACGTGGAGCTGGAGAACCTGGCGGATCTGGAGAGCATGGGGGCGTCGCAGACGGTGATGCGCGACTACGCGGGAGTGGACTGGCACCGTAACGTGATGTGGCTGCGCGACCGCCTGTTCGTGGTCGCCGACCGCATGGTGGCGCGCGCGGCCGGCGACTACAGCTTCCGGGCGGTGTGGCAGACCATCGGCGAGACGCAGCTCGATGGCTCGACGCTGCGCGTGGAGCAGCAGGGCCAGCACGCGGCCATCGCCATGACCTCCGACACGCGCTGCATCCTCAACGAGGACGAGTACACCGGGAAGAACTGGCGCACCTACCCGTACATCGACGAGCCGGTCGTCAAGTCAATGCAGGGGATCATTGACGCGCACCTCGAGCCGGGCGAGCAGGTGGTGCTGTTCACGGTGCTGCATGCCTCGGGCGAGGAAGCCTCGCCGGTGCGGGTGCGGCGCATCGGCGACAATGCCATCGCCATCACGGGGCTGGACGAGCCGATCCTGGCGGCGGTGCAGGACGAGGACGGGCGCATCGTGCTGCCGGGCGCCGCCAGTGGAGTGGGAGCGATGGCGGTCATGACCCCCACGCGCATCGTGGGCATCGGCATGAGCGAGGTGACCGCGCTCGAGCAGACGCGCACGGTCGAAGGCGGGGCGGACATCGAGGCCGACCTGGGTGCCGGGCGGATCGTGGTACACTCGCCCGCGGGAACACAGGTGGCGACCGAGCAGGTAACCGAGACTATGACGCTGGGGCAGAGCGCCGCGCCGGCCGAGGTCGAGGGACTGATGCGGGTGGTGATCGCCGGCGCCCCGCCGGTGGCGATGCCCGCGCACACCGGCGCGGAAGCTGCCGAGATGGCCGAGCGATGGCGCTACGTCGATCGGCCCGCCAACTTCCTGCTCACCGGGAACGCGGGCGTGCCTGAGGCGGTGGACGCGCTCGAGAGTCTGAGCGCGACACCGGAGCCGCTGGAACTGAATGTATTCTCGCGGGCGGCGGGCATGAATACCTTGGGCAACGCGGTCGATGGCGCGCTGTACAGCACCGAGGACTGCGTGATGTGGGACGATGACCAGGAGGTGACCCTGAACCTGCGGCTGCGCGACAGCTACCACCTGGAGCGGATGCGGCTGGCGGCGTGGTTCGCGACCTCGTCGAGCAAGAACAAGCTCTTCCAGCTCGCGCGCATCCGCCTGCTGGCGTCGAACGATGGGTTCGCCGCCGATGAGCGCACGCTGCTGGATGTCACCGACGAGGAAGAGCACGGGAACTGGGGCGCACCGGGCCATGCGCCGCAGGAGTATGAGTTCGAGCTGGACGCCGACGCGCGCGACCTGCGGCTGGTGCTGACACCGCGCCCGGGCACGGCGGTCTACGTGGCCGAGCTGGAGCTGTGGGGCAGCGGTGAGGGGCTGGAGGAGCTGATGCTCGCGTCGGGCGAGGGACCGGCCTACCTGTTCAACTCGGTGCACGCCGCCGACCTGGATGGCGACGGGGTGGATGAAGTGCTCGCGGGCGGCTCCAACGGCAAGGTCTACTGTCTGAGCGCGGACGGACAGGTGCGCTGGGTGTACGACTGCGACGCCGAAGTCAACTCAGTCACAACCGTGGACCTCGCGGGCGACGGCCGGCCGGCGGTGGTGGCGGGGGCGATGGGCGGGCTGGTGATCGCGCTCGATGGCGACGGGGAGCCCCTGTGGACCTACCAGGTGCCCTACTACAAGCGCACGCCACACGTGCGTGTGGTCTTCGGCGCGGACCTGACGGGCGACGGGGCGCAGGAGGTCATCGCGGGCGCAGACAGTTGGCGCTACTACGCCATCGACGCGCAGGGCAACGAGCTGTGGCACTACGAGAGCGTGCACGGCTCCACCGCCGGCGCCGCCGCGGACCTCGATGCCGACGGCCGCGATGAGGTGATCGCGGGCACCGAGTACTACTGGTGGCACGTGATCAACCCCGATGGCACCCAGCGCTTCGGCGCGCGCACCGCGGGCGGGCCCTGCGCCAACGCGGTGGCGGCAGGCGACCTCGACGGCGACGGACGCCGGGAGGTCATCTTCGGCGGCGCGGACACCACCGTGCAGGTATACGACGCCGACGGCCAGCGGCTGTGGGTGTTCAACACCGGCGACGAGGTCACCGACCTGGCATGCGCGGACGTCGATGGCGATGGTGCAGACGAGATCCTGGTGAGCAGCCTGTCATTCAACGTCTACTGCCTCAACGGCGACGGGACTGCCCGGTGGCGCACCGCGCTGCCCAACCAGGTGCGCACGCTGACGGTGGTCGCGGGCGAGCCCATGCGCATCGCGGCGGGCTGCGACGACGGCGCGGTGTACGCGCTGGCCGCCGCCGATGGCTCGATAGTCGCGCGCTTCGAGACACGTGGGCGGGTGATCGACCTGGCCTCCGCGGGCCCGGGAGAGGTCATCGCCTCGAGCGAGGACGGGTTCGTCTACGCGGTGAGAGTGCCGTAGCCGGCGACTCTCGCGGACGACAGACGGCCTGGGCGATCTCGAGCCCGGCCCCTCCCGGACGGCAGCGGCGCGAGATCCGGGAGTGACCGGTGATGGGGCGCGGATGGACGCGTTCGGTCGCCGAGGTCAACTACGGGCGCCGCCCGGCGTTTGCGTCGGCCGGTCCCGCCGACAGGAATGCCGGCGGCTCAGAGAATGGCCCCGTCAGTCCAGCCGCACGGTCGTGCCCTCGGCCGCCGAATCTGCCGCGGCGTTCATCACGCGCAACACCGGCACCATGTCCTGGATGGTCGCCACCGGCGCGCGCCCGCTCGCAAAGGCTTCCAGCGTGTCGCCCACGTAGTGATCGTAGACCTCCAGCCCGTTCATCCCTCCGATCTGCTCATTGGGCGCGTCACGCACCAGCAACTGCTCGCCACCCACGTCGCCGCCGATGTGCAGGCGATCGGTGGTCACCGAGAAGTAGCGCTCATAACCCTCGGGGATGGTGTACGAGACCTCGCCCACGCCGATGGCGCCGGTGTTGGCGCCCACCATTGTCAGGGAGGTGTGATCCTCGATGTCGGCGTTGCGCAGGCCGTAGCTCCAGCGCGCGGTGACCTCACCGACGTCGTCGATCAGGTAGATGAACAGGTCAATGACGTGCGGGCCGAAATTGAACAGTGGCCCGCCCCCGGCGCGTACCGGATCGAGCATCCACGGGCAGTGTGCGTCGATGTAGCGCTCGGGAGCGCCGGCGAAGAGGCGGTAGTAGTAGTGGATGGGCGCGCCCAGCTCGCCGGCCGCGCGCAACTCGCGCAGGCGCTGCACGACGCCGTAGTAGCGGCTGACCAGGGCCACTGATGTGAAGAGCGACTGCTGTGCGGCGCGGGCGGCGATGGGCTGGAGCATGCGCCAGTCCAGCCCCATCGGCTTCTCCATGTGGAAGGGCTGCCCGCGTTGCACCAGTTCGGCGGCGATCTCGGTCATGGAGTCGTGCGGCGCCGACGACCACACGATGTCACACTCCACCTCGTCGAGCAGCCGTCGGAAGTCAGTGAACTTCGGACAGTCAAGCTCGAACTGTGCGGCGATGCGGTCCACCGCCTCTTCCTGCTCATCCGAGATGGCGACGATGTCCACATCGCGCGCCAGCAGCGCCGGCAGGTAGAACTCCGCTGCATGCCAGTGACCCACGCCGATGAACGCTACTTTCATTGCTCGCTCTCCTCCGGTGTGTCGGGCTGGTCGGTCGGGGCGACCGGCGGCGGTGGGGGCACGATCCGGTCGCCGCCGAAGTCGCGCAGGTGAAGTCGGGTGGCATCCTCAAGGTCGAAGCCGTCAGGCACGCCGGGCGTCAGGGGAGCGCCCGAGGAAGCCTGAGTCGCCAGATCGCGCATGATCGCGACACTCGCGTCGAGCAGCTCCTCGGCCTGCTCGTACCGATGTTCGGTGATGAGCCGGCGCACCTCCGCAAAGCGCTTGTCGAGTTCGGTGGTGTCGGCGTCAGTGTTGGTCTTGAGTTGCATGTACATCTGCCCGGCGAGGCGCATCTTGGCACGCACACGCTCCTCAGGTGTCAGCTCCTGCGCCGTCGAGCGCGGGCCGGAGGTGGGCACCGGAGCGGTGAGCGCGGCCATCAGATCGCGGGCGATCTGCTGCTTCGCGGCCTCGTACTGCTCGGCGGATAACTCGCGCACGCGGCCGAGGATGGCGTCGATGCGGGCGAGCACCACCTCGGTGCGCTCCCGGCGCCGAGCCTCCGACAGCCCCGGCGGCGGGCCTCCCGAGCGCGCCTGCTCCTCGGCCCGCCGGATGGTCATGACCATCTCGCGGCGGCGGGCGCCGATGCTGTGCATGGCATCGATGGCGTCGCTCAGAATGTCGCGCACCTGATCGGCGTTGTGCTCGCGGATGGCGACGGCGGCGTTGTTGATCGATTCCCACACGCGGCTCAGGTCGCCCTCCTCCGTCTTCATGACGCGGTCAAAGGTCTGCGAGAGAAAGCGGAGGAAGCCAAGTTCGGCGCCGACCGGTGACATGCCCGCCCGCCCGGGCTGGCCGGGCGGGGGCATGCGCATGGCTCGGCCGCGTGGGGCGCGCCTGAGCGCGGCGATGGCCTCATCGAGCAAGGCCTGGGCGCGCTCGAAGTCGCCCCGGCGGGCGGCGTCCTCGGAGCGCTGCGCCAGGTCCGCGGCCCGGCGCACATCGCGATGCTCACGCTGTGCGCGCTGAAAGGCCCTGCCGAAGACGGTGAGCTTGTCCTTGAGCGCGTCCGGCAGACTCTCGCCGGTGCCGACCTGAATCTTCTCGCGGGCCTGCTCGAGGAGTTGCTCGACGCGGTCGGCCCGGCCGGTGCGCGCGGCCTCGATCATGGAGGCGCGCATCTGCTCGAGTTCGTCGGTCGGGGCGCCCGTGCGGCGAAGCTGCACCAGCGCACGCGTGAAGCCGAAGAAGGCCTTCCACAGCTCGTCATTTCCCATGAAGAACTGCTGGGCGTCTGCGGGCAGGTCGCCGGCCTCCCGCGGGCTGGGCACTCGACCGTCTGCGCCGTCGGGCCCGCCGTCACCCGGGCCGGGAAGGTCAGGGCCCGCGGGGAGCGATGCTCGCGCACCGGGGGGCGGGGCGGGCGGCTTCTCCAGCGACTCGATGGCCTGCCGCGCCTGGGCGTAGTCGTCGTCGGCGAGGGCCTTGCGCAGCCAGGCGATGCGGCGCTGCGCGGCTTCGCCGGCGTCCGGCCCCGCGTAGATCGCCGCCAGGCGCTCAACCGAGGCGTCGAGGGTGGCTCGTGTCTGCGTCTGCCGCCCGTACAGGCGGACCGCCTCGATGGTCATGAGAACACCGAGCACGGCCAGGATGACCACGCCGAAGGCGACCACGGTGGCTCCGCGGGGCGGGCGGCGACGCTCATCGGACCGGCGCGCCGCGTCCAGCCACGGCGGGGGCGGGAGGTCATCGTCGAGGTCGAAGCCCGTTTCCTCGTCGGTCTCGAGCGGCGTGGAGAGGTCCGCGAAGCGGTAGCCCTCGTCCGCGGGCGCCGCGCTCTCGTCGGGCGGTCGCTCGATTTCGGACCGCTCGGGTGGCGGCTGCGGCGCCCCGGTGTGCTCCTCGGGCCACCGCTTGTCGTCGCGTGAGTCGTCCAACGTGCACACTTCCCTTGCATGTTGCAGACTGTCGCACGCCCCACGTTGGCGCGGGGTCGGGGGGCGATGCCCGCCCTACGCGGGGATGTGCGGTTCGTTCGAAGCATCCGGCCGCAGGTAGGGCAGCACTTCGAGCATGGTGATCAGGTCGAGCCGATTGTGCTCCATGATCTGCGCGATGCGTCCCGCATCGCCGGTATGCACGAAGTCATGCCAGGCCTGCGGGATCTCGGCGCCGTCTATGTCGCCCACGCGCGCGCGGCCGCACAGGTGTCGCTCGAGCGTCTGCAGCCGGCAGTCCTCCCAGCGCCCGCGGAAGCGCGCCCGGATCTCGTGCAGCAGATCGAGGTGCGTCGCCGGCTCCGGGCATGCGCCCAGGGCGTGGTAAATCATGCGCTCGCGCATCATCGGCAGGTCGAACGACCGCCCGTTGTATGTCATCAGCACCGAGCGGCCGGCCAGCAGGCGCGCTGCCTCAGCCAGCACCGCGCGCTCCTCGGCGTAGTCGCGCGCGAACATCTGCACCGACAGCGCTGCTTGAGGGGCATCAGCCTCCCAGACGATCATACCGACCAGAAAGATCGGCGCCGACGCCAGTCCCGCAGTCTCGGTGTCGAGCAACGCGAATTGCCGGGGCGCCAGCCCCCGCAGGTGCGCGAGCAGCCCGCCGGCCTCGTCGCCGAGCAGGGCGGTCAGGCGCCCGAAGCCTCGGAGCACCTCCTCGCCATGCGGCAGCAGCTCGCGCGCCGGACGGGTGACCCGCCAGTATGCTCCGTGCTCGCACACCACGACCTCCCCCGGCACCAGTTCGTCGAGCGGGCCGGAGGGCACGGCGATCGCCGGTGGCGTAGCCGGCGCGGGAGGCGATGCCGATCCACGCGCGCGGCGGGCCTGCTGTGCAAGGCGCTTGCGCGACAGCTCGGGCGCGCCCGCGCGCACGGGTTGGGCCGGGGGCGATGCGCGATCGGCCGGCCCGCCCGGGCGTTCTGCCTCGGCAGGCGGCTTCGGACCGTCATCAATTTGTCGCAGGAGTCTGCGCAGGCGTTTTGAGAGCATCTCGGTCGGGCCTCCGACGAACGCGGTCGTGCCGTTAGAGGGGCCGACCCGAGCGCGACCCGCGCGCTCGGGGTGAGATGAAGCAAGCAGATGCGAGCCTCATCCCGGTCGCCTGACCGGCCTGCTGTTCTCGCGGACCCGCCGAGCCACGCGACAACGTCGCCCTGCTTGTGCGACGGACGCAAGGACCGGCGGGCCGGGTGACGTGTTGCTCACGCCCCCGAGGCCTCGGCGAGTTGGCGGGCGAGGCGCGCGTGCAGCGCAGCCACGTAGTTCGCCTGCGCCGCCGCCGCCTCCCACTTGGGCGCGGCCTCGTCGCCGGCTGCCTGCGCCTCCTCGATCTTCTGCGCCACCAGCCGCGCCTCGGCCAGCAGCTCCGCGTGACGTTCGGGCGCGTCGGCTACGCCCTCCACCACTTCGGCGGCCTGGCGCAGCATGGTGGTTCCCGCCTCGGCCACCGACAGCCAGGGCAGCAGTCCATCTTCGACCCAGCGGCTCGCCTGGTCACGGAGATCGGTGGCCTCGGGTGGAACACATTCCTCCAGATGTGCCCCGAGTGCCTGCCAGGCCTCTTCGCCCGCCGGCGCGCCGCCCAGCGAGGTCGCGCGCATGACTCGCGCCGCGCGTTGGACGGAGGCGACCAGCAGGGCGGCGTCATCGGGACGGCTCATGCGCGCTCCCAGGGAGAATTGATAGAACGACTCCGGCCCCGCCACGCCTGAGCCCGAGCCGCTCGCCTCGGCCCACCGGGCGAGGAAGCGCGACTTGCTGGTGGCGGCGTAGTCGCCGCGGTCGGGTGGCATGAAGTACACGCGGTCCTCGGCCATGTCGTAGCCGGTCACCAGCACCCAGCGGCGCGGGGAGCCGTAAAGCACCAGCACCGGATGGCCCTGCAGCAGCGCCTGGTGGACCGACTCGAAGGCCTGCTCGGCGCTGGGGCCCGACCAGACGTTGTAGGCGAAGCCCAGCGTCTCGGCCACGGTCTCGAAGAGCTTGACGTCAATTACCGAACGCGCCAGCCAGGGGCGATCGGGGTCGAAGGCCACCGTGAAGGCGGCGCCGGAGAGGGCGATGAGGGTGTCGAGCGGGCGCTGCTCGCCACGCTGGGTAAGGGCCGAGCGCAGTGCGGCCAGGGCCTGCAGCACCTCGCCGCGCTGGGACGAATGCGACGGCACGCCGGTGATGGTGCGCGAGCGGCGCCGCACCTCGGCCGCCTGCTGCTGCTCCTGCTGCTCGCGCTTTTCGTAGAAGCTGTAACCCAGCTCGCGCTTGGCCGCCACGGCGGCGTGGCTGTCGGGGTAGCGGGCGATGATCTCCTCGTAGAGTTGCTCGACGCGGGCCTGATCTCCGCCGGTGCGTCTGCAGGCGCGGGCCTGCAGCAGCGCCGCCTGCGCGCACTCGCGCACCTGATCGGCGTACTGCTCGGTCAGCTCGCCCGCGACCTCGGCGGCGCGCTCATAGCTCTCAGTCTCGAACAGCGTCCACGCCACCTCGAGCAGCCCACGAGCGCGCAGGTCGCGGCGTGTCGCGAACCGTCGGCACAGCTCGTCGTAGGTCGCGCGCACCGCCGCCGGATCCTTGAGTACGCGGCGCTGGATGGCCATCGCGCGCATCAGGGCGTCGTCGGCCCAGGGGCTGGAGGGGTAGTTGTCGGCCAGCGCCCGGTACTGCACCAGGGCCGCGCTGGGCGTGTCGGTCTCCTCGGCGAAGATGTACGCCAGCTTGTAGAGCGCGTCATCGGCCAACGGGCTGCGCGGGTCCTCCTTGACCAGCCGCTGGTACTCATCGGCCGCCATCTGAAATTGCCCCTGTGCCAGGAATGCCTCGGCGCGGCGGTAGAGGCGCTCGGCCTTGCTCGTGCAGCCCACCAGCAGGGCGGGTACGAGCAGGATCCACAGCACGGCGACCACGCGCCTCACAGGTTCTGGACCTCCTCGAGCGCCAGCGCCACGCGCGGCAGCGTGTCCGACATCTCCGGGAAGGTGTCCTCCAGCGAGCGTACGAAGTCGGCGAGGTGACGGCGGATCACGCGCTCACGCACGTACCGCAGGCCGTTGACCTGGCCCAGCGACTCGCTGTTGACGATCTCCTCGAGCGCCAGCATGACGCGCTCGCAGTCGGCGGCGGTCTCCTTGTCGGCGCCGGTGGGGTCGTCGAGCTGGAAGGTTATGTCGCGCATGGTGGTGAGCAGCTCCTGGCGGATGATACGCTCGCGCAGGCACTGATACTGCAGCGCGGCCAGGTCCTCGGTTGCGCGCGAACGCTGGTAGAAGACCGCCACCCACACGCCCACCGCCACCAGGAAGAGCGCGACGATGGACCCTCGGAACACATCACGCCGCGTGCGCCAGCGGGCACGGATGGCCTCGGCGTGCTGCTCGGAGAGCGCCGCCAGCTCCTCGAGCAAGGTGCGCGGCACGCGCACCCCCTCGAGCCCGACTGTGCCATCTGCCTGCGTCGCCGCGCGGCGCGCCGCCCGGGCGGCGCGCCGGCCGAGACGCTCGGCAAGCACCTGCTCGGTAATGCGCCACATGCGCCGCGCGGGGTCGGCGTCGAAACGCGCGCCGCGCAGCGCCCACAGCATGCGCAGCCAGGCCTCGCGCACCACCTCCTGCGCCTCGGCCTCATCGGGCAGCGCGGAGAGGGCGATGGAGTACATGCCGTCCGCGCACTGATACAGCAGCGCGTCGAGGGCGGACTGATGCCCCCGCCGCACGCCGGTGCGCAGCTCGCGCATACCGCTTGCCGCCATCAGTCGCTCTCCTCGAACACCGAGTCGGGGATGCCGACGTTCACGCGGTAGTTGGCGAAGCTCATCTCGATGCGTCCGCCTGCATCGCTCCCGGTCATCGCGCCGGCCGCCAGTTCGGCCACGATACGCGAGGGCATCCACCACCCGCTCACCTGCGCCCAGGTGAAGTTCACGGTCAGCATCACCGCTCCGCCGCGCCAGATCTCGCTCTTGAGCAGCACAAAGCGCTCGGAGTCGATCCACACCAGCACGCGGCCGGTGCCCGGGCCCGCATCGATGGGCGTGAGCTTGATCGAGTGCACCGGGCGGCCGTTGAGCGTGCCCGTGCCGTTGAAGCTGGCCTGCGCGTAATCGGCGATGTGTCTGCCGAGGTTGCCCAGCAGGAGCGCATCGCGCGGCAATACGGTGATGCCGCTGGACTGCACGTGCACCTTGTCGGGGCGCCTGTACCAGACCTTTACGGTGCGGCGCGGAATCTGCAGGTTGGGCGAGTCGATGCTCACGGTGACGTCGGCGGTGTAATCCTCCACGCTTTGCGTGACCGCCAGCGCGCGTTGAAGCATCCCCATCGCGGTCTGCGCCCGCGCCGGGGCCGACGCGGTGAGCGCCGTAAGGGCGATGAGGCCGAGGATGTCGGCCCGCCTGTTCAGCACGTGATGTCCCTCCGGTTGAAGACGATCATGGCCACCACAGTGGTGAACGCGCTGTACGCCACCAGATAGCCGACCGAGTTGAGCACGGTGGCGCGATCGATCGTGGCCGCAAAGATCTGGCTGTATACACGCAGGTGCGCGGTGAGCAGGTAGGGCTTGACGTGCTCGAAGTAGGGCATCTCGCCCACGATGCCCATCACGATCAGCACCGCGACGGTGAGCCCCGCGGCGGCCATCGAGTTGTCGAAGATCGCCGACATCATCAGCGCCAGCGCCGCGACCGTGCACATCGACACCACGGCCAGCCCGTAGGCCTCGGCCACCCGCACCAGACCGGTGTGCGGATCGAGCACGGTCAGCCCGCCGCCGAAGAGCACCAGGTCGCCCCAGCCGAACACGAGCTGGCCCAGGGCCAGTCCCGACAGGCCCAGGAAGACGGTGAGCGACGCCGCGAAGCTCCAGCCGGTCAGCAGCTTGGCAACCAGCACGCGCAGCCGCGGCTGCGGGCGCACCAGCAGCATGCGCAGCGTGGCGTTCTGGCGCTCGCCCGCGATCAGCGCCCCCACCACCACCGCGATGAGCATGGGCACCAGCACCACCAGGGCGACCTCCATCACCACACGCGCCACGAACAATGCGGTGATCGTCTTGCCGACGACCACGAACTCCGAACTCACCCGCTCGCTCACGTCGAGCTGATTGGCCTGGTGGCGGCTGCCCCAGGTGACCAGCCCCACCAGCGCCAGCACCACCGCGAAACTGGCGTAGGTGATGCGCTGGCGGTAGAGCTTGGTCAGTTCGGCACGCAGCGGCGCCAGGCGCATGGGCTCCCCTCGTATCTTAGACCGGTCAGAGACCCAGTGGTGTTCCGGCAATCGGCAATCGGCAATCGGCAATCGGCAATCGGCAATCGGCAATCGGC
>CAZTZN010000150.1:0-11779 GCA_964617715.1 uncultured Armatimonadia bacterium | reverse complement strand
CGCCGTTACGCTATCGTCTCAAAGCGGTCCATCGGCACCGCGCCCTCCACCGGCCTGCCGGCGAAGCAGTCCACCAACGCCTGAACGGTCTGGTCGCCGATGAGATGATAGCCGTAGTAGCCCGCCCCTGACACATGCGGCGTGATGATCACGTTGTCGAGCTGGCGGAAGGGACTGGTCGGCTCCAGCGGCTCGGGCGTGGTGACGTCAAGGCACACATGAATGCGCCGCGCCTTCGCGTGCTTGAGCAGCGCATCGTGATCGATGACCGAGCCGCGCGAGGTGTTGACCAGTGTCGCGCCGTCGCGCAGCAGCGAGAGCTGCTCATCGCCGATCATCTTCTCGGTCTCCGGAGTGCTCGGGGCGTGGACGGTAACGTGATCCGCGCGCTCGAACAGCTCGTTGAGTCCGACGCGTTCGACACCCATCGTCGCCGCGTCCTCCGCGCTGAGGTAGGGGTCGTAGACCAGGATGGTGACGTCCCAGGGGCCGAGTAGGCGGATGACCTCGCGCCCGACGCTTGACGCCGACACGACACCGACCGTGCTCCCCTGCAGAAACCGGCCGTTGTAGTCGTAGAACGTGCTGCGCCAGTGCGGGGTCTCGTGGATGTAGCTATTGAAGTGCACCCAGTGGCGCATGGTCATCAGCAGCATCCCGATCGTGGACTCGGCCACATTCTTCGCGATCGCCCCGTTGGCTGAGAAGACGGTGATGCCGCGCGGGATGATGAACTGCGTCGCGATCTCGTCGGGGATGATGCCGTGCACCGATCCGGCGGAGTGGGCGATGATCCGCAGTTCCGGCGCGGCCTCGAAGACCGCCGGGATCAGCGGCGGCGCCCCCCAGCCGCTGACGATGGCGTCCATGCCCGCGGCGCGTTCGGCGACCTCCTCGGAGGACCAGTTCGCGGCCCCGTTGTTCGCGGTCACATCGAACAGCTCGCACATCTCCTCGTACTTGCCCGGACGGAAGACGCGCCGGGTGTGGCCGGCGGTGCAGACGTAGAGGACTTTCTTCGTGGCGGTCATGGCTGACTCCCTCGCGTGTCAGATGGCTGCGGCGCACGCATGTTCGTGGGCGAGTCTGGAGGACCTCCGGCCCCGTGCGGGGAAGCGACCGCGCATGAGCATCTCAGCAACGAGCGGAGGCGTCTGATGGGCATTGAGATCATCGAGTTGGGTGGGGCGCCCGCGGAGATGGCGCGCGGGCATGCCGAGGCGTGCTACGACTCGGCACGGGCGATGGTGCGCGCCCGCTGCGACCTGGCCTTGAGGCGGGGGCGCGAAGTGGACGAGACGCTGACCATGGAGCGCTGCCTGCGGCTGGCCGCCGAGCATCTGCCCACACACGAACGCTACTCGCCGGCAGTGTACGCGGAGCTCATGGCGCTGGCCGAGGCGCTCGAAGTGGGCGCCGACGAGCTGCTCATCGGCAATGGCTTTACCGACTACATCGACGTGCTGCGCGGCGGGCCGGCGGGAGAGGGCTGCACCTCGTTCATCGCCACCGGCGAGGCGACCGCCGACGGGCTGACCTACGTCGGCCAGACCTGGGACATGAACGCCTTCGCCGAGCCGCACATGCGCGTCTTCCGGCGCGAGCCCGCCGACGGCCCGGCGTGGGTGACGCTGACCACCTCGGGCTGCCTGTCGCTGATCGGGCTGAGCGAGCGACAGATTGCGGTGGGCAACACGAATGTCGCGCCCACGGACGCGCGGCCGGGCGTGATCTACCTGGCGATGATCCACGAGGCGCTGCGCGCGCCTGACTATGCCGGCGCGCGGGCGGCAATCGCGTGGGCGCCGCGAGCCTCGGGGCACTACTACTACGTCGCCGCCGAGTCGGGCTCGGCCACGGGCCTCGAGACCACCGCCACCAGGCACACGGCGCTGCCGATGCCGGACGGCCTGCTGGTGCACGCCAACCACTATCACGATGCGGAGCTGGCCGGGCTGGCGCGCGAGCCCTCGAGCATCAACTCGCTGGCGCGTGAGGCGCTGCTGGACGGCTTTCTGCGCGAGCGCGCGGGGGACCTGACGCTGGAGCACTTCATTGAGGGCCTGCGGCTGGACGAGGGCGAGCACCCGGTGTGCCGTGCTCCGGTCGATGATCCGGACGCGGTGACCACCTGCGCGGCGGCGATTATCTGCCCGCAGCGACGCGCGATGTGGATCGCGCCCGGCAACCCGGCGACGACCGAGTTCGAGGAAGTAAGGGTGTGAGAGCAACGGCGGGAATGCGGAATGGGCAATGGGCAATGGGCAATGGGCAATGGGCAATGGGCAATGGGCAGTGGCAACGGTGATGACAAGCGGCGCAGGATGGGCGGTCGGGAGGGCATTCGATGGCCGATGAGTTCAGCGTGATGGTGGCGCCGGCGACGGCGCAGAATCCGCGCAACACCGAAGGCGACATCGTGGTGCTGCGCGACGGGCGGCTGCTGCTCGCGTGGTCGGACTTCTACGCGGGCGAGATGCCCGACGCGGCACCGGCGCGCATCTCAGCGATGATCTCGGATGATGGGGGCAGGACCTGGAGCGAACGCTTCACGCTGCAGGAGAATATCGGCCGGCAGAACGTAATGTCGGCGAGCTTCCTGCGCCTGCGCTCCGGCGACATCCTGTTCTTTTTCCTGCAGAAGAACTCCGACACGGATCTGCAGGCGCTGATGCGCCGCTCCGGCGATGACGGCCGCACCTGGAGCGAGCCGGTCATGTGCACCGACGGGGCGGGGTACTATGTTGTGAACAACGCGCGCGTCATCCAGCTTGCCGGCGGCCGACTGGTTCTTCCCGCCTCCCGGCACGAGGACATCCACGGCCGGGGGCCCGGTGCGGTCTCGCTGGCGTGGCTCTCCGACGATGAGGGCCGCACCTGGCGACGAAGCGAGTCCGAGATCCGCCTGCCCCTGCGCGGGGCCATGGAGCCGGGCGTGGTGGAGCTGCGCGACGGGCGCATTCTGATGATCATCCGCACGCAGCTCGGCCAGATCTATCGCGCGTTCTCGTTCGACCGGGGCGCGACCTGGACCGAGGCCGAACCGATGGGCGTGCGCGCGCCGGTCGCGCCCTCAACCATCACGCGCATCCCGACTACCGGCGACCTGCTGCTGATCTGGAACGACAACTGGGACCCCGACCACGCGGGCGGCGGGATCCGCACACCGCTGGTGGCGGCGATCTCCAGCGATGAGGGCGAGAGCTGGCCGCGGCGGCGGGTGCTCGAGGACGCGCCCGACCGGGGCTTTGCGTACACCAGCGTGACCTTCGACGGCGACCGTGCGCTGCTCACTTACTGGGTGCACGAGCCGACCGACGCGGGCCATCTGCTGCACCTGAAGTTCCGCAGCCTGCCGATCGGATGGTTCTACGGCTGAGCGGTGCTCACTCTCCCGGCACGCCCGCCATCGGGTCCTCCGCGCGTCGCTGCCAGTCGTGGAGCTGCGCGCGCAGGCGCGTGACCTCGGCCTGCATCCCCGGCGCCGAGGCCAGGTTCGCGGTCTCCCACGGGTCCTCCACCAGGTCGAAGAGCTGCGTGACGCGCTCCGCCTCCCCGAAGTACTCGATGAGCTTGAAGCGCCCGTCGCGGACGGCGCGCTGCCGGTCCATGTACGCGAAACACAGGCTCGTGTACGTGCGGTCGGCCTCGCCACGGATGACCGGCGCGAGGCTGCGGCCCTCGACGCTCGCGGGCGCGGGCAGGTCCACGAGGTCGCACAGCGTGGGGAAGATGTCGAGCAGATAGCACAACGCGTCTGAGCGCTCGCCCGCCGCGATCCCCGGCCCGCACAACACCAGCGGCACCCGCACCGAATGCTCGTACATGTTCTGCTTGCCCATCAGCCCGTGCTGCCCGATCGCGAGGCCGTTAT
Source organism: uncultured Armatimonadia bacterium (assembly GCA_964617715.1). Classification (GTDB taxonomy): domain Bacteria; phylum Armatimonadota; class Zipacnadia; order Zipacnadales; family UBA5352; genus JALGVA01. The sequence continues at coordinate 7,905 of CAZTZN010000150.1, read as the reverse complement.
CGCCCGCGAAGACGATGATCGTGTCCTCCGCATGACCGGTCTCCTCCAGCGCCGCCAGCACCCGCCCGATGTGCGCGTCGAGGTGCGTGATCATCGCCCAGTAGGCCGCGATGTGCTCCTGCACGATCTCGGGGGTGCGCGGGAAGGGCGCCAGCAGCTCGTCGCGGATGACCATCTCCCCGTTGTTGAACGGGTGCATCGGGAGGAAGTTCTCCGGCACCGCGATCCGGCCCGGATCGTACATCTCGGCATACTCGCGCGGCGCCATGCGCGGATCGTGCGGGGCAGTGTATGAGACGTAGGCGAAGAACGGGGCGTCGCCGTCGTGATGCTGCAGGAAGTCGATGGCGGCGTCCGAGAACAGTTCGCTGGAGAAGCGCTTGCCCACGTACGTCGCTTCGGGCGGGTACTGGCCGGTCGGGTCGAAGTCGTGGACCGGCACCTCCAGGTGGTTGGACATGCCGCCGTAGAAGATGCTCGCGCCGTCGGTGAAGCTGCGCGCGTAGCTGGGGGGCGCGTTGTGCCACTTGCCGGTGCCGAAGGTCACGTAGCCGTGCGCCCGCAGCAGCTCGGGCAGCGTGACGAAGTCGCCGCAGTCGCGCGGGGCGTGGTAGAGGGTGCGGCCGGTCATGAGCATGGCCCGCGAGGGCTGGCATACCGCCGGGACCGTCGAGCCCTGCACGGTGGCATGGGTGAAGGTGGTGCCGCGCGCGACCAGCCGGTCCATGGTGGGCGTGATGACCTCGGGGTTACCGAGCGCGTGCACGGCATCGAAGCGCTGGTCATCGGTGAACAGGAAGAGGATGTTGGGACGCCTGGCGGTACTCATGAGCATGGCCCTCCGTGCTGAGGCAGGCCGGCATGCGGCGGGGTAAGCTTCACGCGCGCGCGGCGGATTTCCTTCCCGGCTCCGGGGATGGGGCCGTGGAGAGGCCACGCCCGCAGCGCGCAAAAGACCGGCCACCGGCGGCAGGTCTCCCCAGCCTGTCCGGCGCACTCTGCCTTGTCCGCAATACAGCGCAGGCGAGGTCATCGGCCATGAAGGGAGTCGTGTTCACCGGCGGGCGCACGCTCGAGGTGCGCGAGTTCGAGATGCCTGTACCCGCGCGGGGCGAGGCACTCATCCGGATCGAGGCGTCGGGCATCTGCGGCTCGGATCTGCACGTCTACCGCTCCGCGGACACCCCCGGGCAGATCGGCGGCCACGAGCCGTGCGGCACGGTGGTCGAGGTCGGCGAGGGCTGTGTGCGTCTGCAGGTCGGCGACCGCGTGAGCGTACACCACCACCAGGGGTGCGGGGTGTGCGACCAGTGCGCGCGCGGGGAGACCGTGCGCTGCCGACTCGGCCATCGCTGCTACGGCGTCACGCGGCCGGGTTCGTTCGCGGAGTACATGACTGCGAACGAGGCCAACTGCATTCCGCTGCCCGAACCCCTGACCTTCACCGACGGCGCGTGCATGGCGTGTGTGGGCACGACCGCGTACGCGGCGCTGCGCCGCATCGAGGCGCGGGCGCACGAGACCCTGGCGGTCTACGGCCTCGGCCCGGTGGGGCTGAGCGCGGTGCTGGTGGGCAAGGCGATGGGGTTGCGGGTGCTGGGGATGGACGTCATTGCCGAGCGCCTGGAGCTGGGGCTGCGCTGCGGCGCCGACGAGGTGATCGACGCCCGCGAAACGGACCCGGTCCCGCGCATCATCGCCTTCAGCCGCACGCCCGGGATCGACTGGGTGGAGGGCGTGGACTGCATCGTGGAGACTTCGGGCGCGACCGCCGCACGCGAGTGCATGATCCCGGCGATCCGGCGCGGGGGGCGCATCGCCATCGTGGGCGTGGGGGGCGAGGACAAGGTCATCAACCCGTCGCAGATCCACGGCAAGGCGTGCACGCTCGTCGGCTCGGTGGTCTTCCCGCTGGGCTGGAGCTGGGACTTCGTGCACTTCCTGCTGGCCAGCGGCATGAGCTTCGAGCCCATGGTCACGCACCGCTTCGCACTCGAAGACGCCGCGCAGGCCCTGCGCACCGCCGACGAGGGTCACTGCGGCAAGGTGCTGTTCACGCCCCACGAAGCAACCGGCGCGTAACCGGAGGAGCGCGTCCGGGCAAGAGTACCTCAGAGCGCGATCCGACGGGAGGCAAATTCATGCGCGTCACGGTGGCGTTGATGACAGGCCTGCTGGTGATCGCAGGCCCGGCGGGGGCGGAGAGCTACGTCTACGCCGGACAGTGGGGCACGCAGGGCACCGGCCCGGGACAGTTCTCGGTGATCAGCGGCATCGCCTGGGAGGGCGGCCGCGTCTACGTGACGGACATGGTGCCGCTGCTGACCGAGCGCGTGCAGGTTTTCGATGGTGGTGGCGCGCTCATCGCTGAGGGGAAGGACTGGGACGAGAAGGCCGGCGCAACCGGCGGCGTGGACGTGGATGCGACGGGCGCCATCTACACGAGCGTGGTGGACGTGTTCACGAAGACCGACGCGGCCTTCGCGCTGACCCTGCGCCGACAGCGCGAGGACTTGAGCCCGGCGCCCGCGCTTTTCAAGCCCACGGACGTGGCGGTCACGCCCTCCGGCGAGATCTGCGTGGCGGAGGCGGACCGGCATCGCATCACGCGACTCAGTCCGGCCGGCGACCTGCTGGGGACGGTGGGGTCACAGGGCTCAGGCGACGGGCAGTTCCACTTCGTGGGCGGCGTGGCGGTCGCCCCCGATGGCAGCATCTACGCCACCGACCACCTGGGCAACCGTGTGCTGCGCTTCGGCGCGAGCGGGCAGTTCATCTCGGCTTGGGGCGCCGCCGGGACCGGTCCGGGGCAGTTCACCAACCCGCGGGGCATCGACGTGGATGGCGCGGGCAACGTCTATGTCGCCGACTGGATCGGCCAGCGCGTGCAGAAGTTCACCGCGGACGGGACCTTCGTGTGCGCCTTCGGCGCGCGCGGCTCTGGCGACGGACAGTTCGATGGCCCGGTGGACGTGGCGGTGGCGGCCGATGGCAGCGCGGTCTATGTGGCCGACCTGCTCAACTACCGCATTCAGCGCTTCAACCGCCAGCCCTGAGCTGATGGCTGAACGCGCGGCGGCCCGCAGCGCGAGGACTGCGGGCCGCCGGGAGTCGATTCCGCGAGCGTCAGTCGGGGATACGGGCATTCTTCGCGGCCGCGCGGGCGGCGTCGGCCTCGGGCGACTCGCTCTCGATGGTGATCTTCTCGATGGTGTCGCCGACAGTGATGGCGTCCACCACGTCCATGCCTTCGGTCACGCGTCCGAAGGCGGCGTAGCCAGGATTGCCGGGCCGGGCGTCGAGGTTCTTCACTGAGGCGTTGTCACTCAGGCAGATGAAGAACTGACTGCCCGCGCTGTCGGGATCAGGTGTACGCGCCATCGACAGCACGCCGCGGCCGTGCTTGAGATCGGGACTGGTCTCGAGCGGGATGGAGAAGCCGGGACCGCCGCTACCGTTGCCCGCGGGGTCGCCGCCCTGGATAACGAAGCCGGGCTCGACCCGGTGGAAGGTGAGGCCGTCGTAGAAGCCGTCCTCGACGAGCAGCAGGAAGTTGCCGGCGGTGATGGGCGCCTCCTTGTCGAACAGCCCGGCGACGATGTCGCCGCGGTTGGTCTTGATCCGCACGGTGGTCATCTGCTGATCTGCCTCCTGTGGCCCGTCGGTGGCCTCCGACGTCTCGGCCTCGGCCGCTGGGGGCTCCTGCGCCGGCTCGGGTTCGGCGGGCTCAAAGGGCGCGGGTTCCATGGCCGACCGCGGCGGCTCCGGCAGGGCCGCCGTGTCATCCGAAGAGGGCTTCGGACAGCCTCCCAGGGTGACGGCTACCATCAGGACGCCCAGGGTGACAAGCAGACCGAAGATGAGCAGGTGCGTACGCGAACGAGTCATCGTTGCCTCCGAAACGCACGGGTATTGACACGCCGCAGCCGCGACGGCGACCGCGAGTGTATCAGCGCTTGAGCACGCGCTGAAGTTCCCACCGCGAAGGTCAGTCGAGACGGAGCATGTCCAGGGGAGGACTTCGGCAGTGAACACAGAATTGTTTATTAAGGAACGCAGCCGTGCGGCCACAAGGAGGACACGCAACATGCTCAATACGATGAGAACGTGTCAAGTGTGGCTCATCATCGGTGTGATCGGGGCTGCCATGGTGCTCGGAGGCTGTGGTGGCGGTTCCGAGGATGCAGCGCTCCCGACCGGTACCGTCCGTCTGTTGCTGACCGATCTGCCCGCCGGTGACATCAGCGAGATGCACGTCCACATCGTGCGCATAGAAATCTCGAACCGCGCCGAAGCCACCAAGATACTGCTGCAGGACGATGATCTGCCCGACGACATTGAGCTGCTGGCGCTTGCCGACAACCCCATGCTGCTGGGCGAGTTCGACCTGCGCGAGGGGCGTTACTCGGAGATCAGGGTGCTGCTGTCGGATCAGCCCGGGGCGAACTGGGTGCGGAAGGCCGACGGCAGCGTGCAGCAACTGGCGCTGGCGCCTATCGATCCCGAAGGCGGCACGCGGCTGGTTGAGCCGTTCCACGTGCAGGCGGGCGCCACCCTGACGCTGCTCATGGACTTCAACGCCGCCGCATCCATCTACCCGCGCCTGCCGGGCGAGCCCTGGGGCCTGCGCCCGATGATCTTCGCCCAGGGTCTGCCGGGCGCGGACCCGGCCCTCGGGGCGATTAAGGGCACGGTGACCGAGCGCGATGGTGATCCGCTGCAGGCGCCAGCGGGACGCATCCTGGGCGTGTTCGTACACAATCAGGCACAGGAACTGGTAGGCGTCGCCGAGGTCCGTGAGGGCAAAACCGGCTTCGCGTTCCCGCAGTTGTCTCCAGGCAACTACTACCTTTCGGTACGCTTTACCACCCCGACCTGGGACCTGACACAGACTGGCGATCCGCTGACCCTCTACACGCCCGGGGCCGGGCCGACGTCGCTCACTGTGCGCGCGTACGACGGCGCGGTGAGCGCACCGAACCTGATCATCGACCTGTAGGTGGAATGCGCGGCGAACTGACCGGGCCGCCGCGAGCCCTCCCGGCGGCCCGGTCGCATCTCAGGCCTCCTCCGCCGCCGCCTCGCTTGCCGGCGATGGCGGGGGAATGCTGATGGTGGCGCCGCAGTTGGGGCAGAACCGGTAGGCCGCGCCGCACTCCCGACAGGCCTCGAAGCCGCACCGGGTGCAGCGCACGGTCAGCTCCTGACTGCGTCCGCAATGCGGGCAGAACGCGAAATCGGGGTCTACGGCTGTCCCGCAGAAGGCGCAGAAGCGTTGGGGCTCGGGCGCCGGCGCCGAGAGTGGCTCCCCGGGCTCCTCGACCCGAGTCTGTTCGGACCGGTCAGAGGCCGCATCAGCGACGGGCTCCGACGGCGGTGGGGGCGGACTCACTCGGTGTTGTGCGCGCAAGTCAGGCGCCACGCGGATCGCGAACGCCACCAGCAGCACCGCCGAGAGAGTCACCAGCACGCCCGAGCCCTCACCGGCAATGGCCGCGAGCGACAGCAGCCCGAGCACCGCGATCAGCGCGAAGCCACCCGAGCGCAGCGCGAAGGCCATGCCGTGCTCGCGGCGCAGGGCGCTGATCACCAGCAGCCCGGTCACCACGAACGCGATGGCGAAGGCCACGCTGACCGAGACGTGGCGAGAGAGAAAGACGAGCATCGGGTAGAATACGACGGTGGCCAGCACCAACAGCACGACCTCGCCCGGGCTCATCGGGTTGCCGGCGGCCTTACCCGCAAGCAGCAGCACCAGCGCGAAGAGCACCATGACCACGGCCGCGACCGGCACGAGGTCGCCGGTGCGGCCGCTCAGGTCGGTGCGCACCACCGACACGGGCATCTCGATGATGATGTCGCGCGCGGTGAGCAGATTGTCGTAGACCCACTTCGCGGTGTAGGTCCCGGCCTCCAACTCGAGCGGCCGACTGGGGCGCAGGCTGGTCTCCAGGGGCACCACCGGCCGGCGGCTGGCATCCGTCGTGACCAGCGTGAAGTCGAGGTGTCGGATGCGGCTGTTGTTCTCAAGCGCGTAGCGGAAATCCTCGGTCCCGAAGGCGCGGTAGCTCACCTTGATCTCGCGCTTCTGTCCGGGCGCGATCTCGATCAAAAAACCCACCCCGCTCTGGGTGAAGATCGCGTCCTCGGGCTCCTCGCCATCAACCGTCACCGTGGCATCGGGGATGGTGTCGGCGTTGACCGGATAGGGGAAGTACACGCTGATGCGCTCCTTCTCCGGCTCCTGCTTCTCGTCATCTTCCGCGTCCTGATCGCCCCGCTGCTGCTCCTGGGGCTCAGGTTCCTTGCAGCGGATAACGTAGGTGCCCTCGAAGGCCGCCTCGTAGCGGCGTTGGTCGCGGTCCTCGCGCTCCTTGAGCCACGGCGTGAGCGTCACGGTGACGCTGGTGCTGTCGCGGACGACATTGTCGGGCAGCGGGAGGCCGTCCTCCATGGGCATCTCCACCGCCCCCGGCCTCCCCACCATCCCCATCTCCATGTTCACCGCGGGTGCGTTGAACCTCATCTCCTGCTGCTCCATGCTGGCGGGAGCACCGGCCGTGGCGAGCATCAGCGCGGCGACCGTCACCGGTGCGGCCCACGACTTCACACAATGAGCCATCTTTCCCACTCCTCGTCGGTCGAGCGTTCACGACGCGTGGAGGCCGGGCGAGATCGGACGTGGATGATGGCGGCGCGCGCAAGAGTACGGGAGGCCGAAGGACGGACAGGAGCGAGCCGCACGCACGAGGGCGCGCGGACGGATGCTGGTGTGCTGCGGCACGGGCATGAGAGCGCGTCCCCCTCACGACACGTCATGCCGGCGTACACTGGTTTGAACGTGCCACCCGGCGCGCGTGTTCCTGACCAACGCATGTTCGCAGAACCTTAATGAGCCACCGACAGAGGCCGGTGGCTCGTTGCGGGTCAGTTGGTCGGCGACACGCTCAGCGGGCCCACTCGGGGGGGGCCGGGATCTCCAGGGGGATGGAGCCGTTGCGCAGCGACTCGGCTCCTTTCACACCGACCGCAACGCTCATGCGTCCGGCCACCGGGGTGGCCACCGGCTGCTTGCCGGTGAGCAGCATCTGGATGAAGTCGTCGGCGATCACCGGGTCGGCGCCGCCGTGGCCCCCCTCGGCGGGCTTCACGTGGTAGGTGCGGTTCGACATGAACTCGGGCGCGTTGCCCCGCCGCGTGAGCACGGTCACATCCCCGGTCAGGTCCCTGCACTCCATGCGGCCCCTGGTGCCGATGAAGCAGTAGTTGCGGTGGTAGTCAGGAGTGAACTGACACTGCAGGTAGGCGGCCTTGATACCGCCTTCAAGGTCCATCAACAGCATCTCGTTGTCCTCGACATCGACCTCCCGGCGAAAGGCGCACCGGGTGCGCGTGGGCGCGGTGGCGACGTCGGGGCAGGTCTCGGTCTCGTCACAGTCGCGGCAGTCGAGGTCGTTGGGCTTGTCGCCGCCGAAGAAGTCGAGGCTGCCCATGGCGACCACGCGGCGGGTGTAGCGCCCGGTTATCCAGTGGATCATGTCGATGTCGTGCGAGCCCTTCTGCAGCAGCAGCGAGGTGGTGTTCTCGCGCCTGGCGTGCCAGTCATGGTAGTAGAAGTTGCCGCCCTGCCCGACAAAATGCCGCACCCAGACGGCCTTGATCTCGCCGATGACGCCGTCCTCAGCGATCGACTTCATCACATTGAACATACGCATGTAGCGCATGTTGAAGCCGACCATGAGGTGTTTGCCGGACGCCCGCCACGCCTCGAGAATGCGGTCGCAGCCCTCGATGGTGATGGCCAGGGGTTTCTCGCAAAACACGTGCTTGCCGGCCTCGAGCGCGGCAACCGCGTACTCTTCATGAGTGAAATCCGGGGAAGTAACCGCGATGGCGTCGATATCG
>CAZTZN010000149.1:0-11797 GCA_964617715.1 uncultured Armatimonadia bacterium | reverse complement strand
CCGCCCAGGCGATGGCGACGCCGTCGAAGGTCGAGGTGCCGCGGCCGATCTCGTCAAGGATCACCAGGCTGCGGTCGGTCGCGTTGTTCATGATGTTCGCGGTCTCGTTCATCTCGACCATGAAGGTCGAGCGTCCGGTGGCGAGGTCATCCGAGGCGCCCACGCGCGTGAAGATGCGATCGACCACCCCGATGTGCGCGCGCTCGGCCGGGACGAAGCTGCCCATCTGCGCCATGAGCGTGATCAGCGCGACCTGGCGCAACCACGTGGACTTGCCCGACATGTTGGGCCCGGTGACGATCAGCATCTGATGACCGTTGCAGTCGATGAGCGCGTCGTTGGGCACGAACGGCTCCTGCCCGGGCGCGCGCTCCACCACCGGGTGCCGCCCGGCGATGATCTCGATGGTATCGCCGGCATCGACCTCGGGGCGCACGTAGTCGTACTCGATGGCGACCTCGGCGAGGCAGACCAGCACGTCGATGGTCGCCAGCGCCCGCGCGGTCGCCAGCAGCGTCTCCGCGTGCTCGGCAACCTGCGCGCGCACCTCGCAGAACAGCTCGTACTCCAGGTCCTGCATGCGCTCCTGCGCGCCGAGGATCTTCGTCTCCTGCTCCTTGAGGCCCGGCGTCACGTAGCGCTCGGCGTTGACCAGCGTCTGCTTGCGCTCGTAGTCCTCGGGCACCAGCCTGGTGTTGGCGTGCGTCACTTCGATGTAGTAGCCGAAGACCTTATTGTAGCCGACCTTGAGGTTGTCGATGCCGGTGCGCGCGCGCTCGGCGGCCTCAAGCTCGGCGATCCAGCGCTTGCCCCCCGAGGCGATGTCGTGCAGCTCATCCAGCTCCTCGGAGTAGCCGTCGCGGATCATGCCGCCCTCGGTAATCTGGACGGGCGGGTCGTCGCGCAGCGCGCGGTCGAGCAGCTCGGTGACCTCGTCGAGCGTGCTGATACGCTCGCGCATGCGCCCTGGCAGCGCCGCCCGGCAGCCGCCGAGCACCTCGACGATCAGCGGCAGGCGCCGCAGCGAGTCGCGCAGCGCCACCAGGTCGCGGGCGTTGGCACGGGCGGCGGAGACGCGGCTGGTCAGGCGTTCGATGTCGTAGACCTCGCGCAGGTGCGCGGCCAGGTCCTCGGCAGTCACGCGGTCGCGCACCAGCTCATCGACGGCGTCGAGGCGCTCGTTGATGGCGTCCACGTCGATCAGGGGCTGGAGCAGCCAGTCGCGCAGCAGCCGGCCGCCCATGGCGGTGTGCGTGCGATCCAGCAGCGCCAGCAGCGAGCCCTCGCGGCGGTTCTCGCGCAGCGTCGCGGTCAGCTCGAGGTTGCGGCGTGTGGCGGCGTCGATGACCAGGAACTGCTCGGTGGAGTAGGTGGTGATGCCCGACAGGTGCGGCACGCCCTCAGGGTGCGTCTGCCGCAGGTAGCCGAGCGCCTGGGCGGCGGCGGCGACGGCCGCGGGCATCTCCTCGCAGCCGTAGCCGCGCAGTGAGTCCACGCCGAAGTGCTCCTGGAGCTGCTCGGCGGGCGAGCGGAAGGACATCGCGCCGTCTTCGGCGACCGCCACCGGAACCTTGAGGTTGCGCTGCAGCAGCCCGCGCAGCGTCTCGTCCTCGGCCAGCTCGGGAGAGAGCAGGATTTCGGTGGGGGAGAGGCGGGTGGCCTCATCAACCACCGCGGCGAGCGCCGGATCCGGGCGATCGGGCCCGGTCTCGGGCAGCGATGGATCGGCGTCATCGCCGCGCACTCGCGCCGCCGGCTCGGTCACCAGGAAGACGCCGGTCGAGACGTCCACCGCGGCGAGGCCGAAGCGCGTGCCGTCGCGGGCGATGGAGAGCAGGAAGTTGTGATCGCGCGTGTCGAGCAGCGCGTCCTCGACCAGCGTCCCGGCGGTCACCACGCGCGTGACGTTGCGCCGGACCAGGCCCTTGGCGAAGCGCGCGTCCTCGACCTGGTCGCAGATGGCGGCGCGGTAGCCCTTGCGGATCAGCTCGGCAAGGTACTTGTCCACCGCGTGGTAGGGCACACCACACATGGGCAGGACGATCCCGGGCCCGGCGCGGCGCCTGGTCAGCGTCAGCTCCAGCTCACGCGCCGCGACTTCGGCGTCCTCTCCGAAGATCTCGTAGAAGTCGCCCATGCGGAAGAGCAGCAGCACGTCGGGATACTGCTGCTTGGCCTCATGCCACTGCTTGAAGACCGGCGTGAACTTGCTGGGATCGGGCACTCCGCTGCCTCCGTCAGAGCCAATCCATGTCTAAGTATTCCCAAGAAGACTTGTCGGCAGGTCCTGTGAAAGTTGGTCAAAGCCGGACACCATCGACCAGTACGCGCAACTCCTTACTGCGGTGCAGGGCGTTGCGGATGCCCAGCCGCACCAGCCGCACGTCGGCATCGGCGTCGGCGCACATCGCGGCGACCAGGCGCTCGATGCGCGCCGCGCGGTCGAGGTCCGCCCATCCCGCCCCCGGGCGGGACGCCAATTCCCGCGCGATCTCCAGCAGCCGCCGGGTCGAGCCACCGCCGTCGGCCGAAGTATTGGAGCCGAAGTCCCAGCTCGTCGGGTCGGCGACCCGATCGCGCAGGCCGGTCTCAAGCGCCTCGGTGACAGATGGCGCGTGGTCAACCGCGGCTTCCTCGACCGTGCAGGTGTATTCGTGCTCGAAGCCCGCATCGCCTGTCCCCAGGCGCTCCTCGATGACCGCGCGCATGGCCGGGTCGATCTCGTAGCCGACGCAGTCGCGGCCCTCCCGGGCGGCGACGAGCATCGTGGTCCCCGAGCCCAGGAACGGGTCGAGCACGCGCTCGCCGGGAAAGCTGAACATGCGTATCAGCCGTCGCGGCAGCTCCTCGGGGAAGGCCGCGATGTGCCCGCCGCGCTCGCCGGGGAAGTTCCAGTGCCCGGCGAAGTACTCGACCCACTGCTCGTGGGTGAGCCGCGCGGACTCTTTCATCTCGGCGCTCACCCGCGGCGCGTCCCCGAGCTTCTTGAAGAGCAGGATGAACTCGTAGTCGATGGAGACGATGCCGTTGCGCGGATAGGGGTAGGAGCCCATCACGGTGGCGCCGCCGGTAGGGTTGGAGGTGGTGACCTTCTGCCAGATGATCGCGCCCATGTAGTCGAGGCCGAGCGCGCCCTCGCAGTGGCGGATGATCCCGGTGCGGATGGGGATGACCTTGTAGCGCCCGTAGTAGGCGGCGCGCGCGAACTGGTCGCCGATGTTGATGCACAGCCGGCAGCCGGGGTGCAGCACGCGCGCGCACTCGTCCCAGACGCGATTGAGCGCCGCCACGTATTCGTCCCAGCTTTGCTCCCAGCCGATCTGCCCCGGATGTCCGTAGTCCTTGAGCTGCCAGTAGGGCGGCGAAGTCACCACGAGATGGACTGAGCCGTCCGCCAGCCGGCGCATGTGGCGCGCGTCGCCGATCACCAGCTCAAGCTTCGGCATCGACGATCTCTCCACGCCAGCCCCAGAGGAAGGCCTCGCCCGCGCGCGCCCGCACCATCGCGCCGATGAACTGCTCGCCGCCCGGCACGATCATCAGCTTGCCCTGGCGGGTGCGCCCGCGCACATGGCCGGGCGATTTCGGGTCGGGCTCTTCGATGAGCACCTCGAAGACCTCGCCGGAGCGCGCGCGGTTGATGTCGCGCGCCACCTCGTTCTGCAGCGCCACCAGCTCGAGCAACCGGCGCTGCTTCTCGTCCTCGGGGACCTTGGGCTCCATGGCCTCGGCGCGCGTGCCCGGGCGGTCGTTGTACTTGAACATGAAGGCCTGGTCGAAGCGGATCTCTTCGAAGGCGCGCAGCGTCTGCGCGAAGTCCTCCGCGGTCTCGCCCGGGAAGCCGACCATGACATCGGTGGTCACCGCCAGCCCCGGCACCGCCTCCCGCGCCGCGTCGATGAGCTTGCGGAAATGCTCACAGGTGTAGCCCCGTCCCATCGCCGCCAGCACCCGGTCCGAGCCCGCCTGGAGGGGCAGGTGCAGGTGCTCGCAGGCCGAGGGCAGCTCGGCGATGGCGTCGATGAGCGCGGGGGTGAGGTCCTTGGGGTGCGAGGTGGTGAAGCGCAGGCGGTCGAGGCCCTCGACGGCATCGACGCGCCGCAGCAGCTCCGGGAAGTCGATTCCGCCGGGCAGGTCGTGGCCGTAGCTGTTGACATTCTGGCCGAGAAGCGTGACATCCCTCGCCCCCGCGGCCACCACCTGCCTGACTTCGGCGATGATGTCCTCGGGCAGGCGGCTCTGCTCGCGCCCGCGCGCGTAGGGGACTATGCAGTAGGCGCAGAAGTTGTCGCAGCCGTAGATGACGTTTACGAAGGCGCGCAGCGTCGAGGCGCGATACACCGGCAGGCCCTCACCCACCGGCCGGTCGTCCTCGCCCAGCAGCGCGCATCCCCGAGTCAGATCGTGCAGCGCCCCCTCCAGCAGGTCGTAACAGCGGGGGCCGACCACGATGTCGGCGCCGCGGCGGCGCAGCTCGTCGGCGTCGATCGCGGCCACGCAGCCGGCGACCACGATGAGCAGATCGGGGCGCTCGCGGCGCAGGCGCACCAGCTCGCCGATGCGCGAGTAGACCTTCTGCTGGGGCTTGTCACGCACCGCGCAGGTGTTGAGGATGACCACGTCGGCGTGGGCGGCGTCCGCGCACCGGGACATGCCGAGACGCTCGCAGATGCCCGCAAGGGTCTCCGAGTCGCGCTCGTTCATCTGGCAGCCGGCGGTGTCGATGAAGTAGCCACGGGACATGGTGAGAGGAGTATAGCACGCGGGCAGGGCGGACGGCAAAGTGCGGCGTCGGGAACCGGGAACGGCGCCCCTCCCCCGCGCGACTTACGTCGCGCCGCCCCCTCCCCCTTTCGCGTGCTGCGCGCGCGAGGGCGGGAGAGGGGGCAGGGCCACGGCCACGGCGCCCGCCGGTTCCGCACAGGTCGGGCATCCTGCCTGACGCCGTCGTGGTTGGCGTACCGACCCACGAGTCGGGGCCGAAAGCCCGACCTGCGCTGCGGCATCGCCGGGCATGCCGCCCGCCCGGTGCGCCGGAAGGAGTGAGGCCGTCTCGCGGCGAACCTGCGCGCTGCCGTCCCCCCCGAAGCTCAGCGAAAGCGGTGAGACTCGATGATGAGACATGCCTACGCCGACGGGAACCTGCGCTACGGTGTCATTGGCTGTGGCATCCAGGGCGAAAAGCACGTACAGGTCATCGACCTGATTCCCAACGCCACGGTGGTCGCGGTCGCGGACATGAGCGAGGAGCGCGCGCGCATGGTCGGCCTGCGCCACGGCGCCAGGCACGCGCTGACCGACTGGCGGGAGCTGCTGGCCATCGACGAGATCGAGGCGGTCAGCATCGCCCTGCCCGACCACCTGCACCGCGAGGTGACCGTGGCCGCGCTCGAAGCTGGCAAGCACGTGCTGCTCGAAAAGCCCATGGCGACCTCGGTCGAGGATGCCGAGGCGATAGTCGCGGCACAGCAGGCCTCGGGCCGCAAGCTGATGATCAACTGGAGCAACCGCTGGATGTTCGGCTTCGCGAAAACCAAGGAGCAGCTCGACGCCGGCGCGCTGGGCGACCCGCTCTATGTCTACGCGCGGCTCAACAACACACTCTACGTGCCCACGCAGATGCTGTCGTGGTCGGCGAACACGCAGCTCCCGTTCTGGCTGATCTGCCACCGCTACGACATCGCGCGCTGGTACTTCGGCTGCGAGGCCAGGCGCGTGTTCGCGGTGTCGCGCTCGGTGGTGCTCAAGGAGAAGGGCATCGACACGCCCGACTTCTACTCGGTGATCGTGGAGTTCGAGGGCGGCCAGGTCGGCAACTTCGAGTCATGCTGGATCCTGCCCGAGAGTATGCCCTACCTGGTGGACAGCAAGTTTCAGCTCATCTGCAGCAAGGGCTACGTGAACATCGACCCGACGCCGCCGGTACACCAGATGGCGACCGAGGACAGCTACGCGCACGAGGGCTTCCTGTTCGGCAACGTGATGGGCCAGCCGGTGGGCTTCGTGCGCAACGCCATCGAGCACTTCGTCAACTGCTGCCTGACCGACCGTGAGCCGCTGATCACCGGCGAGGACGGACTGCAGATCACCCGGGCGCTGGCGGCGATGGTGGAGTCGGCGCAGACCGGGATGCCGGTGGAGCTGTAAGGGAGCATCATGGTCATGCATGATCTGCTGCGGGAGATGCTGGACACGTTCCTGATGACGCACTCGCCGCCGGGGCAGGAGGAGGAGATGGCCGAGGCGGCGCGGCCCTACCTCGAGGACTACTGCGATGACGTGTGGACCGACGCGCACGATGACATCATCGGGAAGATCGCGGGCGAGGCGGCCGAGGGCGCGATCGTAGTGGCCGCGCATAAGGACGAGATCGGCTGCGTGGTCGAGCGCATCGAGGATGACGGGCGCGTGAAGCTCGACGACCTGGGCGGAATGCAGGCGTGGCGCTACGGCGAGGGCCCCTTCGACCTGCTGGGTGACGAGATCGTGACCGGCGTCCTGTCGGTGGGGAGCACGCATGTGTCGGACCGCTCCCCGGACATCCACAAGGCCAAGACCACCACACCCATGAACTGGGAGGTCTCACGGGTGGTGACCGGCCTGTCGCGCGAGGAGCTGGAGGAGCGGGGAGTGCGTGTGGGGACGCGGGCGCTGGTGGCGCGCGCGCGCAAGACGCCGATGTACTTCGGCGGGCGCGTGTGCGGCTACGGGCTGGACGACAAAGGGGCGGTGGCGGCGACGCTGCTGGCCGCGAAGCTCCTGAGCGAGGGCCCGCGGCCGCCGGTGGACGTGTACTTCGCCATCACCGCCGCCGAGGAGGGTGGCTGCTCGGGCGGGCAGTTCGTGGCGCACCACCTGCCGGTGGAGACGATGATCGCGGTTGAGGTCGCGCCGGTGGCGCCCGAGTATGAGATCGAGATGACGCCCGCGCCGGTGGTGGTCTTCAAGGATCGCTTCATCTACACGCGCAGCATCTGCGAGCGGCTGTGCGCGCTGGGCGACGAGCTGGGCTGCGGCCATCAGCGGACGATCCTGCGGACCTTCGGCTCGGACGCGAGCATCGCACACCAGGCCGGGGCGATCGGCAGGGCGGCGTGCATCGGCTTCCCGACCGAGAACACGCACGGCTACGAGATGGCGCAGTTCGAGGCGATCGCCAACTGCGGGCGACTGCTGGCGGCCTATATTGCCGATCCCGTGGCGTGATCGGTCGCCATCGTGCACTGAGGAGTGAGATCATGGACAGGCAACCGGGCGCGGCGGTGATCGGGCTGGGTATGATGGGCGAGCGGCACGCGCAGGTGTGGGCGGAGCTGCCGACCACCCGGCTGGTGAGCGTCTACGACATCGTGCCCGAGCGCGCGGCCCAGGTCGCGGAGCAGCTCGGCTGCGCGGCGGCGGGTAGCCTCGAGGAGGCGCTGGCGGCCGAGGGCGTGGAGCTGGTGAGCGTATGCACCGACGATCAGTCGCACCGCGAGGCGTGCGTGGCGGCGGCGCAGGCCGGGAAGCACGTGCTGGTGGAGAAGCCGCTGGCGACCACGCTGGAGGACTGCGACGCGATCATCGCGGCGTGCGCGGCGGCGGGCGTGAAGCTGATGACCGGGCACATCTGCCGCTTCGACCCGCGCTACGTGCGCTGTCGCGACGCGGTGGCCGCGGGTGAGATCGGCGAGGCGGTGCAGGTGTTCGCGCGGCGCAACAACATCGTGCCCTCGGGCCGGCGCATCGGTCCGCGCACCTCGGTGGCGATGTTCCTGGGGGTGCATGACATCGACCTGGTGCAGTGGATCACCGGCGAGCGCATCACGCGCGTGTACTCCGAGGCGACCAGCAAGGTGCTGGCCGACATCCCGGCCGATGACACCATCATGACGGTGTTCCGACTGGAGGGAGGCGCGGTGGGGGCGCTGGAGACCTGCTGGGTGATCCCCGAGGGCTCGCCCAACTCGCTGGACGCGCGGCTGGAGGTGGTCGGCACCACCGGGCGCGTGGCGGCGCGGGTGGGCGGGGAGGAGTTCGAGCAGCACTCGACCGAGCGGGCGACGCGCATGGATGTCGCCTACTGGATCGAGATGTACGGGCGCGGCCACGGCGGCCTGCGCCGGCAGCTCGCACATTTCGTGGAGTGCATCGAGGAGGACTGCGAGCCGGCCATCTCGCCGGCGGAAGCGCGGTCGGCGGTGGCGGTGGCGCTGGCGATTCATCGCTCGCTGGAGACCGGTCGGCCGTGCGAGGTGGGAACCTGAGCGCGCGTGGCGAAGTCCAAGGCTGAGGTGATGCGGATGTCGCGTGACCGGCGACCGATGCTGGCGATGCTGGCCTGGGGGGCGCTGCTGGCGCTCACCGCCCCGTCCGGCGCGCAGGATGGGGGGCCGCCGGTGGTGCTCGACCTGCCCGGCGCGGGCCCCCAGCACAGCCTGGGTGCGTGGCTGGCGCAGGCGCTGGTGGGCAAGCCGGTGACCGTCGGCGGGCCGGAGGCGCACGAAGGGCCCCTCCTCGAGCAGCCGGCGGCGGCGATTGTCACCTGGTCGGACCCGGGACGTGACGGGCTGGCGATGAAGCGGCTGCGCGCGCATGTGCGCAACGGCGGAGGGCTGGTCTACGTCGTGGGGGCGGGTGAGGCCAACATCCAGCGCGCGCGTTCGTTGCTCGGGCCGCTGGACGTGAACGTCGAGGAGGCCGATGGCGGCTCGGGTTACGCGTCGTGGGTGGAGCATCCGCTGACCGAGGGCGCGGAGGCGATCGGCGCGGTAACTCCGGGCGCGACCATCTCGGGGACAGGGGGCAGCTCACTGGCGGAGGTCAACGGCGAGGCGGTCGCCATGGCCTTCGACTGGGGCCCGCTGGGCCGGGCGGTGGTTCTCGATCAGTCGATGATCTTCGACCACCTGCACCGGGACAGCCCGCGGCCGGCGGTGCGCGCGGTGCTGGTGGACGCGGTGTTGTGGGCCGCGCGCGCCGAGGCGAGTGGGGCGGAGATTACGACCGAGGGGCCGCCCGGACCGGCGCCCGAGGGGCCGGAGGGCCCGGTGTGGGGCGACCTGCCCGAGCCCGGCCCGGTGGGCTCGCCGGCGCACATGGCCGCGCTGCTCGACGTGCCCGAGGAGGGCGATGGCTGGCCGGAGATCCGGAACCTGCTGCTGCGCGAGCTGGAGCGCGCCGATCTGACGGTGGATGCGCCCCACGTGGACGAGGGCGCTCCGGTGATCACCGCCGAGCGGCTGGAGCAGGCGGGCGTGCTGGTGGTGGGGTCGGGGCGCGAGAGCGTGAGCTTCACCGAGCCGGTGGCGGTTGAGCGCTTCTTCGTCGAGGGCGGGCGATTGCTGTTCATCGGCCACGCCCGGGCCAGGTCGCAGAAGCGCATGATCGGCTTCAATGAGCTGCTGACCGGGCTGCAGATCGCGACCACGCTCAACCGGCCCGGGGGCGAGGTTGCGCTCATGCCACACGCGATCACGGAGGGGCTGGCTCCGGCCGAGGAGATGCGCGTGCGCGGCGGCATGCAGATCTGGGCGCCGCTGACCGACACGCTGGTCGAGGTGGCGGGCCGGCCCGCAGCCGCGGCGTGGCAGTCGGGCGAGGGGCGTGTGGTGGTCATCGACGGCGAGCTGCTGCGCCCGCGCGATGACGAGCGCCGCGCGCCCGAGGCCATGCGCCGGCTGCTGCGCAACGCCATCAAGTGGCTGCTGGGCGAACTGTGACCGGCCCTCACCGTCGCCGGATGCCGTCGCCGTTGGCCGCCGTCGTTTGTTGGTAGCTGGTTGCTGATAGCTGAGGACGGTACTCTCATGGTCTACGATTTTCACACACACACGACGCTCAGCGATGGCGTGCTCCTGCCCATGGAGCTGATTAGGCGGTGCATCGTCAGCGGATACAGCGCGCTGGGTATCTCCGATCACACTTCGGCCAGCACCATGGGGCGGGTCATCCGCGAGGTGCGGCGCGACTGTGAGCTGGCCCACAAGCACTGGGGCTTTCTGGCCTTCGCGGGGGTCGAGCTAACGCATGTGCCCGCGGCGTCGGTGGGCGACCTTGCGGCCGATGCGCGGCGCATGGGTGCGGCCTTCGTGATCGTCCACGGGCAGTCGCCGGTCGAGCCGGTGGAGCCGGGGACGAACCTGGCCGCAGTCTCGTGCGCGGACGTGGATATCCTCGCACACCCGGGCGAGCTGACTGAGGAGGAGGCGCGGCTGGCGGCCGACAACGACGTGTTCCTGGAGCTGACCGCCAAGGACGGGCACTCGCTGGGCAACGGGCGGGTGGCGGCGGTCGCCCTGGCGGCGGGGGCCAAGCTGCTGGTCAGCTCCGACGCGCATACGCCCGACGGGCTGCTTACCGAGGAGAAGGCGCGACGCGTGGCGCGGCTCGCGGGGCTGAGCCATGCCGAGGTCGAGCGCGCGGTGGTTCACAACCCGCAGGAGCTGGTGGAGCAGATCCGCGCGCGGATCGAGGACTGAGATGAAGGGCACGGATGGTGGGCGCGGGATGAACCGGCCGGCGGCGATGGCGATCGCGATGCTGCTGGTGGCGGGGGCACTGCCACTGGCCGGCTGTGCGCGCGGAGGGGAGTCGGCGCCGGTGGTGCCCGAGGTGGTCATCGATTTCCTGGTGACCTTCGGCGGGCCGGTGCGGGACGCGTTCTACTACTACATTGCGCTGGACGCCGATAATGACTTCGGCGAGGACGGTCCGCTCACCGTCGCCGCCGGGCCCAACTGGGGCAACGGCTGGGGGACGGGATCGTTCACGCACTACATCGAGTACCACCAGGGGCGCTACGAGCTGTTCCGCGCCCAGCTTGAGCCCGAGCTGGTGACCGTCGGCGGCGGAATCGTGGGCGTCTCGGGGATCCCCGACACCACCGACGCGGGGCTGCACGAGATCACCATCGACGCGCTCAACTTCGGCGCCGCGACGGTGACCGGTGCCGGGGCCATCGCGACGGTCGCGAACGAGGGCCTGCAGGCGGCGGGGACGCTGACGGTGCAGACGAACGCCGCGGGCGAAACCGTGGCGGGCTCGGTGACGTGGACGCCCGCCGCGGAGGGCGGCCGGGCGCTGAGGGCCGCCGAGCAGGCGCAGGTCGATGCGCTCAACGCCGGCGGGGTCGCGCTGACGGAGGATGCGCTTGACGCGCTGGGCCTGCGACTGACGCTCGCGGCCGGGCCGGACCGGTCCGGGACGCAGACCATCGAAGTAGCACCGACCACCGCGGAGGTCACCGACCGCTTCACGCCCGAGGGCATCGGCGCGGTGCGTACGACGCAGTCGGAGCTGCCGGCGAACAACACCGCGGCGCTTGCCGGCGGGCCGATCCCGGGCATGACCATCCGTACGCAGGACCTGGTGGTCGGGGGCAGTGCGCGCATCCGACTGCTGCCCGACGCGGTCGGCGAGTCGCTGGGCTTTCCCTACGAATCCACGCTGCCCCAGGGCGGGCGCACACTGCGAGTGACGCTGGACCTCGCGCAGCTCGGCGCGGAGATCGACGACATCAGCATCAACTTCATCGCGACCACCGAGTTGGTCTTCGACCCGACGGTGGTCAACCCCGACCAGAACACCTGCGATGGCCTCGGCCGGCTGGGGAACGACTACTTCACGGTGGTGACCGACCAGTTCCAGACGGTCCGCAACGGGGACTTCCTGGGGCGCGAGGAGGCGGGTGACGACACCCTCGAGGGCCCGTGGAGCGAAGAGGACAGGGTCTCGGTGGACATTGTGGACTGGTCGGTAAGTGTGCGTCGGCTGAGATAGTAGGCAGCGGCCGGCGACCAGCTATCGGCAACGACAA
>CAZTZN010000148.1:0-11812 GCA_964617715.1 uncultured Armatimonadia bacterium | reverse complement strand
AGGACTCCGCTCTTTCAAGGCGGCGGCACGGGTTCGATTCCCGTTGGGGCTACCATCAGGAATTGGACGCAGGGCGGGCGGATAGCTCAGTGGCCAGAGCACCTGCCTTACACGCAGGGGGCCGCAGGTTCAAGTCCTGCTCCGCCCACCAACTATCGGGGGGCGGGCGGGGGATGCAGGGCCGATGCGCTTGTGGCCGGAGAACGTTATTGGCAGCAGGTTTGCGGGTGGCGAGGTAGCTCAGTCTGGTAGAGCAACGGACTGAAAATCCGTGTGTCGCCGGTTCAATTCCGGCCCTCGCCACCACCTTATTTTGGCCGCCGGCGTTCGGGGGCCGACGTAGCTCAATTGGCAGAGCAGCTGAATCGTAATCAGCAGGTTGCGAGTTCGAGTCTCGCCGTCGGCTCCACTGCCATTCCGTAGCCCTGACCAAACGGCCGCAAGCAGGTCAAGCCCCGGGCGCGGGGCGGCGGACACTCTCCCCGGGCGCTTCGTCGCCTGAACACACCGTCGTCACGGTACGCGCCTCTCCGGAGTGTTGCGCACGTGCAGATCACCAAGGCCCTGGTGCCTGCCGGCGGGCTGGGTACGCGGCTGCGTCCCATCACGAGATCGGTGCCCAAGGAGATGCTGCCGTTGGGCGCCCGGCCGGTCATCCAGGGCGTGGCCGACGAGCTGGTGGCGGCGGGAGCGACCGACATCCTCATCATCACCGGCCAGGGCAAGCGCGCCATCGAGAATCACTTCGACCCCGGAGGCGCGGCTGCCGAGGCATCAGAGTCGCCCTATCCCCCCTCCGACCGCTCCCGCATCCGCTTCTACTACACCCGCCAGGGCGCACCGCGCGGGCTCGGCGACGCCATCGCCTGCGGCGAGTACTTCGCCGGCGACGAGCACTTCATGGTGGCCCTGGGCGACTGCGTCATCGTCGGCCCGGAGCCGTCGGGGCCGATGCGGCGCGTGCTCACAGCGCACATCGAGGCGGGCGCCGACGCGTCGATCCTGGTGCAGCCGGTGAGCCTCGAGGCCACCGGCCGGTACGGCATCGTCAAACCCGGCGCGGCGGTCGGCGCGGACGCGTTCGAGCTGGACGATATTGTCGAGAAGCCCGGCCCCGACGCCGCGCCCAGCCGCCTGGCGGTGTGCGCGCGCTACGTCTTCTCCCCCATCCTCTTCGACTACCTGCGCGGCCTCGATCCGGGGCACGGCGCCGAAGTCCAGCTCACCGATGCGGTGCGGGCGATGATCGCCGCAGGCCGTCGCGTGGTGGCGGTACCCCTGCGGGCCGGCGAGATGCGCCTGGACGTCGGCAATGTGACCGGCTACGCACGTGCCTTCATCCGCACGATGCTCACCGATGCACAGTGCGGAGAGGGGTTACGGGCGTGGACCGCGAAACTACTCCAGCACCTGGACGATCCGTCAACTCCCGATCCCGATCAACCCGACGAGACGTAGCGGGGCGTAACCGAGAGGAGGCCGGGCGATGCGTGAGCTGAGCAGCCTGATCGGTTTGCAGGTCATCGCGACCGGAGAAGGTAAGAGGCTGGGAACGGTATCCGATGTGCTGGTGGATCTCGCCGCCGGCAGGCTGGTGGCGGTGACGCTGGCGAAGACGCCGGAGCTGAGAGTGGTCATGGCCGACGACATCGATATCGTCGGGCCGGACGCGCTGATGATCTCCTCGAGCGACAGGGTGAAGAGCCGCGAGGAGGCCGGTGAGGCGTTGGCGCGCGGCCGGCGCGTGCTGGGCGAGCCACCCGCAGTTATCACCAGCCGGGGTGCGCGCCTGGGCGAACTCGGGGCGGTGCAGATCGACGAGGGTTCGGGCCGCATTGTGCGCTTCGCGATCTCGGCCGGTCCGCTCAAGGACGTGACCGAGGGCGCGCTGACGCTGCCCGTGGTCGAGGGCATCGTGCATGGCGAGGATACGATCATCGTCCCGCACGAGGTGGTGGCGCGACGGCTGCAGCAGGCGGGCGGGCTGCGGGGGGCGTTGCGCAGCTTCGCTGCCCGCCTGCGCACCCGCTACGACCAGGTGAGCGAGCGCTCTGAGGCGATTATCCACGAGGGAGGCGAGCGGCTGAAGGCGCAGGCGGAGGAGGCCCGGAAGAAGGCTGAGGAGGCGCGCAAGGCCGCCGCCGAGAAGGCCGAGACAGCCCGCAAGAAGGCGGGCGAGGTAGCGAAGCAGGTGCGCGAGAAGGCCGATGAGGTCGCCGAGGAGGCGCGCGAGGCCCTGCACTCCGAGGACGACGAAGAGGCGGGCGAAGAGACCGCGCACAACGGCGACGAGGAAGCCACCGACATTGCGCCCGCGACCGCGACGCCGCTGCCGGAGCACCTGCCCGACGAGGGCGGTGAGGAAGAGGGCGCAGAGGCGGAAGGCGAGACGGCGGTCGAAGACGAGGAACCGGCGAAGGACGACGATGGCGCCGCAGAGAACGACGAGCCCGAAGACGAGAACTGAGACGGAGCAGGGCATGCGACAGATCCACCGGGACAGTGAGGCATGACGACCGAGAGCATCGACGTGACCCATGAGCTGGTGCGCCGGCTGGCGGATGTCCCCGGCCTGGAGGTCCGGAGGGACGAGCCGCTGTCCCGCCACACGTCATTCGGCATCGGCGGCCCGGCCGACCTGCTGGCGATTCCGCACACACCCAACGCCCTGCGCGACGTCATCGCCATCGCCCGGCGGCTCGGGGTCGAGCCGCTGTATCTGGGCAACGGCACGAACATCATCGTGCGCGACGGAGGAGTGCGCGGGCTGGTCGTGCGCATGGCCGGCGGGCTGAGCGAGATCACGACCGACGGTCCGGCGGTGATCGCGCAGGCGGGGGCATCACTTGCCGCGGTGTGCTTCCAGGCGGCGGAGCGAGGGCTGTCAGGCCTGGAGTTCGCCGCCGGCATCCCGGGCACGCTGGGCGGCGCGCTGATCATGAACGCGGGCGCGTACGACGGCGAGATCGGCAACATCACCGAGTGGGTGGAGATCATCACTCCCGAGGGCGACCGCGAGCGGATGAGGAGCGATGAGCTGGACTTCGCTTACCGGCGCAGCACACTGCGCGGCAGTGGCCTTGCGGTGCTCGGCGCGGGCCTGCGCCTGGCCGAGGGCGAGCCGGCGCAGATACATTCCACACTGTGCGACATCATCTCGCTGCGGTGCGCCAAGCAACCGGTGTGTAGCCCGAGCGCAGGCTCGGTCTTCAAGCGACCCGATGGCGACTATGCGGGCCGGCTGCTCGAGGAGGCGGGCGCCAAGGGCATGCGCGTGGGCCGTGCGGCGGTTTCCACCAAGCACGCCAACTTCGTGGTCAACCTCGGTGGCGCCACCGCCTCGGACGTAATCCGGCTGATCGACGCGGCGCGCGAGCTGGTACGCGAGCGTTTCGGGATCGTGCTCGAGCCCGAGGTATGCTTCGTCGGCGAGGATGTGCGCTGAGCACGCCGTCGCCGGGTTCGTCGGTCAGCACTCGGTGTTGACGTCAGGCTCGGGAGCGTCAGTGTTCTCGCCCGACAGGCATGGCGTGGCGGCGTCGATGCGGTTGCGCACCGCGGGGGGCAGATATACTCCGTTGATCTCCTCATCGGCCAGGAGGCTGGCCAGTGCCGCCACCCGATCGACGACGCGTAGCGATGCGTCCACCACCGCGATCTTCTTCCCGCGCAGCACGGCCTTCCCCACGCGCCCGGCGGCCGACTCGTAGCGCACCTCGATGTCCAGGCGTTTCGCCAGCTCCTCGAGATGGTGCAGCACTGTCTCGTGGTCCACGTCGTCCCGTCCCTTCGGTGTCGCGCGCAGGCGAGAAGATGGTGCACGGAGGAATTCGCCGCCAGAGGCAGGCGCTCCTTTCGCCCGCGCGGAGGGATACTCGCGCCGACGACGAAACTGGGCGCGCCCCCGGCACAGCAGCGCCCAAGGGTGGGAACCCATGACCTCCGGACAGCGTCATCGCCGGCTGTACTCCGGCGCCGTCTCCCTCGTTGTGCTCGTAACGATGCTCTGTGCTCCGCTACGGGCCGCCGTCCTCCCCGAACGCATCAGTTCGGACACCGTCCTCACCGGGGCGGACTCGCCCTGGGAGCTGCGTTCGGACGTGCTCATCGAGCCCGGTGTGACGGTGACGGTTGAGCCGGACGTGCGCATCATCGCGCGCGGCGAGTGGCGCCTCACCGTCTCCGGCACGCTCACGGCGATGTCCCCGATGGGCACACGCATCGTCTTCCGGGCGGAGGACAACACATCGGTGGGCACGTGGCGAGGGCTCTACTTCACCCCCGGCGGCGCGGGCACGTTCCAGCGCGTGACCTTTCGCAACGCCACCGACAACATCATGGCTGATTCGGCGGACGTGCGGCTCTACAATTGCGATCTGCGTCTGGCCGAGCGCGATGGGATGTACGCCTGGGGCGATAGCTTCATCAAAGTCGCCTACTGTCGCTTCCAGAACAACGGGCGCTACGGCCTGCACCTGCAGACCAGCCGGCCCGAGGGCGTTGTGATTCACTCGCAGTTCATCGGCAACGGCGGACATCCCGTCCGCGTCAAGGCGACCTGTCTCGAGATGCTGCACGGCGGGAACGTCTTCGAGCACAACGGCGTGCAGGCGGTCGGTGTTGACTGCGCCGCCGCCCCAGACATCGAGGATAGTGACTGCTGGCGCAACCAGGGCGTGCCGCTCGACTTGACCGTGGGTTCGCCCAACGATGAGCTGACCATCGCGCCCGGCGGCGTCCTGCGCGTGAAGGCGGGCATGCGCATCTACCCCCCGCAGCGCATTGTGGTGCAGGGGCGGCTGCTCGTGGATGGCCTGCCCGAGGCACGCGTGGTCATTCAGCCAGAGGGCGCCGCGCAGCCGGGTGACTGGCTGGGCATCGAGCTGGAGCCGGGGGGCCTGGCACGCGTGAAGGCAGCGACTGTCGGCTTCGCTCGCACCGGCGTGTCGGTGGATGACGCCCAACTTTACCTGCAGAATGCGGTGGTGCGCGACTGCCGGGAAGACGGTATCTTCGCGGGCGGCCGCGCACACGTGGACCTGGCGGGCTGCACCATCGACTCGTGCGGGGGCACCGGCCTGCACATGCCCCAACCTGGCTCGACCGGCAAGGTGCACAGCACGCGCTTCGTGGGTTGCGATGGCTGGCCGGCGCGGATGGCCGCCACCGTGGTGGAGGCCCTGCGCGACGGCAATATCTTCGCGGGCAACGCAGTGCAGCGTGTCGGCGTACTGTGCGGCTCTCATCCGGACGTTCTCGACGACGATGCCTGGCTGCCGCAGGGGGTCCCGTATGACCTCAGCGCGGACGAGAGCGCGCAGCATCTGCGTGTCGGGGCGTCCGCGCGCCTGGCTCTGCGGCCGGGGGTGCAGGTGGTCGGCGGCGGGATCAGCGTGGCCGGCGTCTTCGTCGCCGAGGGCGATCCGACCCACCCGGTGACCTTCGGTTCGGCGCAGTCGCCACCCGCTCCGGGCGACTGGTCGGGCCTGGAATTCGTTCTCAGCAGCAGGGGACGGCTGGTCAATGCCACGGTGAGTCACGCTCAGAGCGGCGTGGTCGTGCGCTCGCCGGGGTACATCCGCCTCGTTGACTCGAAGTTCACCGACTGCCTCGAGGACGGCATCCGCATGGGCGCATCGGCCAAACCGATCGTCAGCGGCTGCGAGATTACCCGCAACGGCCGCTGGGGCATCGGCATCTTCGACAACGCGGAGCCCGCGCTGGGCAGCACCGCCGGCCCGGCGGACAACCCCGGGCACAACGCCATCTTCGGCAACGGAGTCTACGACCTCGCGAACCAGGCCGCCCACGCCATCGTCGCCCAACGCAACTGGTGGGGCATCACCGATCAGACGCAGATCGCGCGGCACATCCTCGACCGCGGTGACGACGCGAGCCTGGGCCCGGTCAACTTCGTGCCCTTCCTCAACACTGAGCCGGCGGCGGTCCCCCCTGCCTTCGGCATCGGGCTGCAGCCCCGGCTTGCCATCATGAGCGCACTGGCGATGCCGGCCGGGTCGGGGGCGACCATCCTCGTGACTCTGTCGCGTCCGGCGCAGGTGCGCGTGACCATGCGCAACATCGCCGGTCGGGTGGTGCGCGGCCTCAGCGCCGGCGCGCCGGAGCGCAATGCGCTCGTCCCGTGGGATGGCCGCGACGTCCGCGGCAGCGCCTGTCCGTCGGGGCATTACCTGGTGGAGATCGAGGCAGTTGCCGACGACGGCAGCCGCGCGCGCACGATGACGAGTCTCTCGTTGAACCGGTAGGTGCGCACGAGCAGCACTACCGGTGCTCACGAGAAGCACAGGCAGTGCGAGGAGTGATCGGCCATGCTCGGCGTGGTCCTGAGCATCGCGCTGATCCTGAGCCAGGAAGGCAAGGCCGATGATGCCTTCGTGGTGCAGGACCCCACAAGCCATCTCGCCCTCACGGTCGCCTCGGAGGGCCACACGGACAAGGGCCTCCCCACTTGCTTCTTCGTCTACGCATTCCCACACACGGACAGGATACACGTTTCCCTCGCGGATCGCGGCGGTTTGCCGGCGGATGCCACTTTCACCAACATGGGCGATGGCCGAGGCAGGTTCGTGTGGTCTTCTCCTGAGGTCGGTACCTATCACCTGATCTTCCAGGCAGGCAATGGTCAAAGCACTGTTCAGAAGCCGTTCACGCTGGAGGTGGGCGATTACGGCTACCCACCGGAGAACGCCGGCCCCATAATTAAGCCTCCCTTCCCGCCGCCTGCTTCCGCAGAGGTCATCCATGTGTCGGTCGCAGGGACGCCCACCGGCGCGGGGACCGAAGCGGACCCGACTACTGTGCGGGAGGCGCTGGAACGCGCCAGGAAGGCGATTGCGCCTGACAAACCGGTGTACATCCTGTTCCGAAGAGGGGACCGCTGGGAGGGCGTGTCGGACTTCTCGCTGAGCGAAGACACCACCGGATACCGTAACGCCCCGATCGTCTTCGCCTCCTACGGCCCCGGTGAAGAGCCGTATTTCCAGCGCCTGTTCGCGATAGCAAACATCGAGTACCTGCATTTCCAGGACATCCAGTTCCACGAAGTAGTAATAAAGGGCAACAAGTTCCATGAGGCCCGGGATGATGTCTATCCGGGAACAAGCATCCCGCGCGTGCTTCTCGATGAGAGGTTGACGGTTCAGCGCTTGAGGTTTCACCGCTGCAGGATCGTTGCCGGCGGCGTGATGTGGTTTCTCAATACCTATGCGAATGCCGGCAACGGCTCCCGGGTTCCTGAACCGAACACATGGTGGGGCGGCGGCCCTCTGGCCGGGATGACGCGCGACATCGAGATATGCCACTGCGTTTTTGAGGGGGGAGGGCCGGGCGATGCCATCAACTTCACCGCGCCCGATCGCGGCGTCTGGATTCACCACAACATCTTCAGGGACAGCGGAGAGGAGCACATCGACATCTCAGGGGGCACCGGCCACATCGTGGAGTATAACCTGGGGCTCGGATCGAGAATCAATAACGGGATCAAACTCCACAGTCAGTTCAGCCTGCTGACGGACTCCACGGTTCGGTTCAACACGACCCTGTACGCGGGCGGATGGAACAGTGAAGTCGTGGGGGGCGGAGGCAACGCGTTTGTAGCGGAGAACGTGATGGGCTGCTATTTCGGGCATAATGACTTCATCTCCCGCTGGTCCGCCTGTTATGGAGACATGGACCGGCCGGGCGACAGAGCCTACTACGGCACCTTCGCCGGCAACATCATCGAGGACAACGTCCACGGAGGCGGCGTGCAGATTATCGGGCGGGACTTCCACGTGCTGGAGGAACTCACGTTTCGCAACCGCTTCAAGGGAAACTTCTATCGCCCCTGGCCGGGCGCGAAGACACTCATTCGCTTCTGGAGTGACCCGATGCGCGTTATCACTCTGGAAAACTTCCACGAGTGGCAATCCCTCCCGGTCAGTGATGAGACTGTCGGGGACCTGGCGGCCCTGTTCGTTGATCCCTTCCTGCCCGAGGACCCGAATGCCCCGCTGGACCTGGACAATCCCGGCGATTGGCGCAGGCGCTGACGGCAGAGGACGCTGATTGCGCTTTGGAGGGAACGCAATGCAGGCGGCGGTCATACCTGAGCCCGGTCGCATCGAGGTGCGCGAGGTGGCCGACCCCGTGCCCGGCCCCGGCGAGGCCCTGGTCGAGGTCACGGCCTGCGGGATCTGCGGCACCGACCAGCATATCCTGGAGGGCACCTACCACGCCGACTACCCGACTATTCCCGGGCACGAGCTATCGGGCGTGGTGCGCGCGGTGGGCGAGGGCGTGACCTGCGTGGAGCCGGGCCTGCGCGTGGCGGTCAACCCCAACATCCCCTGTCGCGCCTGCCGCCCCTGCCGCCGTGGCCTGCCGCACCTGTGCCGGAACGCACAGGCGGTGGGCGTGACGCGCCCGGGTGGGTTCGCGGAGCTGTGCGCGCTGCCCGCCGAGCTGTGCGTGCCGCTGCCGGACGCCCTGCCGCTGCGCGCGGCGGCAATCATGGAGCCGCTGTCGTGTTGCCTGCACGGGCTGGAGGTGCTGGGGCCGGAGGGGGGCGACCGGGTGGCGATCGTCGGGGGCGGCACCATCGGCCTGCTGATGACGCAGCTCGTGCGCCTGCGCGGCGCGGGCCGCGTCGTGGTTTCCGAGCCGGACGCGGGCAAGCGCGCGTTGGCCGAGCGCCTCGGCGCCGACGCCACCGTGGACCCTGCGAGCGGTGACGCGCGCGCGTCCATCATCGAAGCACTGGACGGGCCTGCCGACCTGGCGATCGAGGCGGTGGGCCGGGGAGAGACCGCGGCACTGACCGTGGACCTCGCCGGGCCGGGCGGCAGGGCGCTGCTCTTCGGTGTGTGCGCAGAGGAGATCGTGGTGCCGATCCACCCGCAGCGCATCTTCCGCGACGAGATTGTCATCGCAGGCGCGTACACCGGCCCGTTCATGGACGAGCGCTCGGTGGCCCTGCTGGCCGGCGGGCGCATCGACGCCGACGCCATCATCTCCGACGAGTTCCCGCTGACGCAGGCTCCGGCCGCGATGGCCCGTGCGCTCGAGCCGGACTCGCTGAAGGTGCTGCTGCGACCACGCACGTGCGGGCCTGAACCGGAACCGGACGGCCAAAAGGATGTTCCGTAGGACAACGCGAGCTTGCGCGCGCACGCACCGCTGCGCACCGCAGTCAGGAGCCCTGCCCATGCGTCGGTCGCTGACACTCGCCAGCATCGCCCTGATCATCAGCCCGGCACCGGCCGGTGCCGCAGTGCCGATCGAGCGCGTGCCGGAGGAGATCACCTCGCCGGAGTTCGTCATCTGGCTGCCGGTGCGGCAGGTCGCGGGCGATGCCGAGATCGTAGTTGCCCTGGGCTGGCGGAGGACGGATGACTGCCGGCTACTACGCATCACGCCCGCAGCCACGAGCCTGGAGCTGGTGACGCCACACGGCGCGGTGGAGGTTGCGCACTCGAAGCGCGGCCTGTCGCCCGGCGCGGAGGCACGCGAACTGACCATCCGCCGGCGCGCAGGTGAGCTGGTGGTGAGCGTCGGCGACGTGACGCTGCTGCACTGCCTGACCGAGGAGCCGCTTGAGGGCCGGGCAGGGGCGTGGGTGGAGCGTGGCGCGCAACTCGATGCCATGATGACGCAGCCTCTGGGCGAGGTGCGTTTCGCCGAGGACTTCTATCAGGTGGAGGACGTGCCCGGGCGCTGGGAGACGCTCGCGGGCGAGTGGCAGGTCGGCGTGTACTGGGACCCGCTGCAGCGGCGCGACAACCGCCCCATCGGCGCATCATGGTATCAGCCGGGCGACGGCGTCTGTCTGACCGCCACCGGCTACGAATTCTGGGACAGCTACCGCATGGCGGCGACGGCGCGTATCGAGACCGGAGCCGGCGGGCTGGCCTTCCACGTAGCCGGGCCCGATGACTTCTGCGCCTTTGAAGTCGATGGCGCGACCGCGCGGCTGGTGCGCCTGAAGGATGGCGCGCGCGTGGTCCTCGACGAGGCGCCCGCAGAGCTGCGCCGCGAATGGTCGTACCGCCTGGCGGCGGAAGTCGCGACCGGGCGCATCGAATGTTCCATCAATGACGAGCCGCTCCTGGCCGCCGATGTGCCCGAGGGCCTGATGGGGCGCGTGGGCCTGTGCGCGCGGGACGCGGCCGGCGCGCGCTTCGACGACATCTCGGTGACCCCGCTGCGCGTGGTGCGCCTGCCCCGGACGGGACCGGCGACCGGAGCGGTGGCGTTCCGCGACGGGACGTGGACCATCGAGGACGGTTCGCTGGTCGGGCAGGTGGCGGGCGGGCAGGTCGCCGCGCTGCGCGCCGGGGATTTCGATGACTGCGTGGTGTCCGCGCGCGTGAGCGCCACACGCAATGCGACCGCCGGCGTGGTGGCGCATCATGCCTTCGGCGACCGCGCCCTGCTGTTCACGCTCACCGCCTCTGCGCCGCCCACCTGGCAGGTGCACAGCGTGGTTGACGGACAGACCCGGAAACTCGCAAGCGGCCCGGCCCCCGATCCGCAGGCCACACTGGCGCTGAGCGTCCGCGATGGACAGTTGGAGTGCCGACTCAACGGATCGAGCGTGTTCCGCACGTGGGCGTTTGACGTCGCGCCCGGGCGCGCGGGGGTCTATGTCGGCGGCGGGCGGGGGCGCTTTCGCGGCCTCACCTGTCGCGCACTCGACCGCACGCCACCGGCCGTCATCTGCCGCGCCGACGGCGACAACACCGCCATGCCCGCCCTGGAAGAGAAACAGTTCATCCACCCGATCCCGAATCTGTGGCGACCGCGCGCGGGCTCATGGCGGGCACAGACCACCGCGGCAGGTCCGCGCATCGTAGCCCGCGCCCGCAGTGGCGACGCCCGCGCGACCGTGCGCTTTCACGAGATAACCCCCGGCGAGCCGCTACTGATGGTGGACGCCGACGACGTCCAGGGTTCGGCGATCACTCTCGGGATCTGCGCCGGCGACGAGCCGGGCTACGAGGTCGAGTACTCCGGCGATCAGAGCGGCTTCCGGCTGCTGCGTCGGGGTGAGGTCGTGCACGAGAGCGGGCACGGCAGCGACGGCACCTGCGGCCCCGGCGAGATCCGCCGCGACGGTGACTGGATCCTCATCGGCGCGCGTTTATTCGGCGCGCTGCGCACGGTCTACGCCTGGCGCGATCCCGATCCGCTGCCGGATGGCCACGCTGAAGTCAGTATTGCCGGCGGCGAGGTGCGGTTCCGCGAGATCGTGCTCGCCAGCGAGAGCGCGCTGGCGTACAGATTCGACCGCGTAGAGCCCGACTGGCAGCCGCACTCGGGCGCGTGGACCGATCACACCGGCATGGCATGCATCCTGTGGGACTACTGGATGACCGCCGACGGGCGCGAGCAGCCTGCGAGGATCTGGAACCGACATGCGCTGCCCGCGGATGTCGCCGTTGACATCTCCGCCTCAGAATACACCGACGGGTTCGCCGACGGGGAGCACCGGCACTACCCCTACCACGACGTGCGCATCGCGATGTGCGCTGACCCGGACACGCCCGAGAGCGGTTACGCCTTCGTGGTCGGCGCCGACGGTGGACGACGCACCATCCTGCTGCGCAACGGTGTCGAGGTCGCCGCGAGCGACGACCCGCGCTTCCGCATCGTGATGGGTGGGCACTGCAACTCGCCGCGGGCGGTGCGGTTGCGGGCGCAGAAGGCGGGTCGGGTGCTGACGCTGACCTTCAACGGCGTCGAAGCCCTGCGGTGGGAGGACCCGGAGCCACTCGAAGGCGGGCGGGTCGGACTGGGCTGTGACAACTGCCGC
>CAZTZN010000147.1:0-11902 GCA_964617715.1 uncultured Armatimonadia bacterium | reverse complement strand
CGCGCTTTGCGCCCGTGCGCGGCGCGGAGCACCTGGCCGCGGCGGCGGCGCCGGGGCGCGGGGTCGTCGTGGTTACCGCGCACTACGGCAACTGGGAGGCGCTGGCGCTGCGCATCAGCACCCTCGGTTACCAACTGACCGTGGTGGCACGGGACGCCAACGACGCGGCCACTGCCAGCATCATCAGGGACGCGCGCGCCAGCCGTGGTGCGACCGTCATCGAGCGCGATCAGGCGCGCGAGATGATCAGAACCCTGCGGCGCGGCGATGTGCTGGGCATCCTCCCCGACCAGCACGGCGGCGAGGGCGGGGTGTGGCTCAGCTTCATGGGCCGACCGGCCTCGACGGTCATCGGCCCGGCGGCGCTGGCTCGGCGCACCGGCGCGGCCATCGTGCCCGGCTTCGCTCGGCGCACTGCCGACGACACCCTGGACGTCTTCTTCCTGCCACCGATGACTGTGCCCGAGACCGGCGACCGCGAGGCCGATGTGCGGGCGGGCACGCAGATGATCAACGACGTGCTGGGCGAGGAGATCCGGCGCCATCCCGAACAGTGGATGTGGATGCACAACCGCTGGCGCACACCTCCCGAACACCTGCCCGACCCCGACTCGGCGGTGAGCTGAGACGCCGTCGCGGGTTACATTGACACCCATCCGCGCGGGGGGTAAGATCCGCTTGGCGGCCCGCGCGACCGCCGGTGTCACTTTGCACTCATGCCTGCAACGGATAACCCACGGCCCGCTGGTGATCGCCATGCTGGCGGGCGTTCTCGCCTCCCCACCAACATGGGCGGACGGCTACGTGCCCGTCGATGGCTGCTACCTCGGCGCGTACATCGAACTTGACGCCGCCAGCGGCGGCGACCTGCACGTCTTCGAGGAGCTGGTGGGCAAACCTCATGCCAGCTACTTCCGCTACGTCGGCTACGGCTCGCCCTTCCCCTTCCGCTGGGTGCGTGAAATGCACGCGTTGGGCATCATTCCGCACATCGCGTGGGAGCCCAACGACGGCCTGGAGCCGGTGGCCGATGACGACTATCTGCGCGGCTGGGCGGAGGCGGCCGGGCGCACCGGCGGCCCCATCTTCCTGCGCTACGCCTCCGAGATGAACGGCACCTGGCAGGCCTACTCGGGCGACCCGCAGGCCTTCATCCGCAAGTGGCGCACGGTCGCGCAGATCATGCGCGAGGCGGCTCCGAACGTCATCATGATCTGGTGCCCGTTCGCCACGCCCCAGGCGACCATCGAGCAGTACTACCCGGGCGATGAGTGGGTTGACTGGGTGGGCGTGAATATCTACTCGGTGCACCACTACGACGGTGACATCACCAAGCCTGCGCACGACGATCCACGCGAGTTGTTGCAGTACGTGTACGACCGCTACGCCGACCGCAAACCCATCGCCATCTGCGAGTACGCCGCCACGCACTACTGCGCGGCCTGCGGGCAGGACGTGACCGAATTCGGCCTTGAGCAGATGACCAGGCTCTACCGGTCGCTGCCCACGCGCTTCCCGCGGGTGAAGATGATCACCTGGTTCTGCGTGGATACCGTGGGCACCGGGCTGGCGAGCAACAACTACTCGCTCACCGGCTCGCCCGCGTTCCTGCAGCGCTACCGCGAACTGATCGCCGACGACTACTTCCTCGGGCGCGTCCCGGATGTGTCGCGCCTGGTGGCGTCACTGCCGCCGATGACGCCCACGCCGCGTACGCCTGCGGCCGAGCCGCCACCGGTGATCAGCCCGCTCGAGACGCCGCCGGAAGAGGCCCTGCCCGTCCGGCCTCCGAACATCCCGCCCACGCAGCACCCGCTGGCGCTGGCGCGCCTGGGCCCGGTCGATCCGTATGACATCGACATCGCCGTGGTCGGAGCGCCGCCGACGGCCGTGACCGGGCGGGTTGAGGTGCTGGCCGAGGCGGGAGAGGAGCTTGACGTCGGCATGGTGACCTTCTATCTTGACGGTGAGTTCCGCGCGGTCACCAACGTTGCCCCCTACCGCTTCGAGTGGAATGCGGACTACAGCGAGCCGGGCGTGCACGAGATCCGCGTCGAGGCGATGAACCGCTACGCCAACCCCGTCGCGGAGAAGACGGTAACGGTGATCGTCGCGGAGTAGCCGTCAGCGGCGCCGCAACGTCGGGGGAGGCCGTGGTCGGCTCTCTTGACAGGCGGGCGAGGGCTGTGCGATACTCCTCGCCCGTCGGCACGACCAGTGGAGAGGTGGCGCAGAGGCGCGTCGCGCAGGCATCCGGGCATCGTTCGGGCCCGCTGTCGGAGGCAGTCACAGATGGCTCAGGTGCGTCTGGCCAATCTCTCCAAACGGTTCGGACAGACCGAGGCCGTCAGGTCCGTGGACCTGGAGGTCAGGGACCACGAATTCCTCGTCCTCGTCGGCCCGTCGGGCTGCGGCAAGACCACGATTCTGCGCATGATCGCCGGCCTCGAAGAGCCCACCACCGGCGACATCTACATCGGCGACCGTCGCGTCAACGAGGTGTCCCCCAAGGATCGCGACATCGCCATGGTCTTCCAGAACTACGCGCTCTACCCACACATGAGCGTCTACGACAACATGGCGTTCAGCCTGCGCCTGAGCAAGCTGCCGCGACAGGAGATCGACGAGCGAGTGCACGAGGCGGCGCAGATGCTGGGTATCGACGAGCTGCTCGCGCGCCGCCCCGGCCAACTCTCCGGCGGACAGCGCCAGCGGGTCGCCGTCGGACGCGCGGTGGTGCGCGAGCCTGCGGTCTTCCTCATGGACGAGCCGCTGTCGAACCTCGACGCCAAGCTGCGCGTTCAGACGCGCGCGGAACTCATCAAGCTGCACCGCCGCCTGGGCATCACCACCATATACGTGACCCACGACCAGGTTGAGGCCATGACCATGGGCGACCGCATCGTGGTGATGCGCCACGGCCTCGTCCAGCAGTGCGACACCCCGCAGCAGATCTTCGACCATCCCGCCAACCGGTTCGTGGCCGGCTTCATCGGCAGCCCCCCCATGAACTTCGTGGACGCCATGCTGGTGGAGGGCCGCGATGGCCTGTTTATCGAGGCCGAGCCGCTGCGACTGCGCCTGCCCGACCAGATGGCCGCCGCCGAGGGCGTGCGCGCGCACGTAGGGGCGCCGGTGACCTTCGGCGTGCGCCCCACCGACATCCACGACGCCACCTTGCCCGGGCCGGTGACTCCGACGGAGGGCAACACGGTGGATACCATCGTCGAGGTGGTCGAGCCCATGGGCGCGGAGTCGATGGTCTACCTGCGCGCGGGCGACTACAGCCTGGTCGCCAGCCTCGACAGCGCGACGCGTGCGGCGGAGGGCCAGCCGTTCACGGTGGTGCTGAATCTGAACAAGTGCCACCTCTTCGACGCAAAAACCGAACAGACCATCGTCTGAATGCCACTCGGTCGCCTGGAGAGTGCGAGGGGCGCCGTCAGGGCCTATCGGCGGCGCCCCTCCCCTTCCCGCGGCCGATTACGGGAGCAATGCGCAGATGGATGTCCGGCGCCGCTCGCAGCACCAACATTTCACCTTCCGCACCTGGCGGCAGATCGAGGACAAGCTCGCCGAGATGGGGCTTGCGCTCCCCTACGCCGAGGATCTGGGCGCGCTGGCGCGTTCGATGCAGGCCGGGCCGCTGGCCCTGCCCAACGCGGTCGCCATCCACCCGGTCGAGGGCTGCGACGGCTCGGCGGATGGCGCGCCCGAGGCTCTGACCTTTCGCCGCTACGACCGCTTCGCGCGCGGTGGAGCCGGTCTCATCTGGCTTGAAGCGACGGCCGTCGTCCACGAAGGCCGCGCCAACCCCCGCCAGCTCTGGCTGCACGACCGCACCGCCGATGAGTTCGCGCGCCTGTGCGAACTGATCGTCGAGTCCGCGGCCGACGAGTTCGGCGCGGGCCATCGGCCGGTGATGGTCGCGCAGCTCACGCACTCGGGGCGTTATTCCAAGCCCGAGGGCGTGCCCGCGCCCATCATCGCCTATCGCCACCCGATCCTCGACCCGCGCCATGACCTCCCCGATGACTACCCGGTCATCACTGATGAAGAGCTGGACCGGCTGCAGGACGCCTACGTCGAGGCGGCCCGCATCGCACAGCGGGCGGGCTTCGATGCGGTGGACGTGAAGGCCTGTCACGGCTACCTGCTCTACGAGTTGCTCAACGCCTTCACACGCGAGGCCAGCCGCTACGGCGGCAGCTACGAGAACCGCACGCGCATGCTGCGCGAGGTGGTCGCGCGCATCCGTGAGGAGGTCCCGGGCATCGCCGTGGTCAGCCGCCTGAGCGTCTACGACGCCATGCCCCACCCCTACGGCTTCGGCATGGCCGCCGACGGGAGCATGGA
The DNA here is from genome assembly GCA_964617715.1 of uncultured Armatimonadia bacterium. Taxonomy (GTDB): domain Bacteria; phylum Armatimonadota; class Zipacnadia; order Zipacnadales; family UBA5352; genus JALGVA01. The sequence goes on along the minus strand of CAZTZN010000147.1, from coordinate 7,546 downwards.
GCCCGACCTCACCGAGCCGGTGCGGCTGATCGAAGAGTTGCGCGCCCTGGGCGTGTGTCTCATCAACGTGGCCTACGGCAGCCCTTACTACAACCCGCACGTCGAGCGCCCGTACGACACGCACGAGATCGGCGGCTACGTGCCCGACGAGCACCCGCTGGCCAACATCGCGACCATGGTCGAGATCCACCGGGACCTCGCCGCGCGCGCGCCGCAGATGCCCCTGGTGGCCACCGGATTTACCTGGTTGCGCGAGTTCTCCCCGCATGTGGCGGCGGCGCTGGTCGAGGCCGGCGAGGCGATCAGCGTCGGCTGGGGGCGCATGGCCCTGGCCCACCCCGACTTCGCGCGCGAGATCGTCGAGCAGGGCGCGCTCACGCCCTCGAAGCTGTGCATCTGCTGCTCGTCGTGCACGCAGATCATGCGCGACGGCGGCCGCGCCGGTTGCGTGGTGCGCGACCACGAGGTCTACGAGCCGATCTACCGCGAGGGGCAGATGCGCAACCGCGCGGTCATGCGCGCCCTGGCCGAGGTGTGCCGCGACTGTCACGCCCCCACCTGTCAGACCGGCTGCCCGGCAGGCGTGGACATCCCCGGCTTCATTACCGCCATCGCCGCGGGCGACGAGCGCGCCGCCTACGAGGTGCTGCGCGCGAGCAACCCGCTGCCGGAGATGTGCGCCTACGTCTGCCCGTCCTCGACGCTGTGCGAGGGCCAGTGCGTGCAGGCGCACATCGGCTCGGGGCCGGTGCCCATCCGTGCACTGCAGCGGTATGTGTGCGAGCTGGCGCGCGCCGAGGGCTGGACGCGCCTGGAGGTGCCCGCGCAGCTGCGCGAGCGCCGCGTAGCGGTCATCGGCGCGGGCCCGGCGGGCATCGGTGCCGCCATCGGCCTGCTGCGCGCAGGCCTGCGCGTGAGTATCATCGACATGCAGCGGCGCCCCGGCGGCATCGCGTCGGAGACCATCCCCGGCGATCGTCTCGCGGCAGACGCTGCGCCCGCGGAGATCATGGCGATCCTCGACGCCTGTGACGCCGAGCGGCTGCAGTGGCGGCTGGGCGCGCGCATGGGCGCCGACCTGACGGTGGAGGACCTCTTCGCCGAGGGCTTCGATGCGGTATTCGTAGGCGTGGGGCTGACCGAGGCCGTGCCGCTGCCGGACGCGCGCCGCCCCGAGTCGGGCGTCGAGGATGCACTGAGCTTCCTGCGACGGATGAAGTCGGACGCCCATGCGCGCATCGGGGGCACGGTGGCGGTGCTGGGCGCGGGCAACACCGCGATGGACGCGGCCACGACCGCCGTGCGGGCGGGCGCGCGCGACGTCTACCTCATCTATCGGCGCTCGTTCGCCGAGATGCCCGCCTGGCCTGGCGAACGCGACCAGGCGCTCGAAGCGGGCGTGCACTTCCTGCTGCTCACCCAGCCGCTGGACTACGTGGCCGATGACGCCGGGCGGCTGGTGGGCCTGCGAGTGGCCAGCACCACGCTCGGCGAGCCCGACGATAGCGGCCGGCGCAGGCCCATCGTGGATGAGGCGACCGCGCGCGTGCTACCCGCGGACCTGGCGATCGAGGCCATCGGCCAGCGCCCGCCCGCCGATCTGGCGCAGTGGCTGCCGGGAGTGGAGCTGACGCAAGCGGGACTGATCGCCCTGCGCGAGGGGTCGCTGCAGACTTCGCGCGAGGGCGTGTTCGCGGGGGGCGACATCGTCAACGGCGGCGACACGGTAGTGCGCGCGGTTGCCGAGGGCCTGCGCGCGGCGGAAGAGATCGCCCGCTACCTGGAGGAGCGGTAGCGGGCGCAGGGGCGGTTCGTCCGGTTATGCGCGGCGACGCTCAGTCGCTCTCGTAGGGGTAGAACTCACCCGGCGGTTCGTTGGCCATCTCCACGATCAGGCCGGCGATCCGGGTCACCACGCGCTCGATGAACCGCTCGCCCTTGTCGGCGGTGGCCGCCGCCGGGTTGCCCACGCCGCTGTTGGTGGTGAGCTTGTCCCACGGCCGCGAGATCCACGCCCAGCCCTGCTTCATGCCCGTGAAGTGCGGCTCGCGCACCTCGCCCTCATCGGCCTGCGCCATCTCGACCAGGTCGGGCGCGAGGTGCAGCATCAACGAGGTCTCCATCTCGTCGGCGTGCTCGCCGGGGCTCTCGAAGATCGTCGCGTGCCCCTCCGGATCGACTTCCCACCAGTTGACCAGCACCATCTGCACCTCGGTCTCCCGGTGCAGCTCGCGCAGGAAGGGCTTCAGCTCGTTGCCCCCGTGCCCGTTGAGCACCAGCAGCTTGAGCAGGCGGTGCGTCTCCAGCGACGAGCAGATGTCGCGCAGGATGGTCAGGACGGTGGTGGGCTTGAGGCTCAGCGTCCAGCGGAAGCCCAGGGTGTTCTCGTTGACGCTCACCTGCTGGGTGGGCAGCAGCAACACCCGGGCGCCCTGCCCCCACGCCCGTTCGCAGGCGCGCCGGGCGATGGCCTCGACCTCGAAGGTGTCGGTCCCGTAGGGCAGGTGCAGGTTGTGCGCCTCGGTGGCGCCGATCGGCAGCACCGCGACCTCATATGTGATGTCCTGCGCACGGCCCAGGTTGGTCTCGTCGAGCTTCCAGTCGCGGATCTCAGCCATGAGTTGCCTCACTGTCCCGCCCGGGGCCCTCAGTCGTTCTCGGCCTCGAAGGCCTCGACCGCCTCGTCGGAGATGTCGAAGTTCGCGTAGACGTGCTGCACGTCGTCGTGCTCGTCGAGATCGTCGAGCAGGCGCAGCAGCTTGCCCGCCTCGTTGTCCGGCACGGGCACGGTGTTGGTGGGGATCATGCTCAGCTCGGCCCGCTCAATGGGGATGCCCGCCTGCTGGAGGGCCTCGCGCACCGCGTGGAAGTCCTCGAGCGCCGTGCGAATCTCGATATAATCCTCGTCATCTTCGACGAAATCCTCCGCGCCCGCCTCGGCCGCAGTCAAGAATACCGTGTCGTAATCGGCCTGGTCGCGCGGGACGGTGATGACGCCCTTCTGCTCGAACATCCACGTCACCGAGCCCGCGCCGCCGAGCTTGCCGTCGCGCTTGCTCATCAGATTGCGCACCTCAGCGACCGTGCGCTGGTTGTTGTCGGTTACGCACTCGATGAGCATAGCGACGCCGCCGGGGCCGTAGCCCTCGTAGCGCACTGCCTCGAACTCCACGCCCTCGACCTCACCAATGCCGCGCTTGATCGCGTACTCGATGTTGTCATTGGGCATCTGCACTGCCCGCGCCTGGTCGATCAGCGAGCGCAGGGTCGGGTTGTGATCGGGGTTGCCACCGCCCTGACGCGCCGCCACCATGATGGCTCGCGAGAACTTGGAGAACACCCGCGACCGCTTGGCGTCCTGGCGCGTCTTGCGATGAACGCGGTTCGCCCACTTGGAGTGCCCTGCCAAGGTCGGTCCTCCTCATCACAACGCGCACAGCGCTTCGGATATCGTCTTCGGATGCGATTATACCACCCCCCTGCGCCCCCGCGCAAGCGAGCCCAGGGGGGGGGGAGTCGGGCCTGGTTGTCGGTGAACAGCCGCGCTGAGACGGGAGAGGCGCTCGTGGCCCGGCGCCGGTACGATGCTGGACGACGGGCGCTCTCCCCCTTCCCCCGACAGCGCCTGGACGCCCCCAAGGTGGCCGGAGGCGCTCTGATGTGCACACAGGAGGGCAGTCTGCGCTTGACCTTGAGCCCTGTTTGAGCTAACATTCCCTCACATTCGGGATATCGGCGCCACCCGGCGCCAACCGGGGTGAACCTTTGCCCGCCAGAACCTGTCGAAACTCGCGGACAATGAAGCAGTACACCGCACATCTGACCTCGCGAGTCGTGGCCTGTGCTGCGTGCCTAGTGCTCCTGGCGGCAGCGACCTCTTCGTATGCCGCCCCTCCCCGGCCCGACCGGCCGTCCGCGCTCGTGTCGCACCCACCCGTGCCCGCCGCTTCCGTGGCCGCTGAGGTCGCCGGGGACGAGCTGCTCGGACGCATGCTCACGCCCACCGCCGAGATCCGCCTCGGCCCGGGCCGGGCCGACACCCAACGCCTGATGCGGCGATCCGCGGGCAGCTCGCTGCTGTATGGCGTCCGTTCGGCGTGGCGTGGGATCGTCGAGTACCTCTTCCCGCCCCACGGCCTCTTCCGCCGGGGTGAGCCTCTGGTACGCGTCTACGATCCCAAGCTGCTCTCCGACCTGGAGCGCGCGCGTGCTCTGATGGCGACCGCGGACGTGTCGCCGTTGACCATCGCGACCTCATCGCCCGAGTATCCTGACGAGCGGCCCGACGAGCGCATCCCCGCCCCTGCCGCCGAGCCGATCGAGCGCGCGCCGACCGAAGACCCCAGCCCTGCCACAAGGCTCGCGCCGCCGATCGACCCCGCGGAGATTGCCTTCGATTTCGCCGCCAACCAGCGCGAGCAGGCCGCGCTTCGCGAGCGGGCGGCAGCCGCCGCCGACGCCGTGAGCGTCGCCATGACGGCCGTGCGCGCGAGTTCTGATGTGCTCGCCGCCGCACGTGAGGAACTCGCCCAGCGCCGCGAACTGTTGGAGGCAGGCGTGTTGGCCGAGCAGGCCCTGCAACCCGCTCAGGAGCGTAGCGAACAGGCCCTGGCTGAGTGGGAAGCCGCCCAGGGAAAGCTGCTGGAGGCACAGAGGACCTACGACGGCCTGGCCGCCCGCATCGCCGAGCTTGAGCAGCAGGCCGCCGCCGCTCACGAGGCCCTCCGCCGGGCTCGCGACCTGCGCGCTCGGGCCGCGATGGCCGGCGCCGACCACGCCTCCAACCCGACGGCCCCGCAGACGTCCCCTCAGGGCGGGTCCTCATCGCAGCCGCCGCCGGTCGAACTGCGGCGCGCTGATGAGGCCGAGCGCCCTCAGGCCGGCGTCCGCAGCGCGCGGTCGTTGCCGCTGGCGCACGAGGTCAGGGAGCTGGCGGCGCCGCGCTGGAACGAGATCACCGCCGACGCGCCGGGGATGGTCAGCGAGGTGCTGGTCCCCGAGGGCACGCTCGTTGCCGCAGGCGAGGAGCTGATGCGCGTCGCCAACCTTCAGCTCGCTCAGGTCACCGCCGCGGTAGCGCTGGACGACCTGCCGGAGTTCCGCGTGGGCCGTGCCGTTACCCTGAGTTTCAACGACTACCCTGAGGCGGTCTTCGAGGGCTGGGTGGCATCCGTGGCGCCCGGCGAGGAGCAGTCGGCTGAGGTCGAGCTGCTCGTGGTGTGCGAATCGGGGCCGTTCGCCGATGACGCGTATCTGGCGCTGCGCTGGATGACGCTGCAGGCGGGTATCGGCGAGGACAAGGTTGACTCGCGTACCCTCGAGCCGGTGTGCGAGCCCGAGCCCTCCGCTCGCACCCGCCTGCGACTGTTCGACATCTTCCCGACCATCGGGCCGGATGAGGCCTGGGCTGCACGCGCCACCGAACTCACCGTGCCCCGCCGCGATCGCTACGCGGGTCGCCTCCGCCTCAGGCCCATGCCGCGTTTCACGGCCGGTGGGCAGACCGACGAGACCGCCGCGCGCCGGCTTGCGGCCATCGAGCAGTGGCGCGCGTCATACATCGAGGGCATGACCACCTCGATCCTCGATGACGGCACCACCATCACCTACCCGGCGGACGGCGAGGTGTGCACCGCCGTACGCTCGATGCTCAGCGGCCGCGTGAGCCACCGCCCGAACCTGTGTGCCGCCACCATGCGCGAGGCGCTGGGCTGGGGCCTGGGCGACGCCCATCAGTGGGCCAGGCGCCTGCCCGCCATGGGATACGTCGAGCGCGCGGACGGCCTGCCGCGCCCGGGCGACATCCTGGTGTGGCCCTTCACCTTCGGCCCCGGCCACTCCCAGCACATCGGCATCGCCGTGCGCCAGGGCCGCAAGCTGATGCTGCTGTCGAACCTCGACGGCCGCCTCGGCACCAGCGAGATCCTCGGCGGCTACCTGGCCTTCTACCGCCCCACCGACGAAGCGGACGGCCCGTCATCGTGAGGGGTTGCCCCTGCGCTTGACCCTCCCCTGCGCGCGGTGTACAATCGCGCACATCCGCACTGACCGCGACATGCCCGCTGGAGGAGTCTCCATGCGCTCCCTCGCTGTCATCGCCGCCTGCGCCGCCGTGGCCGCGGGCGCTCTGACCGGCCTCACCCCCGCGCCTGCCGAAGGCCAGGTATCCCCCGAACTCAGGCGGGTGGCCGGCGAACTTGACGCGCTGGCGGCCGAGATCCAGCTTATCGCCGATCTCAACACCCTCCAGCTTGAGCGCGCGCAGATCGAGGCGCTCATTCCGGCCGTCGATGCTGTGCGCGCGACCGCGATGGGCTTCGAGCAGCAGCGCGTGGCCGTGTTGCACGAACTCCGGCCGCTGCTCGAACGCAAGCGTGATCTGCTGCTCGCCGATGCCCGCCCCCCCGATGATCTCACCGAGCAGATCGCCGCCATCGAGGCCCGGCTCACCGACATGGACCAGGCGATGGACCAAGCCCTGACCGCGCACGCCCGGGCCTTCCGCGAGATCCTCACCGACGCGCAGGTGTCGATCATCACCGGTGAGGAGGAGGCGCGGCGCCAGGTTCTGGACTTGATCGAGTGGGTACGCGAGATGGACGACGAGACCTTCGCACGCGAGGCCGCACCCTACGCCGAGGAGCTGGCCGACCCCGAGGTGGGCCTGAGCGAGGAAGAGATCCTCGATCTGCTGACCCTCGCCCGGGCGATGGACGCCGAGCAGTACGCACGCTCAGGCGCCGAGATCCGCGGCAAGCTCATCGAGCTGTTCCGCCCCTCCCACGAGACCGCCGACCGCATCATCGTAGGCGTTTTCCTGCATGAGGCGATGCCCACGGTGCTGCAGGGCAAGCTCAACGCGGCGACGACGGGCCAGTAGGCGCAACTCCCCCGCCGGACCGGGGGCGCAATCTGATCGGAGGTGGACGTACCGTGCAACCGCTCAAGGCCGCCTGTGTCGGGATCTCCGGCATCGGCGGGTACCACCGCTCCATCATGCACTCGCTCGAGGACGTCGAGTTGATCGCCGTGGCCGAGAAGTACCCGGAGAAGGAAAAGGTCGCCGAGGCGGTCGCGGCGGTCAGGGAGTGGGGCGTGCCCGTCTACGATGACATCATCACCATGCTCGACGAGGTCGGCGACGAACTCGACTACGTCACCCTCGCCGTCCCCCACCACTGGCACGCGCCCTACACCATCGAGTGCCTCAACCGCGGCCTGCATGTGCTGTGTGAGAAGCCGGTCACGGTGCTGGCACAGGATGGCTGGGAGGTCATCCGCCTGGCGGCCGAAAAGGGCCTCTACGTCGCCGTGGACTTCCAGTACACCTCGTTCCCCCACTCGCATCAACTGCATGAGTTCATCGCCGACGGTGGCCTCGGTGAGCTGACCGAGATCGTGGGCGTGATGGAGTGGAAGCGCACCGACGAGTACTACTCACGCGGGCACTGGACCGGCAAGCGCTACGCCGACGGCCTGCCCGTGTGGGATGGCGTGATGATGAACCAGGCGGTGCACCTGATCAACACCGCGCTGCAGATGGGCT
>CAZTZN010000146.1:6028-11976 GCA_964617715.1 uncultured Armatimonadia bacterium | reverse complement strand
CATCGTGTTGATGAAGTACATCGAAGGCCGATAGAGGGCCGCCGCCGCGCCAGGCCCTGCGGCCTGTCCGGGAGTGGGGCCCAGTGCGAGTATCGATCATCTCCGACGAGATCTCCCGCGACCCGCTGACCGCCGCCGAGCTGGCGGCCCGGTGGGGCCTGAAGCACCTGGAGCTGCGCAGTTACTACGGCACGCGCGCGCCGCGAGGAATGTCCGACGCCGACATCAGTGCCGTGGCGAAGGCGGCGGGGGGCTTCGGTCTCGACGTGCCCTCCATCTCCCCCGGCCTGTTCAAGCTCACTGTGGATGATCCGGCCATCGAAGAACATCGCGGCGAACTGGGCATGCGTTGCCTGGAGATGGCGGAGATGCTGGGCGCGGACGTGATGGTCGTCTTCCCCTACGTGCGCACCGCCCGTGACGAGCCCGAGGACGAATGGCCGCCCGAGCTGGTCGCCGACTTTCAGCGCACCGCCGACCTGGCCGGCGAGCGCGGCATAACGGTCGCCATTGAGAACGAGCCGATCTGCTACGCCGCCACCGGCCAATCGCTGGCGCGACTGCTCGACGAGATCGACCGGCCCAACTGTGGCGCCAACTGGGATCCGGCCAATCACTTCGCCTACCGCCCCGAGGACTTTCGGGGCGGCTATGAGGCCCTGGGCGAGCGCATCGTGCACGTGCACGTGAAGGACCATGCGGTTGATGCCCGGGGCACCCGCCGAACCGTGCCCGCAGGCGAGGGCGAAGTGGACTGGCCCGCCCAGGTGCGCGCGCTGCTGGACGATGGCTACGAGGGACTGATGGTGGTCGAGACACACTTCACGCCGAGGATCGCGAGCAGCGCGGCGTGCGTGGCGGCGCTGCGGGCCATCCTCGACGAGGCAAGCGAGCCGGTACAATGAGCCTGCGCAGATTGCTGGGGCTGGGGCGGCCCGAGCAGGCCGTCACCTTCGAGGACGAGCCTACGCCGGTAGGCAAAGACGCTTTTACCGTCGTTGCCCCGTACTATGACGAGCTGATGTCCGCCGTCCCCTACCGCAGTTGGGTGGACTACCTTGAAGCGCTCCTGCGGCGGGAGAACCACCGACCGCGTGACGTGCTCGACCTGTGCTGCGGCACCGGTCGGGTCGGCAGCGAGATGGCGCGGCGCGGCTACAACGTGGTGGGCGTGGACCTGGCCGAGGGCATGGTGCGCTGCTGCGGGGAGCGCGAGCCGTGCCTGCCCGCCGTCGTGATGGATGCCACCAGACTCGGCCTGCGCGAAGACAGCTTCGACCTCGTTGTGTCGCTCTACGACAGCCTCAACTACATCATTGACCCCGATGGCCTGCAGGCGTGCTTCGTCGGCGTGGCGCACGCGCTGCGGCCCGGGGGGCTGATGATCTTCGACCTCAACACTCCCCGGGCGCTGCGCATCGGGCTGTTCACGCAGACCAACGCCTCCAGCCGTGAGCCGCTGATGTACCGCTGGCAATCGCACTGGGACCAGAAGCGTAAGCTGTGCCGCGTGGACATGCATTTCACGTGGCGCGGCTCGGGCGAACAGATGCAGTTCTCCGAGACGCACTACGAGCGCGCGTACGAGGATGACGAGGTGCGCGCGATGCTCGCCGCGGCCGGCATGGAGACGCTCCACGTCTATGACGCATACAGCTTCCGCCGGCCGGGAGCATTCGCGAACCGCGTTTTCTACGTGGCGCGCAGGCTGAAGGTGGACTGACATGATCCGCACATTCTCGCGCAACCTTGCGTTTCTGCTACCGGTAGCCGGATTCATCGCGCTGACCACCGGCTGTGGCGGCCCGAAGACGATCGCGAGCGACTCGCCCCAGGCGACCGCCCAAGGCTTCATCGATGCCATCAAGGCCGGTGACTTCGACCTGGCCGCGACCGCCTTCGACTATGCGACGTCGGCGCGCCAACAGAACCCGGACTGGGATACCTTCGCTCCGCAGCAACGCAAGGAGATCGTCCAGAAGCTGCAGGAGAGGAAGGCGTCCGAGCTGCAGGCCCTGTCAGGCATGTTGGCCGAGGGGGTGCAGGTCGGGCAGGCGAGCACGCAGGGCACGCAGGCGATCGTGCCGGTGACCGCCGGTGCCACGACCATCCAGCTCTACATGAGCCAGCAGGACGGACGGTGGTACATCCGGCGCATCCAGGAGGGCGCGGCCAGGTAGCGCGCGCCCGGCCTCACGCCGCACCGGCGATGCCCCAAGCATAGGCAGGGAGGCAGAATCATGTCGATCAATCGTCTGCGCCGTGAATTCGCAGACCCCGGAAACGAGTTCCGTTTCGCCCCGTTCTGGTTCATCAATCACGAACTCACCGAGCAGGAGACGCGCTGGCAGGTGCGCGAGATGAATCGCCAGGGCGTGGGCGGCTTCATCTACCACCCGCGCCACGGCCTGCTGACCGAATACCTCTCCGATGCCTTCCTCGACAACCTCGCCGCGGCCATCGACGAGGCCAGGCTGCTGGGGATGAAGGCCTACCTCTACGACGAGAACAACTGGCCGTCGGGGCCCGCCGACGCCCGAGTCTTCGAGGGCCATCCCGAGTTCCGCATGTCCGGTGCCTGCCTGACCGATCGCTTCGACCTCACGCCGCGTTCACAGCCCGGTCGCGAGCTGCGCATCGGCGACGAGCTGATCGCGGCCATCGCCGTGCCCCTCGAGCACGGCAGGCCCATCGGCTTCCCCGAGAGCGCCATCAACCTGGCCGAGGCGGTGCAGGACGGGGTGCTGCAGTGGGCGCCCAGGCGCGACGAGGGCGAGTGGCGTGTCTACGTCATCTCGCGCCGCTGGCACGTGGGCACCTTCTTCGGCTCATACCTGGACACACTCAACCCCGACGCAGTGCGGCGCTTCATCGACCTGACCCACGAGAAGTACGCCGAGCGCTTCGAGCAGGAGTTCGGCGCGACCGTTGATGGCATCTTCACCGACGAGCCCACCATGTCGTTCAACCCGCCCGACTGCCTGCCCTGGACCGCGCGTCTGCCCGCCGAGTTCGCGTGGCGGAAGCACTACGATCTGCTCACCGTGCTGCCGGCGATGTTCGATGACATGGGCCCGGAGACCACCCGCATCCGCTACGACTTCCGCGACGTCGCCTGCGACGTCTACGTGGACGCCTTCTTCCGGCAGATCTACGAGTGGTGTGATGCACGTCGGCTCAACCTCATCGGCCACGTCAACCGCGAGGGCGAGATCGTCTACCATGCGCGCGAGCAGGGCGACTGGTTCCGCGGCGCCCGCTTCATGCACTGGGGCGGCTGTGACTACCTGCGCGAGAACACCTGGCCGGTCGGCGAGGAGCTGTACAACGCGCTGGCTGCGGGCAAATTCGCGTCCTCGGCGGCGCACCTGCTGGGCAAGCGCATCGTGGGCTGCGAGTGCTTCGGCCTCGCCGGCCAGTGGGCCGTCGATCTGCGCAACCTCAAATGGATGAGCGACTTCCAGATCGCGCTGGGCATCAACCAGCTTGAGCCCCACGCCTTCTACTACTCCATCCAGGGCTTCCGCAAGTGGGAGTGCCCGCCCGGGGAGTTCTACCAGAGCCCGTTCTGGCCCTGGTACTGCGTGCTGGCCGACTACGTCGGGCGGCTGTCGGCGATCTTCCGCGACGGCCATCACATCGCCGACGTCGCGCACTTCTACCCGATCAAGTCGTTCTGGGCGGAGATGGACCCGGACGAGAACGACAGGGTCGAGGAGCTGCGGCGCAGCTTCAACCGCTGCGGCCGCCTGCTGCTGCAGGCCAATGCGGATTTCGACTTCGTCTCCGAGGAGATGCTGCAGACCGCCGACTTCGATGGTGGCGAGATCGCGGTCAAGCTCCCGGACTCGGGTGAGGTCGCCGAGCGCTTTCGCGTGCTGGTAATGCCTGCCTGCACCACGATCGCGCGCGCGACCGCCGATGCACTCAAGCGCTTCGTGGACGCGGGCGGGCGCATCATCGCGCTGGGCGAGCTGCCGAGCAAGTCCGTGGAGCGCGGTGAGGACCCGTATGTCGCCTCGGTCATGGAGGGCATCTTCGGCGAGGACTACGCCCGCTCCATGACGGTGGCCCGGGCCGACGGGCCGGTGGTCGCGGGCGAGCTGGCGCCGGGCTGGCACGGTGGGGTGCTGGTCGGCTATCCCTTTGAGGGCGCAGATGAGGACGTTCTCCCGCACTTCGCCCAGGCGCTGCACGCGGCCATCGACCCCGACGTGCGCCTGCACGATGCCGAGGGCGCGGTCGTCGCCGATGTGGTGCACTACCACTACGAGCGTGCCGGTCGGCACTTCATCTTCCTGCAGAACACCTCCCGCGAGTGCGCCCGCGAGTTCACCGCTACCCTGCGCCTGACCGGCGACGTCGAGCTGTGGGATCCCCAGGATGGCTCGACCGCGCCCGCGCTCGTCGCCCGTGGCGAAGCGGGTCATGTCCACGTGCCGCTGCGCCTCGAAGCCACGGGCGCAGTGCTGCTGTGCGTGAATGCGGAGAAGGCCTGCCCGTCCACGCCGGTGACCGCCGCCGATCTCCCACTGGTGTCGGTGGGCGAGCGCGAGATCGTCGGCCTGGCCTCAGCGGCCGGGCGCTACACCGTGACCGTGGGTGGCGGCGACGAGCCCATCGAGCTGACCGCGGCGGTGCGGGCCATGCCCGAAGTGGTCGAGCTGGACGACACCTGGCGCTTCGAGACCGACCGGCCGAATGCCCTCCCCCTGACGCGGTGGGAGTACGAGATGAACTGCTGGGTCGTCAACACCGACTGGGACGCCAACCAGCACATCTACCGCGCGCGCTTCGACGCGGAGGTGCTGCCCGACGAGGCGCGGCTGCTGCTTGACGGCCTGGCCGTGGACAAGGTCTGGCAGCAGAGCACGATTGTGAACTTCGAAGTCCGCGTGAACGACACCGTGGTCGGGCGCAGCACGGGGGAGCGCGGCACTCCGGCCGTGGAGGGCATGGAGCGCGGCGACTACCTCGACCACTACATCTACGAGACGAGCATCGCCGGGCTGCTCGTCCGCGGCCTCAACGTGGTCGAGGTGCGCACCACAGGGCAGCTTTACGAGACCCCGAACCTCGGCCACCCGGTCATCATCGCCGGCCGCTTCGCCGTCGAGAAGGGCGGAGACAGGCCGAAGCTCATCGCCGAACCGGGCGAAATCGACGGCTCGGGCTGGGAGCGTCAGGGCTACCCGTACTTCTCAGGCGTCGGCATCTACCGCCAAAGCATCAAGCTCACCGCCGCACAGCGTCGGTGCCGACTGTTCCTGGAGATGGGCCGGCCCGGCGACCTGTGCGAGGTGCTGGTGAACGGCCGCTCATGCGGAGTGCGCGCGTGGGAGCCCTGGTCCGTGGAGATCACCGACTTCATCAACGGCCCGACCGCCGAGATCGAGATTCGCGTCGCCAACTCGCTGCAGAACCTCCTGGTCCATGCCCCGAAGCCCTCCGGGGTGCTGGGCCGCGTGCGCATCGTGCCGCGCAAGCAGGTGACGTTCGCCGTCTGACCGTGCCCAGGCGACCATGGGCATCTGCCAGGGCCGAACCTAAAAAAAGTGTGACGCCGAGGAGGTGGCGGCCCGAGACCGCCCGAAATGACACATTAAGGTTTAGCGTACAAACCGTCAGACGGAGGTGACGCGAAGTGCGTAGAGGCTTCACGCTGATTGAGCTGTTGGTCGTGATCGCGATTATCGCGATCCTGGCGGCGATCCTCTTCCCGGTCTTCGCCAAGGCTCGGGAGAAGGCGCGCACCGCAAGCTGTCAGAGCAACCTCAAGCAACTGGCCACCGCCTTCCTGATGTACGCCCAGGACTATGACGAGATGACCTGCTGCCTGGCCTATCTGAACCCGGCTAATGGCAGGACGTACGGATTCCCACCGCTGGTCCCCGGCAACACCTTCTTCAACTACTACGGCAGCTACCAGGGCTGGTACTCGTGGGTCT
>CAZTZN010000146.1:0-5928 GCA_964617715.1 uncultured Armatimonadia bacterium | reverse complement strand
CGTTCGGCAACTCCCAGAGCCCGGTATGAGGCGCGTGCCACACTCGCACAACCCGACGGGGGGCCGCCCACCGGGCGGCCCCCCGCTGCGTGTACCGGCTCCCACGAAGGAAACCGAACGCCCTTCACGAACTGTTCGCACCAGAGATGGCATCACACCGCACTCCGCCCTGGCTGATGGACTGGTTCGATCGGATCCTGCGCGGCGTCCTCTACGATGCCGAGCAGGTGGTCGCTCCGCATGTGCGCGCCGGGGACCGCGTCGCCGACATCGGCTGCGGCGCGGGCTTCTACTCAGTCACGCTCAGCCGCCTGGTGGGCGAGCGCGGGGAGGTGGTGCTGCTCGATGCGCAGCAGACCATGCTCGACCGGGCGATCTCGCGCTGCGAAGCCGACCCGGAGGCCACGGCGCGGCTGACCCCGGTGCTGGCCGACGGCGCCGACCTACCCATCGAGGGGCACCTGGACTTCGCACTGCTATCGTGGATGCTGCACGAAGTGGATGACGTACGGGCGCTGTGGGCGCGGCTGGCGGAGCTGCTCGCGCCGGGGGGACGGGCGCTGGTTATCGAGCCACGCGTGCACGTGAGTCGTGAGCGCTATGAGCGAGAGCTGCTCCCGGCCGTCGAGCTGGGGCTGGTCCGCGAAGACGTGAGCGGGGTCTTCTTCAGCTACGCGACGCTGCTGTCCGCCCGCGGGCGGACACCGCGCGCGGGGGTACCCAGGCGATGAGCGATAACAGCGACAGGCCGCGAGTGAGATCGAAGCGCTGGCTGTGGTGGGTCGGCGGGGCGGTGCTGGTGATCGTGCTGATCGCGTGGTCTGCCGGGCGGCCGCCGCAGGTGACGGTCGCGCCGGCGGAGATGGGCGACCTGTCGGTGACGGTGACCGCGACCGGCGACGTCGAGGGGCGCGTGGCCGACCTCTCCCCCACGCTGCAGGGCCGGTTCGCCGCGGTCTACCGCGACGAGGGCGCCCGCGTACAGCGGGGCGACCTGCTGGCGCGCATCGTGGCGCCTCCGATCGGCGCGACCTCCACCGCTGCGATGACCCCCTACGAGACTATCGAGGCGCCGTTTGACGGCGTGGTCAGCCGGCGACGGGTGGACCCGGGCGATCCGGCCATCCCCGGCCAACCGGCCTTCCAGGTCGCGGACACCAGCGACATCTGGGTCACCGCGCTGATCGACGACATCGACGTCGCCAAGGTCAGCGAGGGCCAGCGTGTGCAGATCATGCTGCCCTCGTATCTGGGCCGGAGCCTGCCCGGCGTCATTACGCGGATCGGCGCCACGGCGACACCACGCACCGAGATGGGCGCCGGCGGCAAGGTGGTGCGCACGCGCGTCGAGCTGACCGCGGGCCCGGGGCCGCTGCGGCCGGGGATGGAGGTTGACGTGAGCGCGCAGTCGGTGATCGCGCGCAACGTGTTGCTGATCCCCGCCGACGCGGTCATCGAGGACGAGACCGGGCGCTACGTACTGCGCATCGAGGGGCACCGCGTGCGGCGCACCGAGGTGGAGATCGGCGCCAACAACTACGTGCGCGCGCAGGTGCTCAGCGGCCTGAACGCAGGCGACGAGGTGGTCGTCGATGGCAAGGACCTAGTGAACGATGGCGACCGGGTGCGCACCGTGTCGGCCACCGTCGGTCCATAGCACCGCGGCTTGGAGCGCCGATCCGTGGACCGCTGCGCCATGTCTCGCCCGGGCGTCCTCGACGACAGTCATCCAGAGAGGGTGCGACGTGAACACAGCCGTGTCGGTGCGCGACGTGCAGAAGCACTATCAGATGGGCGAGGTGACCGTGCGCGCCCTGCGCGGCGCCAGCTTCGACGTGGCCGAGGGCTCGCTGGTGGTGCTGCTGGGCCCGTCCGGCTCGGGCAAGACCACGCTGCTCAACCTCATCGGCGGCCTTGACGTGCCCACCTCGGGCCGGGTGTTCGTGGACGGACAGGAGGTGTCGGCGCTGGTCGAACCGGCACTGACCGAGTACCGGCGCGCCAAGGTCGGCTTCATCTTCCAGTTTTTCAACCTCGTGCCGACGCTGACCGCGCGCGAGAACGTGGAGCTGGTGGGCGAGCTGTCCGGAAACGAGGCCGAGGCCGCCGACCTGCTTCGGCGCGTAGGGCTGGGCGAGCGGCTGGACTACTACCCGGCGGAGCTTTCCGGGGGCGAGCAGCAGCGGGTGGCGATCGCGCGCGCAGTCATCAAGCGCCCCTATCTCCTGCTGGGCGACGAGCCAACCGGGAACCTCGACTACGAGACGGGGCTGCTGGTGCTGCAGCTCATCCGCGAGGTGTGCGACGAGCACAACCTGACCGTGCTGATGGTGACGCACAATGTGGCGATCGGGCAGATGGCCGACGTGGTCATATCGCTGCGCAGCGGCCAGGTCGAGGCCATCGAGGAGAACGCGCACCCCATCCCGCCCACAGAGCTGACATGGTAGTCGGACCGTCGCCGAGGAGACGTTGTGGACTACCCGGATCGCTGGAGACAGAAGCTGCCGGACGAGGAGCAGCGCCGGCGCAAGGCCGAGGCGCAGTGGCGGCCGACCTGGTGGCAGGGGATGCTGGTGCTGGCGGCGCTGGCTGCCGCGCTGATCGTGCTCTGGCCGGGTGGCTGCGGCGGCCCGCCGACGTAGCGACGGAGGGCGGCCAACATCCCGTGGCACGGGCGCACCGACGATCTGCCGTGGCCGTTCGGATGGCCGGGGCGGAGGAGGACGCGGCGGCGCGACCGCCCCTGTGCAGCGCTGATTGCGCGATGAGATAGCGGAGGCGCCAGATGAAGCTGGTAGAGGCGGCGGGCGATGCGCGCACCATCGGGCGGATTACCGGCGAGGCGCTGCGCGAGGAGATCCGCGAGTTCATCGAGATCGTGCAGCCGGACAAGCGTCACCCCGACTGGCACGCGCACTGGCCCGCTATCCACAAGACACTGCTGCGCCACGTCCCGCTGGTGCTCGAGGAGATGGAGGGCACCGCGGAGGGCGCCGACCTGCCGCTCGAGACCATTCTGAAGATCAATGTCCCCAACTACGGCACCGGGCTCGATGCGCTCGAAGGCTGCACCAACATTGCGTTCAGCGATGGTCCGGACGGGCCGATCTGGGGTAAGAATAACGATGGCGGGCCGCCGGGGGCGCAATCGCCGCCGGTGGCGCGGCTGGTTCGGCGCAAGGACGGCATCCCCCAGCTCAACTGGACCTTTTGCGGGCTGCTGGCGACCATCGACGGCTTCAACGCCGAGGGGCTGGCGGTCGGGCACTCCTCGGTGGGCAGCGTCTATCAGCAGAGCGATCATCACGTGCCTGTCCGCCTGTGGGCCTACGAAGGCCTGTTCCGCTGTCGGACGCTGGCGGAGTTCGTGCGGCATATGTGCGCGGTTCCCACGCGCGGCAAGGGTTACTCTTCGCTGGCGGTGGATGCCGGCGGCGCGATGTGTGCGCTCGAATCGCCCTGCCCGCTCACCCAGGTGCGCCTGCCCGAGCCGGGCGAGACGTACATGAACTGCTCGAACTACTACCAGCTTCCCGCGCTGAGCGAGGCCGATCGCCGGCCGCCCGAGCAGAAGCCCAACGCCATCGCGCGGGCCAGGATGCTCGACGAGCGCTTCCTCGGCAACGACCGGCGAAGCCTCGCCGAGATGCTGGAGGTGCTGCGCTACCACGGCGACCCGAGCATCTGCCGCCACGGTGGGCATGATGGGAGCCACACGGAGTACTCGATGGTGGGCATCTGCGCCGAGCGCAAGGCACTCTATCTCCACGGGTACCCGTGCGCGGAGCAGTTCCTCGAAGTTCAGCTCTGAGCGGGGATGGGAGGCATGGTATGGGCTGCACCGACTGCCACGACCCGGACGACCACGTCGAGGCGATCTTCACCGGACGCTGGTATGACTACCCGCCCCTGCGCAATGCGCTGGTGGCAGGCCTCATCGCCGCGCTCGCTTTCGGGCTGACCCGAGCGGGCGCCATCGGTCCGTTCGTCGAGAGCATCTTCTATGCCGCCGCGATCATGCTCGGCGGTTACCACTGGGCGACCGAGGGCCTCGCGAACGTGATCCGGACCGGGCGCGTGGACATCGAGATCCTCATGCTGGGCGCGACCGGCGGTTCGATCGCGCTGCACATGTGGGACGAGGCGGCGGCGCTGGTGGTGCTCTACGCGGCGGCCGAGGGCCTCGAGCACTACGCGTACGTGCGCACGCGCCGATCGATCCGCAACCTGCTGGACCTGGCGCCCCGCACCGCGCGGGTGGTCACCGACGACGGCGAGGTGCCGGTCGAAGCGACCGCGCTGCGCGAGGGTGACCGCTTCGCGGTGCGCCCGGGTGAGACCATCGCCACCGACGGCGTGATCATCGAAGGGCGCTCGACTCTCGATGAGTCCGCAGTGACCGGCGAGTCGATGCCGGTGGAGCGCGGCGAGGGCGACGGGGTGTTCGCGGGCACGCTCAACCGCGAGGGTGCGCTGGTGGTGCGTGCGACCGCCAACTTCGAGGACAACACGCTCTCGCGCATGATCCACCTGGTCGAGGAGGCACAGGAACGCAAGGGACGCCGCCAGCTCTTCATCGAGCGCTTCGGTCGCTGGTACACCCCGGCGGTGTTGTTGAGCGCCGCGCTGCTGGTCGGCATCCCGCTGGTGACCGGGGTGGATGACCTGGCGGCGTGGGCGACGCGCGCGGTGGTGCTGCTGGTGGCGGCCGCGCCATGCGCGCTGATCATGTCCACGCCCGTCGGGATCGCCGCCGGCATCACGCGCGCCGGCCGATCGGGGGTGCTGATCAAGGGCGGCGCGCACCTCGAAGACCTCGGGCGCATCCGCGTGGTCGCCTTCGACAAGACCGGCACGCTCACCGAAGGCCGGCCGGTGGTCACCGACGTGGTCCCCCTGAGCGGCGATGAGAAGTGGGTGCTACGCCTGGCGTCCTCGCTGGAGCGGCTGTCTGAGCACCCGCTGGGCGAGGCCATCGTGCGCCGCGCGGAGGACCAGGGTATCGACCCGCTGCAGGTCACCGACTTCCGGGCCATCGCGGGCGCGGGCGTGAGCGGGCAGATCGGTGGCGAAGCGGTCTACGTGGGCAGTCCTCAACTGTGCGCCGAGCTTGGCTTCGACGACATCGGCGACGGGGATGCCGAGCGTCTTGAGAACGAGGGCAAGACGGTGGTGTGCGTGACCGGCGCAGGCGGCGTGGTGGGGCTGATCGCCATCGGCGATCGGCCGCGCGCGGAGGCCCGCCACGCCATCGACGACCTGCACGCGATGGGCATCGAGACGGTTATGCTTACCGGCGACAATCCGGGCACCGCGCGGGCCATCGCGGCTCAGGTGGCCATCAACGATGTGCGCGCGGGCCTCAGGCCCGAAGACAAGATCGCGGCGGTGGAGCAGATCGAGGCCGAGCACGGTGCGGTCGCGGTGGTAGGCGACGGCATCAACGATGCGCCCGCGTTGGCGCGTGCGACCTCCGGCATCGCCATGGGCGTAGGCGGCACCGACGCCGCCATCGAAGCCGCCGACACCGCGCTCATCGGCGATGACCTCACGCTGGTGCCCTTCGCCATCCGCCTGGGCCGGCGCGCGGTCGCCATCGGCACCCAGAACATCATCTTCGCGCTGCTGGTGCTCGCGGCCCTGATCCCCCTGGCGCTGCTCGGATTCGTGGGCGTGGCCTGGGCGGTAATCATCCACGAGGCCTCTGAGCTGCTTGCGGTCGCCAACGGCCTGCGCGTGGGTTCGCGCGGCACGCTGCGCTGTCCGCGCGGCGAGGGCGTGCAGTCATGCGAGATCGAATGAGGTCGAGCCGGCGGGGCGGGCCGACATGACGCGTGCGATCGGCGCGGCCGAGCCGAGCCGCGTGTTCGAGGGCATGAGGTAACCGATGTCGCGACTGTGGCTGAAGCTCTTCCGGGACATCCG
>CAZTZN010000145.1:0-11995 GCA_964617715.1 uncultured Armatimonadia bacterium | reverse complement strand
CCCACGGCGGCCGCATGGAGATCGAGAGCACCGTGGGCGAGGGCAGCACCTTCCGGTCGATCATCCCCAAGCACCAGCCCGCGGACTGAGCCCCGCCGCCATGGACCGGATACGCATCCACAACATGAGCTTCTACGGGCATCATGGCGTGGCGGCGTCGGAACGCGACCTCGGGGGGCGCTTCCAGGTCGATGTTGAGCTGGGCCTGGACCTGCGGCCTGCGGGCGAGAGCGACGCGGTCGCCGACACGGTGGACTACAAGGCGGTCTATCAGCTCGTCTCCGAGATCCAGCACTCCCGCCGTTTCCGACTGCTCGAGGCCTTTGCGCACGCCGTCGCGGAAGCCGTTCTCGACCGCTTTGCGGTGGAGGAGACTACCGTGCGGGTTCGCAAGGCCAGTGTGCCGCTTGGGGGCCTGATCGACTACGCCGAGGTGGAGATCACGCGCCGGCGCGACCAGTAGGACCCGCGCTCAGTCCGGGTCTGCACCCTCGCAGGGCTCGATGTGCACGGTGACCCCGACCCGCGGGAGCGCCTGCTGGATGGTCGCCACGATTTCGTCCGCCATCGCGTGTGAGGCGGCGACGGTCATCTCCGGATCGACCAGCACGTGCACATCCACGAAGCGCTGGCTCCCCGACTTGCGCGTGCGCAGCTTGTGATAGCCGCACAACCGGGGACGTTGTTGCTCAAGCACCGCACAGATCACCCGCTCCTCCTGTTCGGGCAGCGCCACGTCCATGAGATCGCGCGCCGAGGCCACGGTGAGCCGCCACGCTGCGTGGATGATCAGCAGCGCGACCCCGATTGCCGCCGCCGGGTCCATCCAGTGAAAGTGCAGCGCGGGCGCGTAGCGCTCTGTGAGCGAGATGAAGCCCAGCGCGCCGAGCACGCCCGCGGACGTCCACACATCGGTGCGCAGGTGCCAGCCATCGGCCTCGAGCGCAACCGACTCGGTGGCGCGCGCAGTGCGGAAAAGCATCTCGGAGACAACGATGTTGACCACCACCGACAGCCCCATCACGCCGATGCCCCAGCCGAGGCTCTCGACCTGATACTCGCCCATGAGCTTGCGGACGGCCTCGTAGATGATGTAGGCCGCCGCCCCGAAGATCAGCAGCGCCTCAATGGTGCCGGAGATGTTCTCGGCCTTGCCGTGACCGTAGGGATGGTCCTCGTCGGGAGGGCGTGCGGCGGTGCGCACCGCAAACAGCGCGATCAGCGCCGCGACCAGGTCCATGCCCGAGTGTACGGCCTCCGAGAGAACCGCCACCGAGCCGATGGCGATGCCGACGATGAGCTTGAGGATCACGAGGAGGGTGTTCGAAGCCACCGAGAGCGTTGCGACGCGCGTGGTGGCTCGTCCGCGCTGCTGAGCGTCCATGATGCCGCCTGTTCCCGTGAGGTAGAGGTACGCCAATCGGCCGACGGTGGCCGTGCACATTGGCGCCGCCATCCGCGGCCGCGCAAGTTGATTGTAGGCCGTCGGGGCTGGGGGGTCAAGCCCGCTGGGGCCGTCCGCGGAGGGCGCCCTGCCCGCCTTGACAGGGTAATGGGCCTGTGTTAGTTTATGCACACAGGTGCGCTGTACTCCCGGATCTGCGGAGACGTGGCCATGACCGCTGCGATGTGGTACTACTACGGTTATCACAGTCACCACGCGCCTCGCCCGTGGCGGAGGGAAGTCGGCTAGCAGCGCCCCATAGCGACCCATCCCAACGCCGCGGACACCAGCCGCGGCGTTTTCCTGTGCCGCGGACGCTCGGCTGTCCAACACGCATGGCAGGGAGACGGAGACATGGGACCGACGTTGAGCAATCTGAATATCTTCACCGGGAACGGCTGCATCCAGCTCGCCCGAGACGTCGCGGAGGCACTGGGGACGCGTCTCTCCGAGGCCACGGTCGGCAAGTGGTCGAACGACGAGATCCGCGTGCAGCTCCACGAGAACGTGCGCGGCAACGACGTCTTCGTCTTCCAATCCTTCGGTGGTCAGGTCAGCGACCGGCTGCTGGAGCTGTGGCTGATGATCGATGCGGCCCGGCGCGCCTCGGCCGAGCGCATCACCGCCGTCATCCCCTGGTACCCCTACAGCAAGCAGGAGCGCAAGTTCCGCGGCCGTGAGCCCATCTCGGCCCGCGTGGTCGCCGACCTCACCGTCGCCGCCGGTGCGGACCGCATCGTCACCATGGATCTGCACGAGGGCGCTATCCAGGGCTTCTTCGACATCCCCATGGACCACCTGCCCAACCTGCCGGTGTTCCTCAATGTGTTCCGGCGCGAGGGCCTGACCGGGCCCAACACCGTGATCGTGGCGCCCGACGCCGGGGCGGTGGAGCGCGCCACCGACGTCGCCCGCAAGCTCGGCTGCGGCATCGCCGTGATCTTCAAGCGCCACCCCGAGGAGAACGTGGAGCTGGCGCACACGGTCGAGACCGTGGGCGAACTTACGGGCAAGCGCGCGCTCCTGGTTGATGACTTCATCTTCGGCGGCAGCACCATCGTAAACGCCGCCACCGAGGTCATTGAAGCGGGGGCGATCGAGGTGAATGCGTGCGTCACCCACGCCATCATGTGCGGCGACGCGCCCAGGCTGATCGGCGAGTCGGCCATCAGCGCGCTGTATACCACCGACACCCTCCCACTGCGCCCGGATCTGCCCGACAACATCACCGTGGTCTCGGTGGCCCCGCTGCTGGCCCAGGCGGTGCGGTGCATCCATGAGAACCGCTCGGTCAGTCAACTTCTCACGCAGATTGTTGATCAGGGCTGACGTGGCCGGCCCGGACGTGCCGAGGAGGAGACCGACGTGGCGAAGGCCGACGAGCTGATCCGTGATACCGTCAAGCGCATCGTGCCCTACTCGCCCGGCAAGTCCTCGGCCGAGGTGATGGCCGAGCTGGGCATCGAGAGGGTCATCAAGCTGGCCTCGAACGAGAACCCCATCGGCCCGTCGCCCCATGTGATCGAGGCGATGGCGCAGGCGGCCGCGCAGGCGCATATCTACCCCGACCCACAGTGCGCCGCCCTGACGGCGGAGCTGGCGGCGCGGCTGGACGTGGATGCGGACACGATTGTGATCGGCCGCGGCTCAGACGAGGTCATTCACATGCTGGGCCTCGCCTTCGTGGACCCCGCCGACAACCTGGTGTTCATGGAGCCGCCCTTTGCGCTCTACCCGCACACCGCGCGGCTGATGGGCGCCCAGGAGCGCGTGATTGAGCACCGTGACTTCCGCCACGATCTCGACGCGATGGCCGACGCCATCGATGAGCGCACGAAGCTCGTGTTCATCTCGAACCCGTACAACCCGACCGGGACCATCGTCACCGCCGACGAGGTCGCGGCCTTCATGGAGCGCGTCCCCGACACCTGCATCGTCGTCTTCGACGAGGCCTACTTCGAGTACGTGGACGCCGACGACTGCCCGGACACGCTCGAGTATGTGCGTGCCGGCCGGCGCTGCGCGGTGCTGCGCACGTTCTCGAAGGCCTACGCCCTGGCGGGCCTGCGTATCGGCTACGGCATTGCGCCTGTGGACATCACCGAGGCGCTCAAGCAGGTGCGGGAGCCCTTCAATGTATCCTCGATCGCGCAGGATGCGGCTGTGGCCGCGTTGCGTGATGTCGAGCACATGCGCCACTGTGTGGACGTGAACCGCGAGGGCCGCGAATTCCTGTCCGCACAGTTCGAGCAGATGGGCCTCGAGTTCGTGCCCACGCAGGCGAACTTCATCTTCGTGGACGTGGGGATGGACAGCGTCGAGTGCTTCGATCAACTGATGCGGCGGGGGGTCACCGTGCGCACCGGCGAGATCTTCGGCCTCCCCAGCTTCATCCGCGTGACCATCGGCACCCGCGAGCAGAACGAGACCTTCATCACGACGTTGCGAGAGGTGCTGGGCGGACGCACGATGCGCCCCGACCTCCGCTGAGATGGTGAGCTGACATGATCATTGTCATGCGGCCGGACTGCACGGAGCGGGACGTTGAGCAGGTCGTGGAGCGGCTCGGTGAGCGCGGCTACGGTCATCACATCTCGCGCGGGGAGGCCCGCACCATCATCGGCGCGATCGGCGCGCCCGATCACGAGAAGGAGGTGGTGGCCGGGCAGTTCTCGGTGCTCCCGGGCGTCGAGCGCGTGGTGCCGATACTCAAGCCCTACAAGCTCATCAGCCGTGAGTACAATCCGCGACCGGCCACGGTGATGATCGGCCCGGCGCGCATCGGTGGAGGGCACCTGGGAGTAATCGCCGGGCCCTGCTCGGTGGAGAGCGCCGAGCAGGTGCTGCAGACCGCGCGGGCGGTTGCGGAGGCCGGCGCCTCTGCTTTGCGCGGCGGCGCCTACAAGCCGCGCACTTCGCCCTACAGCTTCCAGGGCCTCGGCGGGGAGGGACTGGAGTATCTTGCCGCGGCGCGGGCTGAGACCGGGTTGCCGATCGTGACCGAGGTCATGAACGTGCGTCAGGTTGACCGCGTTGCCGAGGTTGCCGACTGTCTACAGATCGGCGCGCGCAACATGCAGAACTACGATCTGCTCAAGGAGGTCGGGCACTGCGGCAAGCCGGTAATGCTCAAGCGCGGCTTCTCCTCGACGATCGAGGAGTGGCTCAAGGCCGCCGAGTACATAGCGGCGGGCGGCACGCTCGACGTCATCCTATGCGAGCGGGGCATCCGGACTTTCGAGACCGCCACACGCTTCACGCTTGACCTGAGCGCGATAGCGGTGGCGCGACGCGAGACCTTCCTGCCCATCGTCGCCGACCCCAGCCACGCCGTGGGGATGAGCCACCTGGTGGCGCCGATGGCGCTTGCGGCCGTCGCAGCGGGCGCGGACGGGCTGCTCATCGAGGTCCACCCGCGCCCCGACCAGGCGCTGAGCGATGGCCCGCAGTCGCTCACCCCGGCGGCCTTCGCCGAGCTTATGAAGCAGGTCAGGCAGGTCGCAGAGGCGGTCGGGCGGCAGATGTAGATCGGAGGCGGGGACCCTGATCTTCGAGCGCGTGGCGGTAATCGGCATCGGCATGATCGGGGGCTCCTTCGCCCTCGCGGGGCGACGGGCGGGCGTGCTCGGGGAGATCATCGGCGTCGCGCGCAGCGAGCGCACGCTGCTCGAGGCGCTGCACGTGGGCGCCGCCGATCGCGCCACCGCCGACCCGGTCGAGGCCGTGCGCGGCGCCGACCTGGTGTTCATCGCCACGCCGGTCACGGTCATCCCCGACATCTTCGTGCGCATCGCCCCCGCCCTGACCGACGGCTGCGTGGTCACCGACGCCGGCAGCACCAAGCGCGCGATCATGGCCGCCGCATCCGCGCTGCCCCCGCACGTTGACTTCGTTGGCGGCCACCCCATGGCCGGCTCGGAGCGGGCCGGGGTCATGGCCGCGCGTGCCAACCTCTTCCGCGGCCGCACCTGGCTGCTCATCCCCGGCACTTCGGGCACGGAGGCGGTCGCGCGTCTGCGCAGCACGATCGAGGCCATCGGCGCGCGCGTCGTGACCGTTGATGCCGACGACCACGACCGCATCGTCGCGCGCACCAGCCACCTGCCCCACGTCGTGGCCGCGGCGCTGGCCGGCGCGCTGGGCGAATGCTGCGGCGAGGATGACTTCGTCGGCAACGGTCTGCGTGACACCACGCGAATCGCCGCCGGCTCGGCCGAGGTCTGGCGCGAGATCCTGCTGACCAACGCCGACGAAGTGTTGGCTGCGCTGGCGGAGTTCACCACCGAGATTGAGCGCTATCGTAGTGCGCTGGCGGACGGTGACGAGGCGACTCTGACTACGCTGCTCGAGGCCGCGCGTGCCTGCCGCGAGAGGATGGCGGAGCCGTGAGACTGCGAGTGCGACCGGGCGGGCCGCTCAGAGGGAGCGTCACTGTGCCGGGCGACAAGTCGATCTCCCACCGCGCGGTGATGCTGTCGGCGGTCACCGAGGGCACCGCGCGGATTGAGGGTTTTCTCGACGCCGATGACTGCCTGCGCACCGCCGATGCCCTGCGGGCGCTGGGCGTGTCCATCAATGCGATCGGCGCGGGCGCCATCGAGATTCACGGCGTCGGCCTCGGGGGCCTCAGGGCGTCCGCCGGTCCGCTTGACCTGGGCAACTCAGGCACCGGCATGCGGCTGCTCATGGGCCTGGTTGCCGGGTGCGAGTTCGCCACCACCTTCGTTGGTGACGAGTCGCTGTCGAGCCGCCCGATGGACCGCATCGCCCGGCCGCTGGAGCTGATGGGCGCGCGGGTCGAGGGGCGTGGTGACCGCTGCCTCCCGCCGGTCACCGTGCGCGGTGGTCACCTGCGCGGCATCGAGTATCATCCGCCCATGGCCAGCGCGCAGGTCAAGTCGGCGGTGCTGCTGGCGGGTCTTTCCGCCGACGGGCCGACAACCGTGGTCGAGCCCGCGGCCTCGCGCGATCACACCGAGCGCATGCTCGCGGCCATGGGCGCCGACATCGAGGCCGACGGCCTCACGGTCACTCTGCGCCCGGGACGGCCGCTGCAGGCGCGCTCGATGCGTATCCCCGCCGACCTGAGTTCCGCGGCGTTCTTCCTGGTAGCCGGGCTGGTGGTCGAAGGCAGCGATGTCGTCGCCGGCGACGTGCTGCTCAACCCGACCCGCACCGGGCTGCTCGAGGCGCTGCAGGCGATGGGAGCGGACCTTGCCATCTCCTGCGGGCACGAGGAGGCGGGGGAGAGCGTCGGCGATGTGCGCGCGCGCGCGGGCGCACTGCGGGCCGCCGAGGTCGGTGGCGATCTGATCCCGCGGATGATCGACGAGGTGCCGCTGGTGGCCGTTGCCGCGACGCAGGCTGAGGGCACGACCATCATCCGCGACGCCGCGGAGCTGCGCGTGAAGGAGAGCGACCGGCTGGCCGCGATGGCGCAGGTGCTCGGGGCGATGGGCGCGGAGATCTCCGAACGCGAGGACGGCCTCGAGATCAGCGGGCCGACGCCCCTGCACGGCGCGGTCATCGACAGCCGCCACGATCATCGCGTTGCCATGTCGGCGGCGGTCGCGGGGCTGCTCGCCGATGGCGAGACGGTCATTGAGGGCGCCGAGTGCATCGCGACGTCTTACCCGGGATTCCCCGCGGCCTTGCGAGGGCTGGGCGCCGACTGCATTGAAGAGGAGGCGTGAATGAGGCCGGGTATGAGCGAGCGGACCGGATGCCTGGTGGCGATCGACGGGCCCGCGGGAGCGGGGAAGAGCACCGTGGCGCGTGGCGTGGCCGAGCGCGCGGGCTGCACATACATTGACACCGGGGCGATGTACCGCGCGGTCGCGTTGCGGGCGCTGCGTGCGGGGATGCAGGTCGGGGCGGACGCCGAGGCCATCGGCGCGCTGGCGGGCGAGCTGGAGTTTGAGTTCCGCCAGGTCTGCGGCGGGAGCCATCTGTTCGTGGATGGTGAAGACGTTGAGGAGCCCATCCGCACGCCTGAGGTGGGCAACCTGTCGTCGCCGGTGTCGGCGATCCCGGCGGTGCGCGAGCACCTTGTCGCCGCCCAGCGTCGGATGGCGCGGACGCGGCCCGTGGTCATGGAGGGGCGCGATATCGGCACCGTAGTCTTTCCAGATGCGCTGCTCAAGGTATTCCTCACCGCCTCGGCTGAGGAGCGGGCGCGCCGGCGGCACCGGCAACTGCGCGAGCGCGGCGAGGACGTGAGCTACGAGCAGATCCTCGCCGACCAGCGTGCGCGTGACAGGCGTGACAGCACCCGGGCCATCGCGCCGCTGCGCAAGGCCGAGGATGCAGTCGAGGTGTGCAGCGATGGCATGAGCGCCGAGCAAGTTATCGACCGCGTGGTCGAGCTGTTGCACGAGCGGCTGGAGGGCCGCGTATGATCAAGACGCCTGAGCCGCCGCGCAAGTGGACCTGGCCGCACTACCGCATGGTGCAGTGGACGCTGCCGCTGATCCTGCGCATGCTTGGAGGCTTCCGGGTGACGGGGCGCGAGAACGTGCCTGCCGAGGGCGGCGCGGTCATCGCGAGCAACCACCTGAGCTTTCTCGATCCGCCGGCGGTCGGCGTCGCCATCGCGCGTCGCACCTACTACTTTGCCAAGTCGGAGCTGTTCGCGCCGGTGTTCGGGTGGATCATCCGCAAGTGCTACGCCTTCCCGGTTGAGCGGGGGTCGGCCGATACGCGCGCGCTCAAGAACGCCATCGGCCTGCTGCGGGCGGGCGAGCTGCTGACCATGTTCCCGGAGGGCACTCGCAGTCGGGACGGACAGGTGGGCGAGTTCGACCTGGGGGCGGCGCTGGCCGCCTCGCGCGCGGGCGTGCCCATCATCCCGTGCGCGCTGACCGGCACTGAGAAGGTATTGCCGGTGGGCGCGTGGTACTTCCACCGCGGTCGGGTGGCGGTGAGCTTCGGCGAGCCGATCGACACCATGCAGTTCGGCGCGAAGCCGGGCAAGGAGGAGCTGGCGCGCCTCACGAAGATGACCGAGGAGGCCGTGCGCGCGCTGAAGGCCGAGCAGGAGGCGTTCTTCGTCGGCGCGCGGCCGGACTCGGAAGTCCCACGTGGAGGGGATCAGGATGCTTGACGCGATCAGACAGCGATGCAGCGTGCGTGCATACACCGACGAGCCGGTCTCCGAGGAGGATCTGCAGGCGGTCCTCGAGGCGGCGTTGTGCGCGCCCACCGCCAACAACGTGCGGCCGTGGCACATCGTGGTAGTCACGGACGCGGAGCGGCGTGAGAAGCTGGCGGGCGTGCATCAGTGGGCGCGTTTCTGCGCGCAGGCGCCGGTGGTCCTGGCGTTCTGCGCGGACGCCGACCGTCAGCCTCACTGGTGGGTCGAGGATAGCTGCGCCGCGCTCGAGAATGCCCTGATTCAGGCGACGGCCCTGGGCCTGGGCACCTGTTGGATCGGCATCCGCAGCGGCGACGGCAGCTCCGGTCCCGGCCCTGAGCGTGAGGAACTCGTGCGCGAGGCGCTGGGCATCCCGGCGCACATCCGCGTGCTCGGCCTGGTGAGCCTGGGGCACCCGGCAGGCGAGCCGAAGCCCAAGCCGCCCGGGCCAATGGACGTTGTGCACCGCGAGAGCTGGTAGCCGTAGGCGCGTCGTGTCCGAGGTCGTACTATCGAGGTGACCTGACCATGAGTACTCGCGGACCGTATGTGCTGGGCATTGATTGCGGCACTCAGAGTCTGCGCGCCGCCCTGTTCGATCTCAGCGGCAACATGCTGGCATCGGATGTCCACCCCTATCCGATCGAATACCCGGAGGTGAGTTGGGCCGAGCAGAACCCCGAGCACTGGTGGCAGGCGGTGCGTCTGACCGTGCGGGATGTGCTGCGCGTCGCGGGCGTGCCTGCCCGTGAGATCGCGGGGGTGAGCATCGACGGCACTGCCTGCACCGTCATCGCCTGTGATCGGAAGGGCACCCCCCTGCGTCCGGCTATCCTCTGGATGGACCAGCGCGCTCATGAGGAGGCCGATGAGGTTACCGCGACCGGTGATCCTGTCCTCAAATACGCGGGCGGCCCGGAGTCGCCGGAGTGGATGATCCCCAAGGCCTTGTGGCTCAAGCGCCACGAGCCACGGGTCTATGAAGAGGCCGAGGTCATCTGTGACGGCATCGACTGGCTGATGTACCGCCTGACCGGCCGCTGGACCGCCTCGCTCAACACCGCGACGTGCAAGTGGAACTATGCTTCGCCCCAGGGCGGCTGGCCCGAGCGGCTGCTGGCCACCCTGGGCATCCCGGAGCTGCGCGAGAAGTGGCCGGGCGACGTGCTGCCTCTGGGCGAGAACCAGGGAGAGATCACGTTGCGCGCGGCCGAGGAGACCGGGCTGGCACTGGGCACGCCGGTCGGCCAGGGCGGCATCGACGCCTACAGCGCCATGCTTGGCCTGGCCGTGGTGCAACCCGGTCGCATGGCGCTGGTGATGGGTTCGTCCACCTGTCACATGGCGCTGTGCGCCCAGGCGCGCTTCGGCAGCAACGTCTGGGGGCCCTTCCCCGACGCCATCCTCAAGGGCACGTGGGTGCTTGAGGGCGGGCAGACCGCCACCGGCAGCATCGTCAAGTGGTTCGCCGACAACTTCGCCTGCCGGGAGCAACTCGAGGCGGAGAAGCACGGGCGCAGTCGCTTCGATGTGCTCGATGAACTGGCCGCGCAGGTGCCGCCCGGCGCCGAGGGCCTCGTGCTGCTCGACTACTGGCAGGGCAACCGCACGCCGCTGCGCGACCCGCTCGCCCGCGGCGCCATCTGGGGCCTGAGCCTGCGCCACGGCGTCGGCCACGTGATGCGCGCGATCTACGAGGGCACCGCGATGGGCACCCGGCATATTCTCGAGGAGCTGACGGCCACCGGATACTCGGCCGACGGCATCTACGCCTGCGGCGGCGGCACGCGCAGCGACCTGTGGCTGCAGATCCACGCCGATGCGTGTCAGGTGCCCATCTACCTCACCGAACAGCCCGAGGCGACGGCGTTGGGCACCGCGATATGCGCGGCGGTGGGGGCCGGCCTCTACGGCTCGATGGCGGAGGCGTCTGAACAGATGGTGCGCGTGACGCGCGAGATTGAGCCGAACGAGCTGTGGGCGCCGACCTACGACGCGCTGTTCGAGCGCTATGTGGCCACCTACCCGCGCCTGAAGGACCTCATGCACAAGGCTGCGGAGGACACCGAGGACCAGTAGCTGCGATCGAGGTGGAGGCAGTGACCCCCACGGGGAGAGTCCAGCAGGCAGGGGGTGAGCGTGCCGCCGACGTCGCCGACGCGATCCGCGCGGCGACGCGCTCGGAGGTGCGCGGCGCCCTCGAGGGCCTGATCAGCGGCTACCACCCGATCGACATCGCCTATGCCATGGGCGAGCTGACCGCCGAGGAGCGCGCGCAGGTCTTCGCACTGCTTGACTCCGAGGCGTCGGGCGTGGTGCTTGAGGAGGTCGATGACGACATCACGGCCGACCTCGCCGGCGCTACCGAGGAGGGGGAGCTGGCTGAGATCATCGACGCCATGCCGCCGGACTCGGGCGCCGACGCCATGAGTACGCTGCCCAGCGATGTGCAGCACCGCATCCTCAACCGCATTCCGCGTGAAGAGGCGCGGGAGCTGGCCGCGCTGCTGCACTACGACGAGGACAGTGCCGGCGGCATCATGACCAGCGAACTGATTGTGTCGCCGCCGGACATCACCGCGCAGGGGGTGCTCGAGCATATCCGGCACACCGACGTGCGCCCCGAGGCGGTCTTCCGCGTCTACGTCGTGGACGACGAACGCCGGCTGCTGGGCGCAGTAGATCTGGTGGACATCATCAACGCGCGCGACGACACGCCGCTGGCCAAGATCATGGACCCCGATCCGGTGCGTGTGCACCACGACACCGATCAGGAGGAGGTCGTGCGGCTGGTAGACAAGTACGACCTGACCTCGATCCCGGTGGTGGACGCGCATGACCGGCTGCTGGGCGCGGTGACGGTGGACGACGTCATTGACGCGCTGCAGCAGGAGGTCACCGAGGACGTCGCTTCCGTGGTGGGCGCGTCCGCCGATGACCTGCTGACCCGCTCGCCGTGGCGCGCCGCGCGCAGCCGCGTCCCGTGGCTGCTGGTGAGCCTGGGCGCCAGCATGATCTCCGCGGCGGTCATCAAGGCCTTCCACGGCACCCTGCATCAGGCGGTCATGCTCGCGGCCTTCATCCCGGTCATCACCGCCATGAGCGGCAACTCCGGGCTGCAGTCATCCATGATCACGGTGCGCTCGATTGCCCTCGGCCTCGTTGATGACCTGAGCGTGAGCCGCCTGGTGCTGCGGCAGATCCCCACCGCGCTGCTCATCGCGCTGGCCTGTGGGCTGGTCGCCTTCGGCGCCGGTTCGTTGCTGCTGGGCGAGGCGGGCTACGGCCTGATCGTCGGCGCGGCCATGTTCTGCGCCACCTGCACGGGCATCATGGTGGGCAGCTTCGTGCCGGTCGCCTTCCGTCGCATGGGCATCGATGAGGCGCTGGCCTCGGGGCCGTTCGTGACCACCATGAAC
>CAZTZN010000144.1:0-11995 GCA_964617715.1 uncultured Armatimonadia bacterium | reverse complement strand
TCCTGCAGCGCCCACCATGTTGACATCATGTGGTTCGGGCCTGCAGGCGTTCCTGCAGCGCCCAGCACGTACTTAATTGGCCCCACCGTCGCGAAGTGGCCCTGGTATGGCCGCTGACATCCATGAACCCTTGCGCCCGCATCTCTTCATGGATGCGGGTTTCTCATTAAGCGCCGACTACCCGCCGGCCGGTGCCCTTGCCGTTCGCTCGTAGCCCGTCGCTCGTCGCTCGTCGCTGAAAGGAGAGCCATGCCATGAACGATCAGATCAAGCTGACACTGCCCGATGGCGCCGTGATCGAGGTGCCGCGCGGCACTACGGCTCTCGCAGCGGCTGAGCAGATCGGCCCGCGGCTGGCCAGGGCGGCGTTGGCCGCCAGGGTCGATGGCGAGTTGTTCGACCTGACCCGGCCCATCGACCGGGATGCGAGCTTCGCGGTGCTGACCTTCGACTCCGAGGAGGGGCGCCACGTCTACTGGCACTCGGCCGCGCATATCATGGCCGACGCGGTCACGCAGCTCTTCCCGGACGCCAAGCCGACCATCGGCCCGGCCATCGATGACGGCTTCTACTACGACTTCGATGTGCCCGAGCCGTTCAGCGAAGGCGACCTGCGCACTATCGAGGCGAAGATGCAGGAGATCATCGACGCCGACACGCCCTTCGTGCGGCGCGAGGTGCCCAAGCCTGAGGCGCTCGAGCTGTTCGAGCAGCGCCACAATGCCTACAAGCTTGAGCTGATCGAGGAGATCCCGGACGAGATCGTCAGTCTGTATGAACACAACGGCTTCGTGGATCTGTGCACCGGCCCGCACGTGCCCTCGACCGGGCGCATCGCGAACGTGAGGCTGCTGTCGGTCGCGGGCGCCTACTGGCGGGGGTCTGAGGCCAACAAGATGCTCTCACGCATCTACGGCACCGCCTATCCGAAGAAGGAGCAACTCGAGGAGCACCTGCATCGCCTGGCTGAGGCCGAGCGGCGGGATCACCGGCGGCTGGGCCGCGAGCTGGACCTGTTCAGCTTCCACGAGGAGGCGGGCCCGGGTCTGGTGCACTACCACCCGCGGGGGGCGATGTTGCGCGAGCTGATCACGTCGTTCGTGACCCACGAACACCTGCGTCGGGGTTATGAGCTGGTCGGCACCCCGCACCTGGTCAAGGCGGAGATGTGGGAGATCTCCGGTCACGCTCAACAGCAGTACCCGATGTACTACACCGAGATTGACGGGCAGTCGTACGGGATCAAGCCGATGAACTGCCCCGGACACGTACTGATCTACAAGTCACACACGCGCTCCTACCGCGATCTGCCCATCCGCTACTTCGAGCTGGGCACGGTCTATCGGCACGAGAAGTCGGGCGTCCTGCACGGGCTGCTGCGCGTGCGCGGCTTCACGCAGGACGATGCGCACATCTTCTGCACCATGGACCAGCTCACCGACGAGATCACCGGTGTGATCCGCTTCGCCGACGACATGCTGCACGTCTTCGGCTTCGAAGAGTACGAGGTCTTCCTGAGCACCCGGCCCGAGAAGTCGATCGGCTCCGATGCGGTGTGGGAGCAGGCCACGGCGGCGCTGATCGGCGCCATGGAGGCCAACGACATCACCTGGGAGGTCGATGAGGGCGGAGGCGCCTTCTACGGCCCCAAGATCGACATCAAGATCAAGGATGCGCTGGGCCGCCTCTGGCAGGGGCCCACGATCCAGTGTGACTTCAACCTGCCGGAGCGCTTTGATCTTACCTACGTGGGGCCGGATGGTCGGGAGCATCGCCCGGCGATGGTCCACCGCGTGGTACTGGCGGGCATCGAACGCTTCATGGGCGTGCTCATCGAGCACTGGGCGGGCGAGTTCCCCATGTGGTTCGCGCCGGTGCAGGTGAAAGTGCTGCCCATCAACGACCGCAACGTCGAGTATGCCGAGGCGGTCGCGTGCTCGCTGCGCGTCGAGGACATGCGCGTGGAGGTTGACACCGAGAGCGGGACGCTGGGCAACAAGATCCGCCAGGCGGAGCTGGAGAAGGTGCCGTACATCCTGGTGGTCGGCGACCGCGAGGAGGAGGCGGGCCGGGTAGCCGTGCGCAAACGCGGCGAAGGCGATCTCGGCCCGACCGGCCTCGCCGAGTTCATCGAATCGGTGCGCGACGAGATGCAACCCGACCCGCGCTACTGCGCCGATCCGGGCGCACCGATGCCGTAGCGGCGGCTACCAGCGGTCAGCTACCAGCTACCAGCGACCAGCAACGGTGACGCCAACGGGGCCCCCGCCGTCTGCTGTCCCGATCTCCCCACGCCCCGCGCCTTGAGTGGCGCGGGGCGTGCGCTTAATGCAGGGCCGGGCCCGTGGCGCGGTGAAGCAGGCACCGTCCGTGGAGTGCCCATCCGGTCTCGCACTGCCGCGCCTGCGCCGTCATCGAACTGGGCCGCGCAGCCGCGGACCGACAGGAGGACTGGTCATGCGCACGCTCACCGCCGCATCGCTGCTGGTCACGCTTGCGGCTGTGGCCCTTGCCCAGGACGGCTGGCCGCGCCTGCCCGAGCGCACCCTCCTCTACTACGGATGGGGCGCGCCCAACAGCACCTGGGTGCGTGACCACCGCCAGCAGATGGCGCAGATGCCCTTCGACGCGGTGGGCGTCTCCATCGCCGTCGATCGGCAGGCCTGGCTCGAGAGCGCCGACACGAGCGCCCGCAACAAGCTCGGCTGGCATCTGTTCGGGCCGGACGCCTTCGAGGTTGAGACCTTCGCGCCCGCCATCGAAGACCTGCGGACGATGGCGGAGGGGCCGGTCGATCCGCTGCTGGCCGCGTGTATTGTCTCCCGGGATCAGGATCACGGTTTCGATTGGTTCGACGAGGCGCGCTGGCAGACGGTGCTGACCAACTGGCGCGTGTTCTGCGAGATCGCCCGGCAGGGCGGCTGCCCGGGCATCATCTTCGACCCCGAGCACTACGGTGTCTACTTCTTCAACTACCCCGAGATGAGCCAGCGCCATGAGGCGAGCTTCGAGGAGTACGAGGCGCTGCTGCGCCGGCGCGGGCGCGAGCTGTTGCAGGCCGCGGGCGAGGTCTACCCGGACATGCAACTGCTCATGTTCTGGGGCAACAGCTACCTCGCGCTGCATCCCTCGCAAAAGGAGATCCCGCCGCCGCAGAACGCCTATGGCCTGCTGCCCGCGTTCCTCGACGGGATGCTCGAGGGCGCGCACCCGGCCACGCGCTTCGTGGACATGTGCGAGTTCGCCTACGGCTTCTCTGAGCGCCGCCAGTTCCTCGAGGCCTACCACGGGATCGTGAATCGCGGCATGGTCATCTCCAGCGTACCCGATCTCTACCGCGCGCGTATGCGCGTCGGCTTCGGCCTGTGGATCGACTGCGGCGGGGCGGAGCGCTGGAGCAGCGAGGATTTCTCGACCAACTACTTCTCGCCCGAGCAGTGGCGCGATTCGCTGCAGATGGCGTTGGAGCTGACCGACCGCTACGTGTGGGTGTACTCGCACCGGGTGCGCTTCTTCCCGCCCGGTAACCTGCCGGACGAGTACCTCCAGGCGTTCTGGGACGCGCGCACGGCGGCCGGGATGAGCGGCCCGCGGCAGTGATGCAGGACCGTGCCGCCGGCCGTCGAACCTCCCGCGGGAACACGCCAGCCACCGCGAGAGGAAGAGTCTGAGATGATCATCGGCAACTGCACCTACTCGGTCCGCGACTACCTGCGTTCGGGCGAGATGAGCCTGCTGGACTTCCCGGAGTTCTGCGCCGGCCTGGACATCCGCTCGCTGGAGTACAATGACATGTTCTTCGAGCGCTGGGATGACGCCTACCTCGCGGACATCGTGAGGTCGGCCGAGGACGCCGGCTGCACCATCCAGTGCCTGACCTGCGGCGGCAACCTGGCCTCCGACGATGCGGCCGCCAACCGGGAGCAGGTTGAGCTGTTTCGGACGCGGCTGGAGCAGGCCGCGGTGCTGGGCGCGCCCGTGGTGCGCTTCAATATCGGCTCGACCGGCGACGAGGAGCGCGACCTGACCGTCGGCGTGGAGCGGGTGATTGAGGGCTTCAACGCGCTGCTGCCCGCTGCGCGCGAGCATAACGTGAAGATCACCATCGAGAACCATGGTGGGGTGAGCAGGTTCGCCGACCCGATCCTGCGCATCGTGCTGGGTACCGACCCCGAGTGGGTGGGCACCTGCCCGGACTTCGGCAATTTCCACGATGACATGTACATGCAGCTCGCCAAGGTCATCCCGTTCTCGTATCACATGCACGCGAAGTTCCATGAATTCGACGAGCATGGTGAGGACACGGGCTACTCGATCGAGCGCGTGCTCAACATCTGCAAGGCCTGCGGCACGCAGTCGGTGCTCTCGATCGAGTTTGAGGGCTCGGGCGACCAGAAGGAGGGCGTGCGCAAGAGCCGCGACCTGCTGCTGAGGTATCTGTAGCCGGCATGCGCCGGCTGCAGATACCGGCTGCCGGCTGTCAGCGGCCAGCTTCCAGCAACGGCGACGGCAGACAGCGACGGCTGCCGGTGGCGTCGTAGTGCGCGGGCTTGTACCATGCCGAGCCGTTGTCGTTCGCCGTTGCCGTGCCGTTCGTAGGACAGGCATCCTGCCTGTCTGCCGTTGCCGTGGGCCGTTGTCGTTGTGACCCCGGCGCCTCGCCGGGGTGTGGCCCGGAGGGCCACCGCCGTCGCTGCTGACTGCCAACCGTCGGTCTCTGCCGACCGGATCGCCGATGGGAGGCCACCGCCGTGACTCGCATCACCGTCGCCGCCGCCATCATCCTCGCCGGCGCCACGTGCGCCGAGGAGATCGACCTGCTCGCCGACCCGGGAGCGTGGGTGGGCAACGTGGACCGTGAAGGCCCCACCATCGCACTGTCCTCGACCGCGGAGGCGCCGCTGGTCGCCGACGTGGTCTCCGCCGGCGCCCCCGAGGACTACCCCAAGCTGCGCCTGCGCTTCGACCCGCCACGAGACTTCAGCCGAGTGTTGCGCATGCGCGCCCGCATCCGTGTCACGAGCGATGACCCGAATGTCAGCCGCAAGCGCATCGCCTTCGTGTTCTACGATGAGCAGACGCGCCGCGATGACCTCGAGGGGCGCCCGATGACCCAGCAGGTCATCGCCCACGACAACGTGCCCGTCGGCGAATGGCTCACCTTCACCGACTCGGTGACCGGCGTACACCGCTCGGCCATCCGCCAGATTGACCTCTATGTCTACGAGATCCCGCCCCCCGGCGAGCATTCGTACCGCTGGGAGTTCGCCGAGCTGGCGCTGGAGGCCATCGAGGGCGACGCGGTGGTCTTCGATGGCGATCCCTACGGCACGGAAGAGTTCTCATGCGAGGCGGGCGCGGAGGTCGGCTCGGTCGCGACCGACGACGGCCTGTCGATCACCCTCGGCGACGCGGGCGGCATTCGTGCTCTGCAGGTCGATGGCGTGCAGGTCGGCGCGGCGGACGGGCGGCCGTCGGGGCTGTTGGTGCGCGACGTCGCCGAGGGCACGCCGCCGGTGCAGGTGGGGGGGACGCTTACCGCCGCCGAGGGCGCTATCCGCCAGCAGGCGACCATCGATGACCTTGGCCTCTCGGTCGCTGCCACCTGGCGCTCGGCGGGCGAGTGCATTGAAGTCGCGGGTATGATCTCCGACGTGCGTGACGAGGACCGTGCGATCACGCTCTACCTGGCGCTGCCGCTGGTGGAGGCGGCGTGGCGCTGGTGGGATGACGCCGCGCGCTCGCGCATCGGGGCGGAGGAGTTCGTCGAGCTGGGGAACTTCGAGGAGGGCGCCCAGTTCGGCCTGAACGGCCGCCACTCACGCTACCCACTCGGCTGCGCGGACGCGCCGGACCTCGCCGGGCTGACCCTCGCCATCCGCATGGACGAGCCGGTGGTGCATCGCATCGCGCTGAGCCCGTCGCTGCGCACGCTCTACGTCGCGCTCGACTTCGGCCTGGTGCCTATCACCAACGTGCACGGCCGCTCACTCGCCG
Source organism: uncultured Armatimonadia bacterium (assembly GCA_964617715.1). Classification (GTDB taxonomy): domain Bacteria; phylum Armatimonadota; class Zipacnadia; order Zipacnadales; family UBA5352; genus JALGVA01. The sequence goes on along the minus strand of CAZTZN010000144.1, from coordinate 5,998 downwards.
AGGCGCCCTTCCGGGTGCTGATCTCCCGCCACGACCCCGCGTGGGGCATGCGCTCGGCCCTGGCGCGCTACCGGGCGTTGTTCCCCCAGTTCTTTGAGCGCCGCGCGCAGAACGCCGGCGGCTGGTACGTCTGGGGCGACATGCAGGAGATGCCCGAGGCGCTGGAGGCGGGCTTCCGCTTCCACTGGGGACCGCGGGGCGTCGATGCGGTCAGGTGGGATGACGAGCATGACGTGACCTCGGTGCTCTACATCGAGCCCGAGTTCTACCAGCAGACTCACGGCGACCTTGACCGCGCGCCCTCGGCGGAGGAGGCGCTGGAGCGCATCAGCCGCCTTGCCGCCGGCGATCTCGACGAGACCGCCGCCTTCACGCAGCTTGGCTACGCGCGCTCGTACGTGCCGCAGAAATGGGTGGACGAGCACTCGCTCGAGGAGGCGGTCCAGGCGGTGGCGCGAGCGGGAGAGCAGTCGCTGCAGCATGACGCCTTCGGCCGGCCCATCCTCAGCGTGGGCCAGTACTCGTGGATAGGTGACAGCCGGTGGGGTGTCATCTTCCCCTGCAACCTCGACCCGGACATCCCCGCGGGCAAGGGTTGGTTCTGTCGCAACCTCTTCATCGAGCCGGGCCTGCAGATGGGCGAAGACGCGGGCGCGCACTACGACGGCGTCGCCCTCGACAGCTTCGGCGGCTACGGCCAGCCTTCCCGCGCCGACTACCGCCGCGAGCATTTCCAGTACGCCGACATCCCGCTCAGCTTCGGCGCCAACGACCGCCGCCCGTGCATCGTCTCCTCGTTTGCCAGCATCGAGTGGCTGCGCGAGTTGGCCGCCGATGTGCACGCACGCGGGCTGGTGCTCATGGCCAACTGCTCGTGGGGCCGCACGCCTGCGTGGTTGACCTTCGCGGGCCCGTACCTCGACATCTTCGGCGCCGAGGCCGCGACCTTCGCCGACCCCGACTTCATACGCTTCGTGGCCGGGGACCGGCCCTGCTCCACGCTGCCTTACCACCCGCGGCCGGAGTGGGAGACCGCGCGCCACCTGCTGCACGGCATCTGGTCGGGCCACGGCAATGACACGCAGATGCTCGCGCGCCTCGACCCGATCCTGCGGCGGCTGGACGCGGCGGGCTGGCGGCCGGTCACGGGCGTGCGCGCCGAGCCGGCGAGCGTGCAGGTCGAGCGCTTCGGCGAGCCGAGCGACGCCACGCTCTACTTCGTGGCATACAACTCCGGACCGGGCCCGGTGCAGGCGCGCTTTGTAACGGATCCCGAGGTGCTCGGGCGGCGCCCGTGGGGCGTCGAGAGCCTCTACGGCCCCGCGCCGACGCCCTCGCCTGACGGCGCGATCGTGCTGCCTCTCGGCCCGCAGGAGACCGCCGTCATGGCCGTGCGGGAGCGGTAGCGGCGGCGTCGCCGGAAGCGCAAACCGGGAGAGACAGGAGGGCTGACCCACGATGCCATCGATCCGTGCCGCGCGGTCGGTGCTGCCTGGGGTCGCGCTGGCGGTCATCATATGCGCCGTCGGGCGGGATGTGAGCCCTGCGGCGGATGCCGGGAGGTCGGTTGCCGTGACGGGCACGAATGTCGATATCCAGCGGGCCATCGACGCGGTCGCGGAGCGCGGCGGTGGTGAGGTCGTCATCCCCGCCGGCGAGTACCTGTGCTACAACTCCGTGTTCCTGCGCAGCAACGTGGCCGTGCGCGCCGGCGGGCACGTGGTGCTGCGCAAGAGCGACGGCCTGCAGCGGCCCCTGGTGTCCGACTGCGGCTTCTACTACGACCGCGTAAGGGTCGCCGACCCGGGCGAGTGGCAGGTCGGCTGGGGCGTGACGCTGCAGGCCAGGCCCGAGCCGCGCGGTTTCCTCGACGACGTACGCACCATCGCCGCCATCGAGGGGGATGACCTCGTGCTCGACCGGCCGGTGGATCACTCCGACTTCACGGTCGCCGGCGGCGCGGTGGTGCAGAACACCTTCCCGTTGATCGCCGGTTACGCCGTCACCGGCGCGAGCGTCGAGGGCTTCATCTGCGACGGCAACAAGGCCGCCAACCCGATGCTCAACGGCTGCCGCGGCGGGGCGATCTACCTGTTCCAGAGCGAGCACTGCCGCATCGCCGACTGCGTCGCGCGCAACTTCAACGGCGACGGCATCAGCTACCAGGTCAGCCCCTACACCGAGGTGGTCGGCTGCACGGTCTCGGGCAATACCGGCCTGGGCCTGCACCCGGGCTCGGGAAGCCATCACACCATCGTGCGCGACTGCGAGGCCTTCGGCAACGGCGGCGTGGGCCTGTTCCTGTGCTGGCGCGTCGCCTGCAGCCGCTTCGAGGGCAACACCATCCGCGACAATGGCTCGTTCGGCATCTCCATCGGCCACAAGGACACCGACAACTGGTTCACGGACAACCTCATCGAGGGCAACGCGCGCCACGGCATCTACCTGCGCGACGAGCCCGACTACAATGCCGGGCATCGCTGCAGCTTCGAGCGCAATGTGATCCGCAACAACGGCGGGCCCGGGGACGCGGCTATCTGGATCGACGGCCACACCGACGGCATTCGCATCGTGGGTAACGAGGTGAGCGACGACCGTGAGCGCCCCGCCGCCTGCGCCCTGCACATTGGTCCGAACGCGCGCGACGTGACCTGGGCCGACAACGAGGTGAGCGGCTTCGCGGCGGAAGTGGTGAGGGAGCCGGAGGCCGGCTGAGGGCCGTGAGATGCCGGACCGGCCGCGGGCGGCGCCATCGCACCGAACCCGGGTCGGCAACAGACGGCGGTGCTCGTCGCCACGGTGAGGTGACGTCCCTCGCTCACTCAATCACTAACATCACGTGGTGATCGAAGACACCGACTTCGACCGCAACGCCCTCGCCGTCCGCACGCATGGGCAGCGGCGCGTCGGGCGCAGTTGCGTCAAAGATGCGCTCGGGCCGCCGGCGCACGTGAAGTGTCACGCCGCTGACACCGCCCTCATCGCTGTAATTGAGCAAGTGCGCAATGATGCGATCGCCCTGGCGCCGAAGCGTCAGCTCCACGTCGTCCGGCGCCCCGCTGACCTCGATCACCTGGCGGCCGCCGGAGAGACCTGAACGCACGAGGGCATCGAGTACCTCTTTCACCCCCGCCCAGTAGTACTTGTAGATTGCCTTGACGGACTTGCTCCCGTCGAAGCTCAGCGGGAAGCCCTGAGGCGTGACCAGGTAGCAGGTCCCCTCACCGAAGGCGTTACGTGTGATGGCCGGCCGGCCGTCGGGAAGGGTAGCGAGCACCTCGGCGGTGGTGGGAGTGACAAGCTGGGCCGGGGCTTTCCAGAGCGCAATTGTCTCCGGCAGCTCCGGGGCCAGCGCGCGGAGAGCGTCGGTCGGCGTCAGGCTCTCCACGTCCGCAAGTTCACCTTCGTGGTGCACGCCGAACACATCCGCGAGTGCGTAATCACCACGCTGCCGGCCCCATTCATCGAGGAGCGAGGTTGCCCCGAACGCGATGAGCGTGCCGCCCTGCGCGACCCGGTCGCGGATCAGGGATAGCTCCTCCTCGGTCAGGCAGCGGGTATCGGGGAGCAACAACACCTCGCGCTGTGCGAGGCTCTCCGCCGTCAGGGTTTCCGCGAAGACCGCCTCCTGCGCGAGGTGAAGCTGCGTCAGCGCCTGGTAGAGGCCCATGGCCTTCGCGAAGGTGACGAAACGTTCGCGACTGGAGAGGATTCCGGTGCGTTCGGAGTAGATCAGCGCGACCTTCGCCGCACTCTGCGTGTGTGTCAGGCAGGACTCGCCGGCGGCGATGTCGGCGAGGACCTTCTGCGCCGCTTCCCACATCCCCGGCTTCCACAGGTGGCGGTAGGTCGGTTCCCAGTCGCGCAGATAGCCGGGGGCACGGTATTTCGCCATGTACACCCAGCACCACAACCACAGGCCGTCGGCATGGGCCAGCGAGATGCACATGTCCTTGTGGAAGCGATCAGCGGTCGGATCGTAGCAGGTGCCCACGACCAGCAGCGCCGGTCCCTTCGCCGCCGAGCGCAGCAGGTCCATCTCGAAGGCCTCCGCCGGGCTCCCGCCGTTGTAGGGGTCCATCGCGATCCAGTCCAGCACCGGGCCGGTGGCGGTCCAGGAAGCCCGCTGCGGTTGGCTGGGGATGAACTGCTGCACCACCGGCAACAGTACCAGCCGCTCATTCAGTGACTGCAGATAGCTCTGAACCTCGCTCAGTCGATCGGCCAGCATCCGGCGCTTGAACTGCTGCAGCTCCATCCACAGGACACGGTCCGGGTCGGTGTCGATGGCCGGGGGCGGCGTCCATTCATCCAGCACATCGGCGATGCCCAGCTCGCGCAGCCGCGTCGCGTCGTAGCGCGCGCGTACAAAGGCCCTGAACTCCTCGAGAGCCCGGGGCGTGGTAACGTGCCTGTCCTCGATGGTCGGCTCATCTATCTCGATGCCCACGTAGCCGGGCAGGTCGCCCCCTTCCTCGATATCGCGCGCGATGGCGTCCCGGACGCCGCTCAGGTCCGGCCAGCCCTCCAGTGAAACCGCTCCCACGGTAGCCAGGGTGCGTGGTTGATTGTGCTGGAGGAACTGTTCGCGCAGCGGTCTGCGCTCCTCGCGCGATAGGTAGGCCTGCACCAGGGTGGTGCCCAGGCTCCACATGGCCCGCTGCACGTAGTCCACATCGTCCATGAAGCCGTGCCATGAGATGATGCGATGGAAACGATCGCCGAGCGTGTCGGGACTCACATCCGCCGACAGCGCCGGGGCTATCTCGAACTCGCCGGCCAGATCGCGGGCACGCTCCTCCAGCGCCGTCAGCCGCGTCTCCCACTCCGCCTGCGCGCGCTGCAGAGCCTGAGTACCCTCGCCGGCGGTGCGCTCGAGTTCGTCGCGGCGGGCCGCGATCTGCTCGTCAGAGAGGCGGGTCACCGCTATTGTGGCCTCGAATACTTCTTCGTGACGTTGCCTCCATTGGGTGATCATCCGCTCCATAGCGTCGAAGGCAGTCTGAGTCTGCGCGCGGATGGTCGCGATCTCATCGTTGGGCTCGAGCGCGCCCGCCGCGATGGCGTCATCGAGAAACCAGCCCAGCATGTCACAACGCGACCCGATGGCGTAGCGGGTATGCACCAGCGCGGCGAAAAGCTCCTGATCATGCTGCCCTGTGGCTTCTATCAGGTCTTCATGTACCGGCAGGAGCGGGCGAATGCTGAAGTCGTCCCACCAGACGACAGCGCCCTGGGCCTCGTAGTTCACGTGCGAGAGTTCCAGATAGAGCCGATCACCGGCCTGGCCGGGGGCGGTGAACCTGGTGGCGAGCTGCGTCCAGGTGGTGTTCTCGAAGGTCACGGTCTGTCCAGGATAGATCTGTGCCCGTCCCTCGCCCCGCTCGATCGCGCTGCGGTCAATGACCCGCAACCTGCCTCCGGTCACGCCATTGGTGCGACCCGCGAAGACCACTTCGTAGGTCTGGCCGGGCTGGTAATCCGTGAAGAATTGCCTGAGCACCACAGTTCCTCGTCCCGGCAGATTGGTCTTCACGGCGGCGCACCATTGCCCCTCAAAGGGATCGGTGGCGTCAAGATGAATCTGCTCCGTCCCCGCCTGCCAGCGTTGCCAGCCCTTGGCCATCGTAGGATCGTTTTCGTCAGGTTGCTCGAATCCGGGGTTGATGAGCGGTATCTCTTGAGCTGCGAGGGGGACGACGCTGAGGACCGCAAGGATGACGAGCATTTGCCTGATCATGGTGTGCCCTCCCGGCAGGCGTCGGTCAAGTCGGTGCACCGTCACACGGTGGTGCGCAGTATGAAGGCGGCCTCGTGGGACGCGCCGGCCATCTGGCGCGCCTCGGCGCCGAACAGGCAGTGACTGGCCTCGCGCGCGTCCAGGTCCAGGCACCGCACCTCCGCGAAGTCCACGTTCTCGATCTTCGCCCGCAGCGCGTCGGAGCGCGCCGCGAACTCCTCCGCCGACAGCCCGCGCGGCAGCAGCCCGATGAAGGTA
>CAZTZN010000143.1:0-12188 GCA_964617715.1 uncultured Armatimonadia bacterium | reverse complement strand
TCCGAGAGCGAGATCCGCGACACGGACTTCGGCCGCGAGATGGCTGAGTTCACGACCGCGCAGGTGCTGGTGCAGTCGGCCACGGCGTTTCTGTCGCAGGCCAACTCGCTGCCCCAGCAGATCCTGCAGCTCATCCGCGGTTAGTCGCGGGGCCGCGTGGCGCACATAGCGGTGGGGGGCGCGGTCGCCGCGCCCCCCACCCCGACCTGAGTCTGTGAGAGCGATCGGCACAAGGGGGCGCGCAGATGGATATCGGCAGGGTGTCGATGACGGGCCTCGTCTCCGAACTGGACGTTGATGGCATCATCACCCAGCTCGGCCAGATCCGCCGGCGTCCGGTACAACTGCTGGAGCAGCATCAGGCCGATTGCACGAGTAAGCTGACCGCCCTGGCGCAACTCAGCGCACGCATGCTGAGCCTCAGCACCGCCTGCTCGAGTCTGGGCGATGGCTCGAGCTTCCATCAGGTCATGGTCGGCAGCAGCGACGAGGCGACCGTGATCGCCACCGCCTCCGCCGGCGCACCGGCGGGCCGCTACCATATCGCGGTGACTCAGCTCGCGCAGAGCCACAAGATCTCCTCCACCTCACTGGTCGGCGCCGATGAAGCCTTGGGGCTGGAGGGTGAGGTCCTGCTGGGCGGGCAAGTCATCAGCATCTCCGCCGCGGACACGCTCGAGGACATCCGCGACGCCATCAACCAGGCGGGCGCGGGCGCCACCGCTTCGATCCTGCATGTCTCCGAGACCGACTGCCGCCTGTTCGTCACCAGCCTCGCCTCCGGGGCGGACGGCGCCCTCGATCTGATCGACGCCAACGACTCCGACCTGCTCGAGGCGCTGGGCCTGCAGACCTCGGTCACCACGGTCAAGCACGCCATCCCCGACGGGGCGGCGAGCGACGCCTTCGCGGACAAGCTGATGGCCGTCGGTCAGGTGCTGGGGCTGAGCAGGCCTCCCGCAGGCACCGTGCAGATCAACGGCGTGGACGTCGCGATCGATCTCGCCACCGACGGCCTGCAGGATATCGCCGCCGCGATCGATGCGCTGGACGGCGTGTCGGCGACGGTGCTCACCGAGGTGGCCGATGGACAGACTACCTACCGGATCGAGATCGTGGGTGACACAGGCCGGCCGACGCTGAGCGACGACGGCAACGTGCTGGTTACTCTCGGTGTGCTGACCAAGACTGTCGCGAACGAGGTGGACGCGGCTCAGGACGCCCTGTTCAGCATCGGCGGCGTGGCAATGACGCGCTCGAGCAACGCCGTGGACGACGCCATCGAGAACGTGCAACTTCAGCTTCTTCAGGAGAACGCCGCCACGGTGACCATCACGCGCGACCCCAGTGCCACCGTCGCGGCCGTGGAGAGCTTCGTGAGCGCGTACAACCAGGTGGTGGCCCTCATCAACGACAACCAGGACTTCGACACCGAGACCGAGACCGGAGGCGCCTTCTTCGGCTCACCGACTATCCTCAACCTTGAGAGCGATCTGCGCCGACAGATCAGCATGCTTGTGGACACTATGGGCGGCGACCTGGTGCTGGCATCGCAGGTCGGGCTGAACACCGGCGCGGACGACCAACTGGTGCTCGACAGCTCCGACCTGCTCGCGGCGCTGGAGGCCGATCCCGAGGGTGTCGAGCGGCTCTTCGGCACGATCACTGCGGCGTCGGACCCTGCGGTTACGGTGCAGTCGCACACCGCGGCCACGCGCGATTCGGGCGCCGACGGCTACGCGGTGGAGGTCACCAGGGTGGCGACGCAGGCTACCGCCACCAGTGCCCCGCTGCCGGGCGGCATCGCGCTGGACGAGACGCTGACCATCAACGACCGGCAGGTGACTCTCACCGCCGGGATGAGCCTGCAGGACGCCGCCGACCTGCTTAACTCGCTCTTCACCGCGCAGGGGCTGTCGATGTCGGCATCGGTGGAGGGCGACAGGCTGCAGATCGCAGCCGACGTGTGGGGGGCCGTGGGCCACATCGACATAGTCTCCTCGCTCGATGACGGGGCGGGCGGTACCGATCTGGGGGGAGCACTCGCCGGCGAGGTGGCCACCGTGCAGGGCCAGGACGTGGCCGGAACCATCCATGGTGAGAGCTGCACCGGCCGCGGCCGGCTGCTCATCGCCGACGACACCAGCGCCAACACCGCCGGCCTCAAGCTGCTCATCACCGCCCAGACGCCCGGAAGCCTGGGGGTGGTGCGCGTCAGCAAGGGCATCGCAGCGCGCATGGCTGATTTCGTGACCGCGGCCACCGACGCCCGGAGTGGCACGCTTACGCGCGCGGCCGACGGCATCGAGGCGGAGATCGAGGCCATCGATGAGCAGATCGCAGACGTGGAGGCCGAGGTCGATCGCTACGTGAAGCAGCTCCAGGTGGACTTCGCCCTCATGGAGGCCAAGATATCACAATCAACCACGCTGCTCGACTGGATGACGCTGCAGATCGACAGCCTCCCGGGCTGGCGGCAGTCCACTCGATAGACGCGCACCCATGTGACCTCTCGAGGCAGCACCAACCGGGGAGTGTAGATGATGGTAACACCGAGCAGAGCTCCGCAGGTGTACCGGCAGGCACAGGTGATGGGCAGCGACCGGCGCGAACTTGTGGTGCTGATGTGCCGGGCGCTGGAACGCTATCTGGCGCGCGCCGACCAGGCCATCCGGGGCCGCAACTTCGAGGCCAAGGCAGATGCGCTGGCCAGGGCCAACGCCGTGCTCAGTGAGCTGCTGTGCTCGCTCAATGACGAGGCGGGGGGCGAGCTGGCGCGTGGCCTGCGTCGGCTCTACGTGAGCCTGCAGCGACAGATTGTGGACGTGGACCTTGCCGACGACCTCGAACTGCTCGCGGAGGTCACCGCGATGGCGCGCGAACTCGCGGAGACGTGGGAGGAGGCCCTGCGCCGGTGCCGGCACGATCAGAGCGCGGCGCAGGTGGCGTAGTCGGCGCCCGCCGCCAGCCGGGCCGCCGGCCGCCCCATCGAGCCTGCGCGCGGCGGCGCCGGCGATACACGGCCGCGAAGATCTCGGCGACCGTCTGGTAGAGTTCCCGGGGCACCGCGTCACCCAGAGCGCAGGCGGCGAAGAGGCTGCGCGCCACCGGCGGGTTCTCAACGATGGTAATGCCGTGGGCGCGCGCGAGGCGGATGATCTCGCGGGCGATGGCCCGCTGACCGCGCGCGACCACCCGGGGCGATGACATTGTGGCCGGATCGTAGCGCAGCGCCACCGCGTAGTGCGTGGGGTTGGTGACCACTACGTCGGCCTGCGGCAGCTCCGCGGAGATACCTTGGGCGAGCATGGCTCGGCGCAGCTTTCGACGCCGCTGCCTGATCTGCGGGTCGCCATCCTCCTCGCGCAGATCACGGCGCAGCTCCTGACGGGTCATGCGCAGTGACTTCTCGTGCTCCCACCACTCGAAGGCGTAGTCGGCGGCGCCCAGCACGATGAGGGTGATGGTGCACTTGATGATGATCTCACCGGCGATGCCCAGCGCCAGCGAGACCATCGGCCCCAGCTCCAGCGCGGCCATGGACACGATGTCGGCCGCGTGCCCGCGCAATACCCAGGCGGAGATCGCCAACACGAGCGCGACCTTGATAACGCCCTTGATGGCGGCCATCACGCCGCGCCAGCTCACCAATCGCTTTGCGCCGGCGGCGGGGTTGACCCGGTTCCAGTCGGGGCTCAGCCCCGCGGCCGCCAGCAGTCCTCGCGTCTGTGCGCCGGCGGCGATCACCGCTCCCACCACCGCCGCAGCCATGATCGGCCCGGCCACCGCCAGCAGCAGCGGCAGCACCCGGGCATAGCCGGTCATGACCGTATCAGCGTCGAGGTCGCCCGCCGGGGCGGCCTGCAGCAGACGCCGGGTGGTGGCGAGCAGCACATCGGCCATGCCCGGCCCCGCTATCCGCCACGCGAGGTAGATCGCGAGCAGCCCGATGGCGCGCGACAGGTCGGTGCTGGTCGCCACCTGACCCCTCTCGCGGGCTTGCCGCCGCTTCCGCGGGGTGGGTTGTTCGGTGCGCTCTTCAGTCGCCATCAACTACCTCGCCAGGGCCCGAAGCAGGAGGTCGATGGCCCCGGCCATCAGCTCCGCGACGCGCCCCAGGTTAGTCAGCAGCAGCGGCGCCCCCACGGCCGCGATCATCAAGCCTGCTGCTATCTTGGCAGGAATGCCCACCAGAAAGACGTTCATCTGCGGCACCGCTCGCGCCACCAGGCCCAGCGCCAGATCGGCGAGCAGCAGCGCAGCCATCACCGGGGCGGCGATGCGCAGGCCCATGGCGAGCACGCAGGTGCCGAGGTCACCCGCCGGCTCAGTCGGCGCGCCACCGAGGCTCGCGCCGCCCACCGGCACGATGGTGAAGCTCGCGGCCAGCCCGCGCAGCAGCCAGTGATGGCCGTTGACGCCGACGAACAGCACGAGCGCGATCATGTAGTACGCACCGCTGAGGATGCCCGAATGCATCCCCGAGGCGGGGTCGAAGAGCTGCCCGGCGCGCAGGCCGATCTGCAGATCGAGCACCTCGCCGCCGAAGCGCAGGGCCTCCAGCACTACCGCGGCCACGAAGCCCATCGCCAGCCCGACCACCAGCTCGACCAGGCACAGGGCCACGAAGCGCAGGGGCTCATCGGGCAGGCAGACGCCCTCGGATGCGACGGGCGCGATCACCACCGCCAGCGTCACGGCCAGGGCCACGCGCACCTGTGCCGGAGCCTGCTGCAGGCTCAGCCCGGGGGCGAGCGCCATCAACCCGACCACGCGCAACCCCGCCGGCAGCATGGCGATCAATCGCTCGCAGAACCCAGCCGCCAGCACGGTCATGCCGCCACCGGCTCGAGGGCGATCGAGCCCAGCGCCCGCACCCGCACTTCGGGCACCACTTCAGCGTGCGAGAGCACCGTCAGCTCGGGGAGGCTGCGCGCCACCAACGCGCGCACGTGGCGGCGGATCGGCGCGGAGGTCAGCAGCACCGGCGTGTGCCCCTGCGCGGTCATCTCGTCCGAGGCGCGCCGCACGCCCTCCAGCACCACGCGCAGGTCCGCCGGGTCGGGCAAGCACATGGGGCCGTGCGGCGTATCCACGACCGCCTCGGCGAGGCGCGCCTCCAGCTCGGGGTCGAGCAGATACACCGATAGCGCCCCGTCGGCGTCACGGTAGCGCTCGCAGATTACGCGGCCGAGGGCGGCGCGCACGTGCTCCCCCGCCTCTCCCAGGTCGGGCGAGACGCGGAGACCATCCGCAAGTGCCTCCACGACGGTGGACAAGTCGGTGATCGGCACGCCCTCCTCCAGCAGAGTACGCAGCACCTGATGAAGCTGGCCGACTGAGGCCATGTCCGGGATCAGTTCGTTGACCGCCGCCGGGTTCACGTGGCGCAGGTCGTCGAGCATCATCTGGACATCCTGGCGCCCCAGCAGCTCGGCGGCGTGCCGGCGGATGAGTTCGCTCAGGTGGGTGACCAGCACCACCTCGGGCTCGACCACCGTGTACCCGCGGGCCTCGGCCAGCGCGCGCTGGGCCGGCTCAATCCACCAGGCGGGCAGGCCGAAGGCCGGTTCGGTGCCGGCCCGGCCCGGCAGCGGATCGAGCGGCGCGCGGGCGATGCTCGGGTCCCCGCCCGCGATGGCCATCAGCGCATCGGGATCGAGTGTGCCGCGGGCGATGACCGCGCCCCGCAGGCGGATGACATAGGACTGCGGCGGCAGCGACACGTCGTCGCGAATGCGCACCGGCGGTACCAGCAGCCCCAGGTCCGCGGCGATCTGCTCGCGGATGGCGGCAATGCGGCGCAGCAGTGCGCCCTCCCCGCCGCCCTCCACCAGGCTGATCAGGCCGTAGCCAAGCTCGATCGCAAGCCGGTCCACGGCCGGGACTGCGGGCTCATGCTCCTCGTGCGCATCAGTCGGGGCGGCCTCCTCGGACTCCCTGTCAGCCGGGGCGGTGCGCGCGACGTACCACGCCACCACGCCGGCAAGACCACCGATCAGGAGAAAGCTGAGCGTCGGCAGGCCCGGCACCATGCCGAAGAGCGCCATCATCACCGCGACGATAGCGATGGCCCGCGGCTGGCTGAGCAATTGCGTCGCCACATCGCTGCCCAGGTCCTGGTCGGAGGCGGCGCGTGTCACCGCCAGGCCCGTCGCGGTGGAGATCAGCAGCGCAGGAATCTGACTGACCAGGCCGTCGCCCACGGTGAGCAGTGCGAAGCGCCGCAGCGCCTCGCCGGGCTCAAGTCCGAGCCGCGCGATACCGATGATGAGGCCGGCGACGATGTTGATGACCACGATGATGATGGCCGCGATGGCGTCGCCGCGCACGAACTTGGTGGCGCCGTCCATGGAGCCGTAGAAGTCGGCCTCGCGTTCGATGTCACGTCGCCGCGCGCGCGCCTGGTCCTCGCTGATGAGTCCGGCACTCAGGTCGGCGTCGATGCTCATCTGCTTGCCGGGCATCTCGTCGAGCGTGAACCGTGCGGCCACCTCCGCCACGCGCTGCGAGCCGCTGGTGATGACCACGAACTGAATCACCACCAGGATGAGGAAGAGGATGAGCCCGACCACGAGGTCGCCGCCCACCACGAAGCCGCCGAAGGCCTCGATTACCTTGCCGGCGTGAGCGTGCAGGAGGATCAGTCGGGTGGACGAGATGTTGAGCGCGAGGCGGAAGAGCGTGGCGATGAGCAGCACCGAGGGGAAGACCGCAAACTCCAGCGGCTCGCGCACGTACATGGCGACGAGCAGGATGCACAGCGCCACGCCGAAGTTGACGGTGAGCAGCACGTCCAGCAGCATCGGCGGCAGCGGGATGAGCATCATGGCCACCAGGCCGATGATGCCCACCGCCATCATGGCGTCGCTCTGCGCCAGCGCACGCTGCAGCAGCGACCGTCCCATCTCACTCACCCGCCGTGAGGGCCGCGCGCACCGCAGCAGCAGCACGGCCGTAGAGTTCCTGGGTGCGCGCCCGCGTCAGCCCCAGGGACTGAGCGATCTCCGGGAAGCTCAGCTCGTCCTCGAAGTACAGGACCAGCAGACTGCGCTGATCGAGCGGCAGGGCCGAGATCGCCTGCGCCAGCCGACCGGCGGGCCGGATCGCGGCAGGCAGGATCAGCTCGGGGCTCACGCCGAAGAGCAGCCCGGCCTCGGTGAAACGCTCGCGCAGGCCGGAAGACGTCAGCCCGAGTTCGGCGCCGAGCGCGCGCATGGAGGCGCCGGGATGGCCGGCCAACGCCGTGCACAACGGAGCGACCCGGCAGGGCCATGCTTCGTGGTACCACGAACTCAGGCGGGCACAGCGGCGCAGGCTCTCCACGGCTGCACGGATCAGCTCGTCCTCGCGGCGGGCCAGGTGGGCGGTGCCGGGCACTGCGCTCGCCAGCGTGATCATGCCCTGGCCGACGAGCATACCCTCGTCCAGCCACGGGGCCAGCACGCAGCCCAACCGGCCGGTCGCCACGCGAACCATGCGCGCGAGCGCGGCAGCCAGTTCCGCGATCGCCGCGGGGCGGCCGGATGGCCGGGCGGGCGCCGGCCGTGGCTCACAATACTCTCGCGTCTCGGCCTGGTGCCACGTTGTCTGCTCGATCATCGGTCCTCCCGCCCGCCTACCGCACGAACTCCGGGATGCGGCGCAGCAGCTCTTCAGTGAAGCCCACGAGCGACCGCAGCATCCACGCGCCACACACCAGCACGGTCAGACCGATGGCGATCACCTTGGGCACGAAGGTCAGGGTCATCTCCTGGATCTGCGTCACCGCCTGCAGGATGGAGATCGCGACGCCGACCACCAGCGCCACCGCCAGAATCGGGCCGCCCAGCTTGATGGTGACCAGGAACATTTCGCGTGCCAGCGCAATGTACAGGTCGGTCATCATGGCCTGCTCCTCACGCGAAGCTGAGCACCACCGATCTCGTCACCAGGTGCCATCCGTCCACCATCACGAACAGCAGGATCTTCACCGGCAGCGCGATCATCACCGGGGGCACCATGAGCATGCCCATCGACATGAGCACGCTCGCCACCACCAGGTCGATGACCAGGAAGGGCACGAACAACACGAAGCCGATCTGAAAGGCCGACTTGAGTTCGCTGATGACAAAGCTCGGCATGAGCACATGAAAGGGTACCTCGGCGGGCGTCGCCGGGCGCGGCAACCCTCCGATCTCATAGAACAGCGCCAGGTCCTTCTCGCGCGTCTGGCGCAGCATGAACTCGCGCAGCGGCGCCGCAGCCGCCGTCAGCGCCTCCTGGTAGCCGATCTCGCCCGCAAGGTAGGGCTGCACGCCGCGCCGGTTCATGGCGTCGAACACCGGGTGCATGATGAAGAAGGTCAGGAACAGCGCCAGCCCCACCAGCACCGCGTTGGGCGGCGTCTGCTGGGTGCCCAGCGCGCTGCGCAGGAAGCTCAGCACAATGATGATGCGCGTAAACGAGGTGAGCGTGAGCAGCAGCGCCGGGGCCAGCGACAGGACGGTCAGGCCGAGCAGGATGCGCAACGTCAGCACGATCTGCTCGGGCTGGTCGCTGGTCCAACTCTGCGGCAGCGCCGGCAGCGTGGGCGTCTGCGCGGCGCAAACGCCCGCACTGAGCAGCAGCAGAGCCACCGCGGCCGGCCAGGCCGCCATCCTGCCTGTCGTGCGCGTCTTCATCAGTGCTCCTGCAGCTCCGCGAGCAGGCGGTCGCGGCGCGCCTCCCAGCTCTCGTCCTCGCGGCCGAGGTCAAGGCGCATGGGGCGCCCCGGCAGTGATGAGCTGTGCGCGATGTTCAGCTCATCGGTGCTGCCATCGGCGCGCTCGCGCCGGGAGCGGTAGATCGCGGGGACCGGTTCGGGTTCACGCGGGGTCAGGTCCGCGATCTGATGCACCACCTTGTCGTCTGTGGCCAGCAGCAGGCGGCGGCCGTCCACCTCGACAAGATGCAGCCGGCCATCGGCGCCGAGCGACAGCGTCTCCATGACACACATGCGCGGGCCGCAGGCGCTGCGACCCGCCGCGCCGCCGGAGTGGTTGTCGCGCCACCAGCGCAACGCGCACACCAGCCCCCACGCGACCACCAGGGCGACAATGAGCTTGCCCAGCACGTCCACCACCGACACATATCCCGCGCCGGAAGTGTGCGCCGGGGCCTCCGCTGCCTGTGTGGCGTCGGCGGCGCGCCAGTCGTAGATCTCGCCCTGATACTCGCCGGTCTCGGCCACCGACTGACCCCAGGCGCACGAACCCGGCGCGAGAGCCAGCAGGGCGATGAGGGCAGCGTATCGGACCGCAGATGTGTTCACCAGCCATCACCTTCTATCTGCGCGGCGTCGATGCTGTCGTCGGCGTCTTCGACCAGCTCAGTGATGCGGTAGCCGAAGGTTTCGTTGATCACCACGACCTCGCCGCGCGCGAAGTGCCGGCCGTTGATGAGCAGATCGATGGGCTCACCGGGGAGCCGGTCAATGGTGACCACCGCACCGGCGTCGAGCCGCAACACCTCGGCCAGCGGCATCTCAGTGCTGCCTAACTCGACCGTCAGGGTCAGCGGCACGTCGAGCATCCGGTGCAGGTTGCCGCGTCCGATCCGGCGGCCGGGGGCGGGTGGCGCATCACCGGTGGCGCGCAGGTTGTGCACGCCGTCCCGGGCGTCTTCCTGGGCCCCGCTGTCGGGGATCCCGGGCGCGGCGTCCGCCGCGCCGTCGTCCGGCTCGGGCGCAAGCAACTCGTCGGACTGCGGTGTCGGGGCTGTGTCGGGCACGGGCACTCACTCCCTGTCCCGCTGCGGGCAGCGTCCGCGTGGCGCTACTGCATGACGAAGGCGGTGAACAACACGTCCACCACGCGGTAGTCCTCCAACGCGTCGTCAATGTGCTGCTGCAGCAGCGCCTTGAGCTGCGCGCGATCCGGCTCGCGGCGCAGCTTCTCGAAGTCCTGGCTGGACAGCACCTCGATGGCGACGTCGCGCGCGTAGCGGTGGCTGGCCGGGGGCAGCTCCGCCGGGGTATCCATCTCCGCGTGGCCGACCCCGTCACCGCCGGGGTCGTCTTCGGGTACCTCCACCACGAGGCTGATCTCGGTCTGCAGATAGCGCAGGGTATCGTCGTCGCTCTGCAAATTGACCAGGAACTCACCCAGCTCGAGGGTCTGCGTGGGCACGATCTTCCCGTCGGCCTCCGGCGCCTGCCTGGCCTCGGCATCTGCGGGCTCGGCTCCCGCACTGCGCACGTGCTTCCACGCAACCAGCCCGCCGGCCAGGATCATCCCCACCAGGGCCACCAGGATGATCAGCTTCACCAGCACGCCTCCCGTGATCGAGCTGTGCTCTCGCATCGGCTACTCTCTCCTCTTCGGGTGGTTGTCAATCAAGTGGCTGCCGCCGGTCTGACCCGCGCCGGATGCGTTCACGGTGGCGCGCCATCAGATCGATGGGCGGGCACAGGTTGATGGTGTCGAGCGTGATGGTGTCGGGGGAATCGGAAGGCGGACTCTCGGCGGTACTCGCGACCTTCGCCCCGAGCCGGTCGCCGGTGGACACTACGATGTCCACGCGACGATTGCGCCTGCGGTTCGCCTCGCTCGTGTTGGGCGCCAGCGGACGGGTGTCGGCGAAGCCGGCGGCCGAGATGCGCTCGGGCGGTACCCAACCCCGGCGCACCAGGTGCGCCATGACGTAGCCGGCACGCTGAGCCGACAGCTCCCAGTTGGAAGGGAACCGGTCGGTGCTGATGGGCAGGTCGCACGTGTGCCCTTCAACCTGGATGGGTGAATCCGCCTCCTGCAACGCCGGCCCGATCGCGTCGAGGATGCGCCGGGCATCTTCCGTGAGCGTCGCCCGGCCGGCCGCGAAGGTGATGGCGTCGGCCTTCACGCGGATGGTCACGGTGCCGCCCCGATGCACCACGTGGACGCTGTCGCGCAGGCGCGGCGGCAGACTCTGAGCGACCCGCGCCCGGATGGCGTTGACCAGCGTCGCTCGGTTGGAGAGGGGCGCAGCGACGCCGGTGCCCATGGGAGCCCGGGCGCCTCCGAGTACGCCCGGGCTCGCGGGATGCCCGGCACCCTTCTCTCGCGCGCCGCCGCCGAAGGCGGTGCCCATGGCGTGAGCCAGGGCCTCGAATTTCTGCAGATCCACCACGGACATGGCGTACATCATGATGAAGAAGGCCATCAGCAGCGTGATCATATCGGCATAGGTGATGAGCCAGCGTTCGGTGTTCGCATGCTCCTCGCCCTCATGCGGCTCGTGACTGGTCACCTGCGTCCGCCTCCGTCGGTCCGGCGCCCTCGAGATCGCCGCGGCTGCTCGGCGGCACGAACGACTTGAGCGCCTCCGCGACCAGGATCGGGTTGTCTCCGCGTTGGATGGCGCGCACTCCCTCCAGGATGATCTGACAGCTCTGCTGCTCGTCCCGGCTGAGGCTTCTCAGCTTGGCGGCCAGCGGAATGAAGAGCACGTTGGCCGAGGCGACGCCGTAGAGAGTTGCCAGGAAGGCGGAAGCGATGGCCGGCCCCATCGAACTCGGATCATCGATCTTGCCCATCATGTGCACCAGCCCCATCACCGTGCCGGTAACCCCCAGAGTAGGCGCCAGCCCGCCCATGGTCATCAGAAACTCCGCGCCCCTGGCGTGCCGGCGCGCGAGCTGAGCCACCTCGGTGCGCATCACCTCATTGACCACGTCCGGTGAGGTGCCGTCCACCACCATCTGCAGCGCCTTGGCCATGAAGGGATTGGACTGCCGGATGGGCGCCAGCCGCTTCTCCAGCGCCAGGAAGCCCTCGCGGCGGGCGAGGCCGGCCATCTCAACCATGGTGCGGGTCACCGTAACCGGATCGGCCAGTCGTGATGAGAACGCCCGACCTACCACGCGAGGCAGGTTGAGGACATCTTCCTTGCGTGCGGTGATCACCGCCGCGCCGAAGGTGCCTCCGAAGACGATGAGGGCCGCGGGCACGTTGACCAGCGCCCCCAGGTGCCCGCCCTCAACCACGACCGAGCCGAGGATGCACCCGAGGGCCACGACCAGGCCCAGAACTGTGGTCGGATTCACCGTGACCTACCCTCCCGCGGCGCGGCGGGAGGCGGCACGACCGATCACCCGCCCCCACTGGCCCGCCGTCGCCACGCTGCCCCCCTCATCGCCGCGCAGCCTGCCCAGGTAGTCCACCGCCGCGTCGATGACCTGGTCCACGCTC
>CAZTZN010000142.1:2512-12614 GCA_964617715.1 uncultured Armatimonadia bacterium | reverse complement strand
CGATCTCGTAGGGTGTCCCCGATGCCTCGACGAAGAACATGGCGTGCCTCCCCGGCTACGGCAGCTCCACCAGTTCGCCGAGCGCCGGCGCGGTCTGCGTGTCCAGGTAACTGCCCTCGCCGTAGACCGACGCGTGGCCCGACGGCCGCTTCTTCTCGAGCAGGATGCGCTGAATGCTCGCGCCCGCGACCTCCATGTGCAGGTGCGACCGCCGGTAGGCGTAGCCCTCGTACTGCGTGAACAGCTCGAAGCTCACGCGCGTGCCGGCGCGATCGGCGCCGATGGTGAACGCAGCCTCCAACGGCTTGTCCACGTCCTCGACGCTGCGCAGCGTGACGGCGCCGCCCTCGGCGGCCACCTCGGTCACGTCGAAGGAGAGCGTGTACCACCCGGCGATGATCGGGATGGCAGTCTGCCCGTCGGCATCGCCCTGCCACAGGTTGACCACGCGCACGCCCGCGCCCGGAACCGGCACCGGCGCCGCGATCTCCCCGGGCAACCCCAGCTCGGCCCGGATCGTGTCGGCGAGGATGCCGGCGATGATCCGGTAGCCCTCGGGCCTGGGGTGCACGGGCATGATCGCCCGCCAGCCCTCCATCGCCCGCACCGGGCGCTCGTACTCCACCCATACGACGCGCTCATCCGACAGGGCGCCGCCGGGCTCAAGCTCCGAACGCAGCAGCTCGTTGGTGCGCGAGCGTGCGGCGTCGCGGAACTCGTTGGTGTGCTGCGCCGCCAGGATGCTGGCGAGGAAGACCCGCTCGCAGGAGGGCCTGGCCAGCAGCCCGGTCACGATCTCGATGATACGCCCGGCGGTGCCCGCGGCGACCTCATCGACCTGCTCGGCGCTCTGTGCGGCCGCACTGTCGTTGATGCCGATCATCAGGTGGTAGTTGGGGCAGTCGGGGATGGCATCGAGCCGCGCGAGGACCTGGCGCGTGCTGTTGCCACCCTCGCCCGCGTGGGCGTAGCCCAGCCGCCCCGAGTGCGTCCCGACGAAGGCCAGCGTCGGGATCTCCTCCAGCAGGTAGGCACGCCACAGGTCGCCGTCTCCGGCCCAGGTGATGCTGTCGCCGATCATGCACAGCGGGATCTGCGGCGGCTCGGTCGGTGCCTGGGCGGCGGCGAGCAGAGCGGTCATCAATGCGGTCGCGAGCGCCATCGGCGTCCTCATGCGCATCCTCCGGTCAGTCGATGCGGGCGTTCTCGGGGACCGGCACCCGATCACCGAAGATAATCAGGCGGTAGCGCTGGGGCTCGATGTCCAGCGCGACGCTGTCGCCGTCGGCGGCGATGGGCTCATCGAACATCGCGTCCACGGGCCGCGCGTCGGCAGCAATGCCCAGCGCCTCGCGGTCGAAGGTCACGGTGCCGCTCCACGGCTTGGTGTGCAGGTTCGAGATGACCACCAGCGCCCGCTCCCGATCACGATCGATCCACGCGCTGGCCAGCGGGCCCTCGGGCTCGCAGCGCACGAGCTGCGCCTGCCAGTAACCCACGAACTGCGCGCCCTCGAAGGCTCTGCGCAGTCTGCGCAGGTGTACCCACGGGCGGGTCTCGCGGCCGTAGCCGATCTGGTTGCCGTAGTAACGCACGATCCCGCCACCGACCACCATGGGCACGTCGTGGAGCAGGAACATCGCGTGCATCTCGTTGCGCGTGACCGGCAACTTCAGCCAGTTCCACCACAGCCCGGTGGTGGCCACGCCATTGAGGTGAGTCATGAAGTTCGCGCGGAACTCCGCCGGGCTGTTGATCCCCAGCAGCGTATCGCCCGCATGGTACTGGCCCTCGCCCGTGACGCGCTCATCGGTAAAGGCGCCAATGCAGTAGCTCTCGAGGTTGTAGTGGTTGCGGATGGTGGCGGGCCTGGGGGCCTCGACATGGGTGTAGACGTAGAGGCGCTCGATGAAATCGCGGATCGCCCAGATGCACCAGGTGCCGCGGGGCCGGCCCTCACGGTCGGTCCAGGCGAAGCCGTCCAGCTCGTTGAACTGCAGGCGCGGCATCGCCATCCCGTCCATGTACATGCCGTCGAGCCCGGTCTCCTCGATGAGGTGCTTCGCGCCCTGGAGCCACCAGTCGGGGAAGGTACTGGCGTGGTTGTGCAGGAAGCAGCCCCAGCCGATGTTCCTGACCGGCTCGGCGAGCATCTCCTGGCCGAAGGTGGCGAAGTCCGGGATGTTGGCGTTGACTCCCCAGCCGGTGTACGGCAGGTAGGTCAGGCCCATGTCATGCAACTGTCGCGCGTACTCGCGCGCGGCCGCCTCGTAGCGCGGGTTGTAGATGCGCGGGCAGCCGAAGTGCTCGTCATCGGTGATGTAGGTTGAGATCGAGTTCGCGCCCGCGGCGATGATGGCCGCGTGGCTTTTCGCCAGGTCCTCAAGGTCCAGGTTCTCCTGCACGCCCGGCGGCCGGCTCATCGCTACCCGACAGATCTGCCGGCCCGGCGTCGCGTCCTTCACCGGCGTGACGGTCAGCCCGAAGGTGACGCGCCACGGCTCGGTGATGCGCAGCGGCTCGTCGATCATGAGGATGCGCAGCACCACCGCGTCATCCTCGCGCACCAGGCCCACCACCCGCTCCTCGTCGGCATTCGACCAGTCGCGGTCGGCCTCGCAGAACCACTGCAGCCCGCGGTCCTCGGCGCCGAGGTAACACGCCCAGGTGAAGGGCAGGAAGCCCTCGGGGTAGCGCGCGAACCACTCGTCGATGTCGCCCGCGAAGCCGCGGATCTCGCTGCGCTGCGGGTCGGTCCAGGTCCCGTGGTGGAAGGCCAGGCGCGCGAACTGATCCGTCACCGGGATGTCCAGCACCAGACGCTCCACGGTGGCACCCGCGTCCGGCGGCGTGATCGTCAGGTCGAAGCGCCCGGTGCCATCATAATGGAAGTCCGTGCGCATCGCCAGCGCCAGCTCACCGGCGCTCCCGATCGCCTCGAAGACCGCGTCGCGATCATCCACGGAGACGCGGCGACAGCGCCACCGCGCCCCCGTCCCGCCCAGGTCCAGCGCCACCGGCCGCGCCAGCAGCTCGGCGCCGCGCGAGACGATCGAACGCGGCAGGCCATCATCGCCGATCTCGATGCGCCGCTGCCAGAGCGTCAGGCCACGATCGCCCTCCGTGCGTACCGGCTCGAAGGGCGGCGGCACCACCGCCGAGCGACCGATGTCGTTGGGCCACCAGTCGGGGCTCGACGGGCGGGTGATCGTGTCGGAGCTGCTGATGACCTCGGTCCCGTCGGCGCGCACCAGCGTGGCCACTACCGTGGCCTCCGCGTCCGGCGCGATGCCGGAGCTGTCGAGGTAGACGTGCACGGCATCCGCGGCCGGGACGAGCGGCGTGGCGGCGGTCGCCAGCTCCCGTCCGGCGACGCTCAGGGTGAAGCGCACGCTGTCGCCCTCGTGCAGCTCCAGGTTGGCCAGCGACGCCTCGGCGCGCAGCCTCTCGTACTTGAGGAAGAACGGGCGCAGCGAGACTTTGAGCGCGGGCAGCACCGCATAGGGCACCACCTGCGCGCTTACCACCTCGCCGGTGGCCGCGTCGGTGAACCGCCAGGCGACGATGTACTCGCCGTTGGCGAGCGGCTCCTCGAGGTTGAAGAACCCCGCGCCCGCCTTCGCGGGGTCGGGATCCGGCTCGACCGTGAACCGTGCTTCGCGCCCGGCGATGAACTGGTATCGCTGGTTCAGCTCGCGCAGGATATCCTCCTCGGAGCGGAAGGCCTGCACGCCCTGGGTGGAGTCGGTGTCGGGCTGGCCGGTCTCCCGGATGCGGCGCACGCGGTCCCAGGCGTCGTAGAGGCTGAGCGCGCCCTCGGGGCGGTCGGCGGGCGCGCGGAAGAGCTGCACCTGCCCGTCGAGCGTGAACGGCTCGTCGCCCAGATTGTAGAAGACCATGCGCATGCCGGTATGCCGGACCTCCTGCGCCTGCGTCTGGCTGAGCCGTCCGACGCCGTGCGGGCGCAGGATGGGCCCGTCCTCGCCGACGAAGACGAACCTGGGGGTGACCGGCGAGCGGTAGCCGTGCATGTCGAGATTCCACACCAGTCCGAGGTCAACCATGCGCTTGGCGGGCGTCACCTGCTGGCTCATCAGATCCATGAACCAGACCGCGCCCGGCCCGGGGCGCTCGGCGGCGGTGAGCTGCTCGACCGGGATCGCCAGCTCCGCCGACCAGCTCTCGCGCCCGGCCGGGCCCGCGGCGTAGGGCCACTCGGCGGGCCACGAAGTGTCGCCGCCTGAGCCCTCCAGCTCCCCGCGCATCAGACTCCACGCGCCCGCGGCGTTTCCGACGAAGGCGTAGAAGTGCTCGACGCCCGCCTCGGGCCGGCCGGGGCGGATGACCAGCTCGAAGGCGTCATCCTGCCACCAGATGTGCTCGTGGCGACCGGCCTCGAAGGTGGAGCGCGGCGTCGGGTTCATGGGCGGGCGGTGGATGACTACGCCCACGTAGACGTTGGTGGCGTCGTAGCACACGTACATGCGCACCGGCAGCTCGGACAGGTTGCCGGCGTCCGAATCGATGAAGCCGTCCACCGAAGAGGCGTAGTACCACTCCCGGTAGCCGACATTGCCGTCGATGGTGGGGGCTTCGGGGCGCGCGGGGGGCACGGTGACGACCGCCTGGCGTGCCCACCAGTCGGGGATGAGCTGCGGCGGCTGGTCCTGCGCCTCCTGCGCGCGCGCGCAGGCCGCGCCGGCGGCGATGAGTGCGATCGTGGTGATCAGGCGGCGCATAGCGGATGCTCCCCGGGCGGCGGCAGTTCACACTGCGGGCCGGGTCCGCCGACACGAGGGTCGGCGGCGCGGGACCGAGAGCATTTCGCCGGGGCCACGCAGGTTCCTCGCCGCCCGGTGGGCTAAGGCGCCGCCACCGACTCGGCGGCATGGTCCGGGGTGGACTCGCGCCGGAGCGTGATGCTCAGCCCGCCCGTGTCGATCATGGGCGCGCCGGTTACCTCGTAGAGCCAGGTGTCGCGCGCGCCGGTCAGCGGATCCTCGGGCAGCTCGTCGAGGTAGGGGCCGCGGAATTGACCCGCGAGCGCCACCGGGTTGCCGCTCGAGTCCAGGCCCCGCGCGGGCGCGACCGTGGCGGTGAGGTCATCGAGCGAGGCCGGATAGCAGCCGGTGTCGGCGATGAAGCGCACCAGCGCCTGATCAAGCCGCGCCAGCGCGCTGTCGAGCTGACGAAGCCCCGTGCTGTGCTCGACCATGTACCCGCCGTACGCGGGACCGATGAAGCTGAAGCGGCCGAAGGATACCGCGACCCCGAGGATCAGCAGCACCAGGGCGAAGGCGGTCGCGGCACGGCGGGAGGCGGGTTCGCCGCCGATGGCGATCCAGGCGAAGGCCAGCGGGGCCGCCGCGGCCATCCCCAGCAGCGACCGGACGGTGACCGTGCGGAGGTCCTCGTCGCCCATCCATCCACCGAGCACGATCAGGGTGACCAGGCCCAGGGAGACCGCGAATCCGGTCAGCAGGGCGATGCGTGCCGCTCGCGAGGCCTGGCTCGTGCGGTGGGCCGCGCCGGGCCAGGTGAGCCAGGCCGCGCAGCCCACGAGCGTCGCCAGGAGCAGCGCGCCGAGGCCGCCGACGATGGGCGCGGCGAAGTCCTCACGGGCGAACGCGTCCGCGTGAGCCATCACCCACAGCGGCAGGCTCAGCACGAGCGCGGCGATCACGAAGCCGCATCGCTCAATGCCCCAGCGCGCCCATTCACGGCCGATCACCGCGGCGGCCAGCACCAGCCACAGCACCAGCCACAGGACCCACCCGCCGAAGGGACCATCCGGCACGTAGACGTGGTCACTGTGCTGACCTGAGATGAACCCGAGCAGGCCCGCCAGCCACGCCCACCCGGCGATCAGCGCGGCCCACCCCATCACCCTCCAGCCCCCGACGGGCGCGGGCTCATCCTCGGCGTCATTCGGCGCCATCACCGCGGCCAGGATGGCCAGCGCCACCAGCCCGCCGCAGACCAGTGTGAGGAGGGCCAGGCCCTGGTGCATGTACGGCGCGAACAACCCGGCCGCCCCCAGCAGCAGGCCTGCCCGCGCCAGCTCCGGTGGCACACGATTCGTGACGCCGCCCCACAGCGCGAAGAGCACCAACAACCCGGCCGCGATCGGCGCCACCGGGACGCTCAGCGTCTTCAGCAGCCCCGGCCCCGGCAGGCGCCCGTGGCGCTCGACCACCACCCGCTCGCCCCGCCGGGCCGCCCGGTGCAGCGTCAGGTCCTGCATCTCATCGAGGTCGAGCACGGTCCACCAGCGCGTCGCCCACATGAGCACCGGCTTCGGGGCGCCCTCGTCCGGCCGGCGGTCCTCGACCCAGTGCAGGTCCGTCGCGATGATGCCGCCGTAGCCCGCGTACTCCAGGATCGCCCCCGGCTGTCGCAGGGCCTGCTCGACGGTCTCGCGCCGGATCGCCGAGTAGCTGGTGCCCGGATCGAACTCCTGCCCCAGCGGCAACTCCGCCGGGTGCAGGCCATCACACTCCACCGGCCCGCGGGTCAGCGCCACCAGCGTCAGCGCGGTCTTCTGCCGCGAGCTGGCGCGCGAGATGTAGAGCGGGTAGACCAGCTCATCAGTGGCGAACTCGATGCCGATGGGCTTGACGTCATCGAGGATCGGTCGCTGCTCGGTAACCGCCGGGCGCACGCGCAGCGCCACGAAGTACCAGCCCTGCCGCACATAGTGGTCGATCACGTCCGCGTGCTGCGTGGGCGTGGCGTAGCCGTTCTCGTTGAGCCACTCGATCAGCACCTCAGGGCCGGTGGCGGAGAGCACGGAGACGTCATAGTCGCCTACGTCCATGCGCCGGTGCACGGTCACGGTCGCCTCGAGGCCGCCCATGCCGCCGGGCGCCAGATCCTCGGGAGGCGGCTCGGCGGCGTCCTCGTACTGCCTGTGCCGCACCCGGGGCGTCTCGATGTGCGTCTCCACACGCGGAGCGGTGGTGTCGAGCAGGTGCTCGATGAACGCGGTGGAGGCGACGAACACGCCGTTCTCGCCCGGCTCGCCGGGCACCGGGATCACCCAGGCGAACTCGCCCGCCGGGCCCTGGTAGGTGGTCTGCAGCAGCAGCGCCTCGCGGCCCTCGGGCAGCTCGATGATGACGCCCTTCTGCTCGGTGGAGGCGGCGCCGAGGTCGCCGTAGACACGCGAGTACATCTCTTCGGGCGGCATGAACATTCCGTCGGCCGGGGCGGGGTACACACACAGGAGGACGATGGCACCGATCAGTGCGACCCGACAAGCGCGCATGATGATCCCCCGTTCACGTGCGGCGTCGGTCTGCGTCCGGTTCCACAGAACACAACGCCGGGGCGCGCCCGCCGGTTCCGCGCCGAGCTCGGCTACCTCGGGTGGGCGGTCGGGACCGGACCGGTGAGGTCGCAGGGCAGCGAGAACTGGTGCTGGGCGATGTCGGGGACGTAGGCGGTGCCGCCGCAGAGCTGCCCGAGCGTGGGGCTGTAGGTGCGCACCTCGATGCGACCCTCGGCCGGCACGAAGCGCATCACGCGGATGTAGCCCTGGCGGATGTCGCACAGCAGCTCATCGACCGTATTGCCGTACACGCCCACCGAGCGCGTTCGCATTGCCTGAGTGCGGCTCTGATCGCCCGCGAGCACCAGGATGATGTTCGGGTGGCGGCTGATGAGCCTGTCCCAGATCTGCTGTGGAGAGTTGCCGCGCTCGCCGTGGCACTTGACCCAGCGCATGCGGCCCTTGGGGTCGGAGAAGTAGCCGGCGTTGTCGGCGGGCCGTTCGAGCGGACCCAGGTACATATGCGTGGTGATGATGGCGCGCCGGTCGGCGTGCGCGTCGAGCACATCGGCGGCCCACGCCAGCACATCATCGGGCGCGTTGCATTCGAGATGGACAAAGATCAGATCCACGCCCTCAGCGCTGATGAGCTGGAAGCTGTTGCCGTTGTTGTCCGGGCTGCCGCCGTACCACTCGAAACCCTCGAAGCGCTCGCGGCCGAAGAACTCCTCATAGAGGGGCTTGGCGCCGGTCGAGCCGATCATGTCGTGGTTGCCCACCGACAGCCCGTAGGGCACCACGCCATGCAGCGTGTCCATCGCGCGGCGCGCCCTCTCCCACTGTTCACGCGAGTCCGGGCGGTCCACGATGTCACCCTGGTGGGTGACGAAGACGATGCGCTGGACCTCGCGGTTGTCCACGATCCAGCGGGTGATGGCCTCGAAGGTCTCGGGGCTGGTGGCCGCGTAGTTCTGCGTGTCGCCGATCGCGACCACGCTGAAAGTGCCCTCGGGCGCGGGCGGCAGCTCCGCCCATGTGCATGACACCAGCGCCAGGAGCAGCGCCAGCATGATGAACAACGGCCGTCTGTGCTTCATCGGTTCCCTCCGGACAGGACGGATGATCCGAACCCCAGCTACATCCGCTTCGAGCCTTCGAGGCCCACGGCGTCGGCGACGCGCTGGGCGTCGGCGAGGATCTCGCGTACCTGCCGGCGCTGCTCGTCGCTCAGCGGGCACTGATTCTCGGCGGTTTGCAGCAGCCGCCGCGCCCTGGCGCGCGCGTTCTCGAGCATGGTCTGCGGGTTGCCGATCCACGCCACCGGCACCTGCGTGTCGATCAGCTCCGGCAGGTACAGCTCTTCGCGGAAGTGCTTCGCGGTATGCTCGTGGCCGAGGAAGTACGCGCCCCGCGGCGCGACCTCACAGATGACCTGCTCGGCGATGGTCTCGGGCGTGACCGCGATACCCTCCAGCAGGCGCTCGAAGTGGCGCATCATCTCGACGTCGAGCATGAGCTGGACGATGCTGCCCACGTCGGCGACGGCCAGGGTCGCGAGCGAGCCGAAGTAGCGCTGTCCGCCCATGATCGCCCAGGTCGTCTGCATGGTCTTCTCCATCATCGACTGCGCGCCCGGGACCTTGGCGCAGGTAGTGGGCCCCCCCTGGGCGGTGAGGCGGCCGCCGAAGAGGTGCACGCTCATGGCGCGCGCCGCCAGGCCGATGAGTTGCACCGCCGGGCCCGACTGCGTGTGGATGCCGCTGCGCGGGTCAACGGTCAGCGGCCCGGCCGCCCAGCCCATCAGCTCGTCGTCGAGCGCCAGCCTGATCGCGTTGCACTGCAGCACCTCGGCGGTGGACAGCGCCAGGCACCCCGCAAGGGTCACCGGCGTGGCGGCGCCCGCCACCGGCATGGTCGAGATGGTGAACGGGTAGCCGAGCAGCTCGCGTGCGCGCATGGCGATGGCGATGTTCTCGCCGGTGAGCATGAACGGGGTGTTCCACCACGCCTTGGCGGCGAAGGTGGGCTCGCGCCTGACCGCCTCGCGGTCCCCATCGCGCGCGAGGGTGTCCAGCTCGATGAAGTGCTCCAGCAGCTCGGCGGTGTACACCGAAACCCGATAGGGTCTGCTGGAGTTGAGGATGATGGTCGCGAAGGCGTGCACCTCGGCGGTGGCCGCAGGCACATCCTGGGGGATGAAGGTCGGATGCGCGCGTCCCAGGTTCGGGATGGCCTCGACCACGCGCGAGAGGTCCGCGAGGTCCTGCACGGTAGCCGGGCGCACCTGATCGGTCTCGACGTCGCAGCACCACAGCGCCTGGCCCGAGGCGGCATAGGTGATGGTGTCGGCGTAGTCGGGTAACTCAGTGGGGATGGCCGCCTTGTTCTGCGCGATGCGCTCCATCACCCCCGCAATGACCTCCTCGGGGAAATGCACACGCGTCTGATCACCGCTGATCTCGCAGCCATACTCGCGCAGAGCCGCGAGGAGCTGGTCGGTGTAGTTGTCCTCGCGCCCACCCGGCGACGCGCCGGTCACGCGCAGGGGCACGCGCGCGGCGATGCGCACCGCAGCCTGCGCGATCTGATCGAGTTCCGACTCGTCCAGCGCGACAGGGGGATTGCACTTGAGCTTCATCGGGCGGCCTCCGGCGGCGGCATGGACTGCAGATCGAGCAATTCGCCGCGGTCGGCGTGGGGGCCTTCGGCCATCCATGCCCGGACTCCGGCCCGCGCGTGACAACGCCCGGCGGCGGCTCTGAAGAGCCGCCCTCCGAACGGCAACCACGATCGACTGAGACCCATCGCACGCACAGCGCTCCCGCCCCGTCG
>CAZTZN010000142.1:0-2412 GCA_964617715.1 uncultured Armatimonadia bacterium | reverse complement strand
TGTCCCCGGCGACGACAACGGCGGCGGCTCTGAAGAGCCGCCCTCCGGACGGCAACGACAAACGACAACGGCAACGACAACGGTGGCGCCAGCGCCTGACCCGGCCGGGCCCGCTTGCCGACGCGGGCCCGGCCGGGTACAATGCCCGCAACTCCGACATCGACAGGAGGCCCTCATGCGCATCGCGATCATGACGCTGCTGCTGGCGCTGCCCTTCGGGGCGGTCGCCCAGGAGGCCGAGCCCGTGGTCATCCTCGAAGAGAACACCTCACTTGCGCCGTGGACGGGGGAGTTCAGCTTCACCGTGCCCGCGTTCTCCATCGAGCACCAGGTGCGGCTGAGCCTGGAGGCGCGCATCGAGTCGGACCGGCTGAGCGGCTCGAACCCGTGGCTGCGTATCGGGGTCAACGGCACCTGGCTGGACGAGGAGGCGCTGCTCAACAAGCTCAACGAGTTCACCGTGGTCGGCGGCGTGGACCTGACCTGGGTGAAGGGCACGCGCTTCCGGGTGTTGTGCTCACCCGACTTCGAAGCGGCGATCGTGGACACCGACAACTACTACGCGGCCCCCGACGCCGACCCCTACCGCTTTGTGCTGGACATAACGCCCTACGTGCAGCCGGGCGAGAACACGCTGGTGCTGGAGCACCTCAAACTCCTCGAGAACCCCTCCACCATGGTCATCCGCAACGTGCAGGTGGAGGTCGGCCGGGCCATCGAGCGCCCGCGCGAGGAGATCGCGCCCGCGCCCACCGGGCCGCTGCCCACCTTCGTGGCGCAGCAGCCTCGTCCCATCGACATGCGCGTGCGGCTCGACCCCGGGGGCGCGATCACCGTGCAGGCCGGCGGGCGCGACTTCGAGGTCGGCACGCGCATGAGCCTGCCGGATGGCGAGTGGCTGCAGACACCTCCCGCGGGCGCCGGCGCCCGCATCGAGTCCGGAGGCGATGCGTCGGTACGGTGGCCGGTCGGGGTATGGCGGGTCGAGCGCAAGGTCACCGTTCTCGATGATCACGTTGCGGTGGCGGACACGCTGACCAACACCTCCGACACGCTGCAGGGCCTGATGATCGAGCACACCTGCGCCATCGCCGAGCAGCCCGCCGAGGTGCGTATTGCCGGGCGACCCACGCGGCCCTCTCGGGCGCGGGTCTACAACCCCGCTCATCCATCCATCTACGCGCGCTGGCCGGACTGCGGGCTGGCGCTGCTGGCCGAGGACGACGTCTTCCGCGTGCACAACGTGAGCTTTCGCGAGCCCGAGCGCTTCGGCATCAGCGACCCGCGACTGGGCCTCGCGGGCGGGGGCTCGGTCACGCTGGAGTGGAGCATCTACCCGACGCCCGCCGGCGACTACTGGGACTTCGTCAACGCGGTGCGCCGCAACTGGGGCGTGAACTTCACCATCCCCGGCCCGTTCGTGTTCGGCAGTGGCATCTACCCCGGTTGGGAGCCCGAGCAGTACGCGCAGTGGATGCGCTCGCGCGAGATTAGGATCGTGGTGGGCGGGATCGTCAAGTATCCCGACGGGAAGTACGCTCACGGCACCGGCGTTCTGTTCGCGCCCGAGTGGGTTGCGGGCGAGCGCGACTGGATCACCAAGATGCGCCAGGCGGCGCCCGAGACGCTGCCGCTGTGCTACTTCCACGCGTTCTGCTGTACCGAGCCCGATGGCGAGGAGAAGTACGCCGACTCGCGGCTGCTCAACGCGCAGGGTGAGCACGTCGGCTACCCCTACAGCTACCGCCTGCCGCTCTACGTGCCCACGCGCGAGAACAGCTACGGCCGGGCGCTGTGGGGCTTCGTGGACACCATCCTCGACACCATCGGTGCGGCCGGGATCTACTGGGATGAGATGAGCTACAGCGTGCTGTGGTACGCCGAGGACATGGCGTGGGACGGCGTCAGCGTGGTCATCGACCCGAGCACGCACGAGGTGGTGCGCACGATCACCTCGGTGCCCCTGATCACGCAGCCGCTCAAGCTGGACATCATCGAGCACGTGCGCGAACGCGGCGCCTTCCTGATGGCCAACGGGCAGGCAACCACGCGCACCATGACCCGGCAGAGACTTGTGCGCTTCGTCGAGACCAACACCTTCTCGGCGGTCGCCAACACTCACCTGGGCTGCCCGCTGGGTCTGGGCAATCACCACGACGACTCGACGACCGCCGAGGCGGCGCGCAACGCGCTGGGGATCCTCCAGCAGAGCGCCCTCTACTACGGCCATCACTACGTGCGCGAGCCCGAGGAGTTCAACTTCTTCGCGCCCATGTTCCCGTTCACACCGGTCGAGCTGCGCGAGGGCGTCATCATCGGCGAGGACCGCATCTGCACCGCGGTCTCGGGGCGCTTCGGCTTCCCCGACGGCGCCGAGGCCGAGGTCTACGTGGTGGGCGGCGACGGCCTGCG
>CAZTZN010000141.1:4455-12625 GCA_964617715.1 uncultured Armatimonadia bacterium | reverse complement strand
GACGAGATCGGCCGCGGCACCTCGACCTTCGACGGCGTCGCCATCGCCTGGGCGGTCGCCGAGTACCTCATCCACGAGATCGGCGCGAAGACGCTCTTCGCCACGCACTACCACCACCTCAACGAGCTGGAGGCGCTCTTCGAGCAGGTGCAGAACCTGAAGATCCTGGTGCGCGAGGAGGGCGATCACATCACCTTCCTGCGCCGCATCGAGCCCGGCGGCACCCAGCGCTCCTACGGCGTCCAGGTCGCGCGCCTCGCGGGCCTGCCCCAGGCGGTCATCGATCGCGCGAAGGAGGTGCTGCACACCCTCGAGCGCGAGGACATCGGCACGGAGGTCGGCCCGTCGCACGAGGCGGCGGCGAAGGTCGCGCCGACCGTGCAGCTCCAGCTCTTCGAGGCCGCGCCGCACCCGCTGGTCGAGGAGATCAAGCGCCTCGACCCGGACACGATGACGCCGCTGGAGGCGCTGCAGGCGCTGGCGCGGCTGAAGGAGAAGGCGGAGGAGGAGCAGTAGCCCAGGATGAGAGGGGTGGCCGTGTGTCGTCTGCACGAAGCCCGTCCGGCCGCGTGTTCGGCTACGGCATCTCGCGCGCGTCGTGGGTCATGCTCGGGCTGCTCGCGCTCGCGATAGCGGTCATCGCCGCCGAGTCGCTGCTGGTGCGCGAGCCCGGGACCTGGTCGGATGAGAGCGTCATGGGCCTGGCGCTGATCGCGCTGATCCTCGGCGGAGTGCTGCTGCCCGTGCCGGTGATGGACATCATCTGGTGGCTGCGCGGCCGCGTCGTGGTCGCCTCCGACGGCCTGCACTGGCGCGCGTGGGGCGCGTGGCGGTCACGCGAGTGGGCGGAGATCATCGCCATCGGTCGCCCGACCTGCGCCGCGCACCGTACCGACGACACGCGCCTGCACCTTATCACCGAGGATGGCTGCGAGTTCATCTACGGCTACCAGCTCCGCGAGCGCGACGAGGCGGTCGAGCTGATGGTGACGTGGGCGGGCCTGCCGGAGCGACAGCAGGTCGGGAGCTATCTGTTCAACTGCCGACCGGACACCTCCGAGCAGGTGGCGGCGCGCGCCGCCGAGCACATCGACACCGGCGGCTACGACCCGTGGGACTTCTGGGCCCTGCGCGCGCGCAGGTTCTGACGCGCGAGCGGCGCCCCGGGCCCTCGTCAGTGCCGTCCCCCCGTCCTGTCCTCGTCACGTCGTTCGTGGCGAAAGGCAGGGGGAGGTCGAGCTTGTTCGGGCGGGGGGAGGCCCGACGAACGACAACGACCGGGCGGGCGCGCAGGCCCGCCCTTGCAACGGCCGACGCATCTGAAGATGCGTCGCTCCGAACAGCGATGGCGAGCGGCAGCGCAGGAGGCCACGCGATGGTGACGCTCGACGACATCCGAGCCGCGGCGCGGCGCCTGCAGGGGATCGCGCGCGTCACACCACTGCTCCCCAGCGACCGGCTGAGCGAGCGCCTCGGCTGTGAGGTGCTGCTCAAGTGCGAGAACCTGCAGGTGACCGGGGCGTTCAAGATCCGCGGCGCCTCGAACGCGATTCTGCAGCTCTCCGACGCCCAGCGCGCCCACGGCGTCATCACCGCCTCGGCGGGCAACCACGCCCAGGGCGTCGCGGCGGCGGCGCGCGCGGTAGGCATCGACGCCACCATCGTCATGCCCGAACCTACGCCCGTGATGAAGGTCCAGCGCACCACCGACCTCCGCGGCCACGTCATCCTCCACGGCGAGAGCTTCGACGAGGCCGAGGCGCAGGCGTACCGGCTGGCCGACGAGAGCGGCGCCCACTTCGTCCATCCCTTCGACGACGACGCCGTCATCGCCGGCCAGGGCACCATCGGGCTGGAGATCCTCGAGCAGTGCGCGCCCGACTGCGTGATCGTGCCCATCGGCGGCGGCGGGCTGATCTCGGGCATCGCCACCGCGATCAAGTCGCTGCGCCCCGGGACCACCATCATCGGCGTTCAGGCCGCAAACGCGCCGGCCATGCAGCGCAGTTGCGAGCTGCGCGAGCTGACGGCGGCGCCGGTGCGCGGCACCATCGCCGAGGGTATCGCCGTGGGCGAGCCATGCGCGCGCACGCTCGAGATCATCCTCCAGCGCGTCGATGACATCGTAACCGTCGCCGAGCGCGACATCGCGCGGGCGATCCTCGAGCTGCTCGAGCACCACCGGCTGGTCGCCGAGGGCGCAGGGGCGACGCCGGTGCCGGCGCTGGAGGCCTGCTGCTCCGAGCTGGCGGGGCAGACGGTCGTGCTGGTCATCAGCGGCGGCAACGCGGACGTGACCACCCTCGCGGGCGTCATCGACCGGGGCCTGGTCGAGGCCGGGCGCGCGGTGAAGCTCGAGGTCACCTTGATCGACCGCCCGGGCGCGCTGGCAAGGCTCACCGCCGCCATCGCCGAGACCGGCGCCAACATCGTCGAGGTGCATCACGACCGCCTGAGCGTGGACCTGGAGCTGGGGCAGGCGCAGGTGGAGATCGTGCTGGGCACGCGCGGGCACGAGCATGTCGCCGAGGTTCTCGCCCACCTGCGCGAGCACGGCTGGGACGCGCGACGAATCGATTGACCCGGAGGCACCATGTCTCGAGTGTACGTCGTGCTCATCGCCGGGCTGCTCGGCGCCGCCAGCGCCCGGGCGCAACTCTACGCCCCCATGGGCGAGCGCGTCGGCGTGCCGGTGCGTGACGGCGCGCCCGCGGGCGCCATCATCATCGGCCCCGACGCCAGCGACCACGAGCGCGCCGCCGCGGTCGAGTTGCAGGCGTACCTGGCGCGCATCTCCGGCGCCGAGCTGCCCATCGTGGACGAGAGAGCGGCCGTCGGTGGCTATCCGATCTTCGTCGGCCGCACCGACTTCGCGCGGGAGCAGGGCCTGCTCGAGCGCGCGCGGGCGCTCGGCGACGAGGGCCTGCTCATGGTCGCGGACGAGGACGGCCTGGCGCTGCTCGGCGGCTCGGACCTCGGCACGTACTACGCGGTCTACGCCTTCCTCGAGGAGAAGCTGGGCGTGCGCTGGTTCAACCCCGATCCGCTGGGCGAGGTCGTGCCGGCCTCGCCGACCATCGAGGTCGGGCGCATGGATGAGGCGCAGGCGCCCGACTTCCGCATGCGCTGGATCGGCCGTGGCCAGTGGGCCCTGCGCAGCCGTCAGAACGTGGCGCTCCCCGACGAGAGCCTGGGCCTGAAGGTGTTCGGCTCGGCACATACCTTCCGCCGCTTCGTGCCGCCGGACGAGCACTTCGCCGAGCACCCGGAGTGGTTCGCGCTGGTCGGCGGCCTGCGCAAGCGCTTCGAGAGCGTGCACGGCAATCAGCTCTGCACCAGCAACCCCGAGGCCATGGCCGCCACGGTCGCGGCCATGCGCCGCATACTCGACGCCGACCCGGACATCGACATCATCTCCCTCTTCCCTAACGACGGCCTGGGCTTCTGCGAGTGCGACGCCTGCCGGGCGCTGGACGAGGATACGGGGTACTCGGTGGCCGAGATCAACTCGGGCTGGAGCGGCCTCGATGACCGCAAGCTGCGCACGCTCTCGCGGCGCATGACCATCTTCTATGACGAGTGTGCCCGGCGGCTTGCGCGGACTCACCCCGATGTCATGGTGAAGACCGGCATCTACTCCGCCTACGTGCTGGAGCCCCTCGACCGCGAACTGACCGTGCCCGACACCTGCATCGGCCAGATGTGCCACAGTTGGTGCCACAACCACGCCATCACCGATCCGGACTGCCCCATCAACCGCGACTTCCGCGCGGCCATGGAGGGCTGGGGGCGCATCTACCCGAGCCTGTGCCTCTACGAGTACTACTACAAGGTGGCGGCGCTGGAACTGCCCTTCCCCATCATCCACGCCATGCGCGAGGACATCCCGTGGCTGCGCGATCAGGGGCTTTTCGGCATCTACACGCAGTACGCGCACAACTGGTGGACCATCGGCCTGAACTACTACGTGGCGAGCAAGCTGTTGTGGGACGCGGACCTGGACGTCGATGCGCTGCTCGCGGATTATTACGCCAGAATGTACGGCGCGGCCGAAGCGCCCATGCGCGAGTACTGGGAGGGGTACGAGCAGGCGGCGATCGCGGCCGATGTGCACCTGTCGGCGGAGTACGCCGAGCTGCCCCTGATCTTCACCGACGATCTGATCGCAGCGCAGCGCGAGCGCCTCGACCGCGCCCTGGCGCTGGCCGAGGGCGAGGACGTGCGCGCGCGTATCGACAGGGCGGCGGTCGTCCTCGGTTACGTGGAGGTGTGCATGCGCTACATGGACGCAGTGATGGCGCAGGCGCGGGAGCTGGCCGATGCGCGCTGGTCCAGGCCGGGCGAGGACTCGCCCGAGCTGGCGGCGCCCGCCGCGGCGGTGCGGGCGTACCTGGATGAGCACGCGCAGGAGCACTGCTTCCGCGACGGCCAGAGCAGCTACATCGCGCGCTTCCTCGATACCTCGGGCGCGGTGGCCCAGGCGCTGCAGGTCGTCAGCGAGGCCCCGGGCCCGCTCACGAAGCGCGAGTGGCTTGCCCGACGCGGCGAACAGCCCGCGCCGGGCGCTGTGCCCGCGAGCTTCGCCATCTGGCTGTACGCCAACGACATCGATGGCGAGGACGGTAAGCCCGAGCACGAGCTGCAACTGCTCGGGCCCGACGGCGAGTACGAGACGGTGGCCGCGGTCGTGGATGAGGCGGCGCGCGCGGGCAATCGCGCCAACGCCGGGTTCGTCTTCGGCGGCCTCGACTCCGCGCGCTACCTTCGCGACGGCGAGGTGCGCGTGCGGTTCACGAACCTGCCCGAGGACTGGTTCATGTCCACGGTCTACGCATTCTACGTGATGCCCGACTGGCCCGGCGCAACCGACGCAGTTGCGACACGCTTGATTGCAGGTGACCTGGAGTGGGTGCGCGCGACGGCGGCGGGCTTCCAGGAGTACGACTTCAAGGGAGCGCCGGCCGGTGAGAGCCAGCCGCTGGACGCGACCATCGAGATCACCGGCTTCTCGGGGGCGGAGCTGCCGGACTGACTCGGCGAGCGCGCTCAGTCGGTCACGTAGGGCACCAGCCCGCGCTCATCGTCCGCGACCATCGGCACCGCCCTGGCCTGCCACTGCTCCCCGAAGTGCACGCCCATCAGGAAGCGCCCCTCCCCCCAGCCGACCAGCCCGATCGCCGGCGACACGTCGTAGATGCCCAGCAGGTTGAACTCGAGGTCGGTCTTGAGCAGGCCCTTCTTCCCCTCGACGGTGTAGCAGCCGAACCACCATGCGCCGTCATGGCAGCACGCGGTCTGGATGCCCAGCGTGGTGTAGCCGCTGGGGATCACGTGCGTGGTCACGTACTCGAAGTCGCCCGTGTACTCGTAGACGTAGTTCTCCTCGTAGCCCTCCGGCAGGCCGCCGATGACGAAGAAGTGCCCGTCGTGCGCATCCATGCCGCCGGCGCCGAAGCGCACCTCGGGCAGCGCCACGCTCTCGATCAGCGACAGATCGCCCGCGTCGTAGATGTAGACATGGGCGTCATCGCCGTCGGGGCGGTTGAAGCGCGTGGACCATGCTACGTACAGCCGGTCCTCGACCAGGCACAGGTCGCCATGATGGTAGGGGACCTCGACCTTTGCCAGGATGTGCCCGTCGAGGTCGGTCTTGACCAGCGTGGTGGTGAAGCTCCAGTAGAGCGTGTCCACGCCGTTGCCGGCGATGCCCTGCAGATGGGCCGGGTACCGGCCCTCGCAGACGACCTCGGCGGGGACCTCGGCGCACTGCGCCCAGGGGATGGCGATGACGAGAGCGGTGGCGATCATGATGAACTCCATGGTTGCGAATCGGCGCGCGCAGCGCCTGCATGTTCGGCGAATCATGCGCCACGACCGCGCTCGGAACCTTCATCGAGCAGGACTATCGCCTTCGAGGCGCGAAGGCGCGTGCGCGCAGTCAGATCGACACGCACCGTTGGCGGCAACATGGGCACGATCCGCATACTCAGCGAGCAGATGGCCAACCGCATCGCCGCGGGCGAGGTGGTTGAGCGCCCGGCGTCGGTGGTGAAGGAGCTGGTCGAGAACTCGCTCGACGCCGGCGCCACGCGCATCGAGGTGACGCTCGAGCAGGGCGGCACGAAGCTCATCCGCGTCGCCGATGACGGCTGTGGCATGGACGCCGAGGACGCGGCGCTCTCGGTCCAGCGTTTCGCCACCTCCAAGCTCGCCGGCCCCGACGACCTCGAGCGCATCACCACCATGGGCTTCCGCGGCGAGGCGCTGCCCAGCATCGCGTCGGTCGCGCAGATGCGCATCACCACCCGTCCGCACGACGCCGATGAGGGCACCATGATCACCGTTGAGGGCGGCGAGATCACCGACGCGCGCACCACCGGCTGCCCCCCCGGCACCACCATCGAGGTCGCCAACCTCTTCTACAATACCCCCGCGCGGCGCAAGTTTCTGCGCACCACCGTCACCGAGCGCGGTCACTGCACCGACTGGATCGCCTGGCTGGCGATGGCGCGCCCGGATGTCGCCATCAAGGTGACGCACGACGGGACGGTGCTGCTGGCCGCACCCGGCCGCGGCGACCTGCGCGCGGTGGTCTCCGAAGTCTACGGCTCCAACGTCGCGCGGCAGATGGTGCCCGTTGAGATGGACACCGGCGCGGTGCGCATCACCGGCCTGGTCGGCCGTCCGGAACTTACCCGCAGCTCGCGCAAGCACCAGACCTTCATCGTCAATCACCGCTACGTGCGCTCCGGCTCGCTCGGCCACGCGCTGCGCGAAGCCTACGGCATCCTCCTGCCCCAGGGCAGGCACCCCCTGTGCGTGCTGCACATCGAGGCGCCCCCCGAACTCGTGGACCCCAACGTGCATCCCACCAAGATCGAGGTGCGCTTCCGCAGCCAGGCGGAGATGCACAACCTCCTGCAGCAGGCGGTCGAGGAGGCGCTCGAGCGCGAGGGCATCCGGCCCGGCGGCGGAGGCCGGAACATCATGCGCGATCAGCAGGCCGGGCGCTGGGACGGCCCCGATGCGGCTACGAAGCTCCAGGCGCGGCGCCTGCGCGTCAACCCCTTCGCCGAGCGCGTAGATGAGCGTGACGATGGCCTGGGCGTGCACCACGATGAGCCCGCCACCGCCGCGGTCTTCACTGCGCGCGAGGCCGGTGACGGCGACACCGACGCCCTCCCCGCCGAGCACCTGCTCGAACCGCTCGGCCAGGTGGCCGCGACCTACATCGCCTGCCGCGCCGGTCAGGACCTGCTGCTGGTCGATCAACACCGCGCCGCCGAGCGGGTCATCGCCGACCGCCTGTCCGCAGCCGCGGGCGAGGGCGAGGTGCACCGGCAGATGCTGGTACTGCCCATCACGCTGGAGCTGACCGACGCCGAGCGCGCCGCGGTCGAAGAGCATCGCGCGCACCTCAACGCCCTGGGCTTTCAGGTCGAGCCCTTCGGCGGCAACGACTTCATCGTCCGCGCGGTGCCCGCCACGCTGGTGGACACCAACGTCGAGCAGGTGCTGCGCGAGATCATCGAGGAGCTGCTGCAGTGGGGCCCCCTCGATCGAGCGCAGGCGCGGGAGCGGCTGCTCGCCACCGTCGCCTGCCATGCCGCCATCAAGGCCGGGCAGGCGCTGACCGACCGCGAGATCGCTGACCTGATCCACGCGCTCAATGCCAGCCCCACCCCGGCCGTCTGCCCGCACGGCGACCCGATCATCGTGAGCATGTCGCGCAGCGAGCTGGATCGCAGGTTCGGCCGTGGATGAAGCGCCGTCGGACGGGGAGGCCCATGCGGCTCGGAGAGCGAATGTACGGGGGGAGGGACGGCGTGGAGCCGGGCAAGTGCCACGCCATGAGAAGAGTCGGCGTTCAGGAAGCCGCTGCGGCCGGGCACCCGGCGGCGACGAAAGGGAGCGAGACGACGATGAGGCCACGAACTCTGATGCTGGTGCTGCTGAGCATACTCGCGCTGCTGCTGGCGCTGGGACTCCAGGGCTGTCTGTTCGGCGGCGGTGGTGGCGACGAGGCGGCCGACAGCGGCGGTGGGCCACCGGGGGCCGGCGCCGGGCCCGAGGCGGCAGGGCCGGGCGAGATGGGCGAACCGATGCCGCCGGGTGAGATGGGCGAGGCCCCGCCTCCCGGTGAGATGGCCGAGGCCGGGCCGGGCGGCGA
>CAZTZN010000141.1:0-4355 GCA_964617715.1 uncultured Armatimonadia bacterium | reverse complement strand
CGAGGCCGGGCCGGGCGGCGAGGCCCCCGGCATGATGGGCGGCGCCCCCGCGGCGGGCGGCGACGCCTCCGCGATGGTGAGCGAGGCCATGCAGCTCAAGCACGCGGGCAACTACGCCGAGGCGCGCTCCAGGTTCGAGGCTGCGGTCGCGGCCGATCCGTCGAATCTCGACGCCCACTGGGGCCTGGCGTGGATCTACGCCGAGATGGCCGATGCGGGCGCCGCGGACCTCAAGGACAAGGCGGTCACCGAGTTCAACCAGGTACTGCAGCTCGGCGCCACCGGCGACATGGCCGCTGAGGCCAACGCCGCCCTGCAGCGCCTGCAGTAGCCCACGGCCTCCCCGCACAACCGCCGACGGCGCGTCCCGCACTCCGGGACGCGCCGTCGCCGCACGCACGTCATCGGCCTCACTGCCTCAGGTACCGGCCTGCGCGGGCTCGAGCATGAACGAGGCGACCCGCGATTGATGCCCACCGTCACCCCACGGTCAGCTCGATCACATCTCCGAAATCCTCGAAGGGCACGTAGGGCACCCGGCATGCGTCCATGAGCTGCGCCAGGTGATCCTTGGCGAAGACGAC
This sequence comes from uncultured Armatimonadia bacterium, assembly GCA_964617715.1. Taxonomy (GTDB): domain Bacteria; phylum Armatimonadota; class Zipacnadia; order Zipacnadales; family UBA5352; genus JALGVA01. Next base: position 3,771 of record CAZTZN010000141.1, on the reverse strand, counting down.
ATCCGCCTGCAACGCCGGACAGCGATCCGAGTAGCCGTCACCGATGTAGATCGTGCGCTCGTACTTGAGCTGCAGCCGCGTCAGATGGCGCGTCTTGCAGTTGCCGCACTGCAGGCACGCCGCGTTGGCGTGGGGGAACTCGATCACCACGCCCTCGTCGGTCAGCTCGGCATGGTTGACGTAGCGCGCGATGCAGGCGCGACGCACCCCCGGCTCGGGGTCGCCCTCGCAGATCTCCAGCCCCAGACGCGCGAGCATACGGTCGAGGTAGAAGCTCAGCCCATCGCTGGCCACCACCACCTCGGCCCCGACACCGCGCGCGCTCTCCACGAACTCGGGAAAGCGCTCGTCCAGCTCGATGCTGTCGATCAGCGCCAGCAGCTCCGCCGCCGGCACCTTCACCAGCCCCCACTGCCCGGTCAGACACTCGATGGAGCTGATCTCCCGTTCGCGCCAGCGGTACTCCCAGTCCCACGCCTCGCGCAGGCCCAGCGCGTCGAAGACCACCCAGCCGGTGTCGCGACGCGTCACCGTGCCGTCGAAGTCCGTCATCACCAGGTCGCCGGGACGCAGCCGCAGATCGTCGGCGGGCCGGGCGCTGCTGTCGCTCTGTGCCATCACGGGGCGTCCTTCCGTAGCCTTCCCTGCTTCGCGCGCGCCATTATAGCACAGGCCCCTCTCGCGGGCGAGGGCGCCGGAGCCCACGGCGCGTTCGGATGCCGCCCGTGGCGGGCGGCCCTCGCCTCCCAGACCGACCCGGTTGGCGGCCCGTAACCTGACGGCGGCGCCGGGCAAACGAAGGTTGACGGAGTCGTGCTCATATACATAATAATGTTGAGGCACGGTGGCGAGAACGGGTCGCAGATCTGTCGGCAATCCTCTTGTTAGTTATCGTCGTGATGACCGAGGGGCGAATGTGTGCTCACTGACGAATGGAGGTGGTCGTGATGCGCTTGGTGCTTGTCTGTGCCTCGCTTGTGCTCCTGGCCGGATCGGTCTCCGCTCAGATGCCCACGGTGAGCAGAGAGGACCTGGGCTCGGACCTCCTCGAAAGCCGCATGGACCAGGCGGAAGAGTACCTCGATCAGGCGGGCTTGGCGTTTCAGCGTTCCGAGTACACCAACACGACCTTCCTCCTCAAGGACGCACAGTTCGAGCTTGAGCTGGCCATCGCCTTCGGCCTGCCCGCCGATCACATGGCCGCCGACTACATCCGAGACGGCATCGCCAAGATCCGCGCCGACATGGAGGAGTGGGGCACCGACGAAACCGAGCAGGCGGTCGCCCAGGCGTGGTGGAACCGCATGTTCGAGCAGCACGGCAAGCTGGCGTCCGGACTCCTCGACTGGGTGGACGAAGGAGCCATGCTCGACACCGAGGAGGCCTACTGGATCCCGCCTTACTTCGCCGGAATCATCACCCCCGAGCTGGCGGAGTTCCAGGCGAAGTACCCCGACAGGGCGGCCTTCGTGGCCCTGGTGCCCGACGCCGAGCTGACGGTGGGGGCCGGGTGGTCTCAGGCGCGGATCGAGGACGCGGAGAAGAACCGCTTCGAGTGGATCCCGCAGGTCATCGCCGAGGCCAACGCGGCCATGGAGCAGTACGTAACCGACAGCCTGGCCGAGATCCTCGCATACGGGAAGCAGGAGGTGCTGGCCGAGGAGGGCGGCGGGGGCGTGCCCATCAGCGCCATCAACGCACTCGACGCGGCGCGCGTGGTGCTCGCCCGCGAGCCCGACAACGAGATGGCGCAGAAGATCCACGACAAGGCCATGGAGTACCTCGACGCCTTCTGGGAGGAGTGGCTGTTCAAGATCGAGGACATGGTCATGCCTGAGGACGTCGCGCCCGACGATGCCGATCTGCATGCCGCCATGCAGGCGGCCTACGCCGCCGAGGCCGCCGAGCAGGGCTGGAACGATCAGGTGCTGCGCGTTGTCGTCACCAGCCCCTTCGCCGAGGGCTGGGAGGCGTGGTGGGTGGAGAACGTGCTGCACGTGAGCTACTTCAAGCGCATCACCGGCGCCGTGGCGGTGAAGCAGGCCGAGGGCTGCCGGGTCATGCGCTGCCTGTTCCGTCAGCAGCGCCAGGACGACGGCACCTTCGGCCCCCTGTATCTGGGCAGGGTCATCACCAGCTACCCCATCCTCGAGGAGAATGTGAACCCGTAGACGCCGGGAGGGGCAACTCGCGAGCGCATCGGGGCGGGCCGGTCCGGGCCTGCCCCGCGTCGTGTACGGCCGCGGGCGAGTGTGGACAGCGAGCGCCCGCGCCCGCCGACTCTCGGGCGTTCGGGCAGGTCGCGTCGGCGGTGCGTCGAATCTGCCCGGGCACCCACCACGCCACGACCGCAGGGAGCGCACGCGATGGAGAACCTGGTCTGCCGCGAGATGATCTGGCCCGACGAGATCGAGGCCATGCTCTCGATCCGCAACGCCATCTTCCCGCCCATCAGCGCTGAGGACTGGCGACGCTACCCCACCGACACCGCGTCCATGGCCTTCCTCGACGGCATCCCCATCGGCGCCATCCCGCTCGATCAGCGCCGCTTCCAGGTCGCGCCCGGCAAGATCATCGACACCGCCTTCGAGCACGCCGTCGGCACGCGCGCCGACTTCCGCTCCCGCGGCATCGGCACCGCCATGATCGAGGCCGCCGCCGACTTCCTGCGCGAGCGCGCCGAAGCGCTGATGGTCTACCGCGGCGCCGAGCGTTCAGCCGGCTACCGCTTCTACGAGAAGAGTGGTCATCGCGACCTGATCTACATGCGCACGCTCTCACGCCCGCCCGGGGACGTGCCCGCCGCCGACGTGGGGGTGCAGGGCCGCGACGAGCTGCTGGCCATCGAGCCCGAGCTGCTGCGCGTGTTCAACGCCACCTTCGCCGACTATGGCGGCTTCCCGCCGCGCGCGGTCGGCTACTGGCGGCGCGCGCTGAGCGACATGATCTTCACGGTCATCCCTCAGCAGATCATCTTCGTGCGCTACCCGACAGCGGGCGAGCTGCAGGCCTACATCATCGCATCGATCCGGACCGGCGTGCGCGCGAGCGAGGCCATCACCATCCTCGAGATCGCCGCCACCGGCGACGAGGCGGCGCGCGCGGTCATCCGGGGCATCTCCGCCGAAGGCGCACGGCGCGGCTGGCCGGTGAACACCATCGCCTGCGTGGACAGCCCGTTCCGCATGGTCATGCGCGCCGAGGGCTTCGTGGAGGGCCCGCGGCACACGATGATCATGGGCCGGGTGATTGCCCCCGAGCGGCTGTTCGCGAAGGTGTGTGAGGACTGCGAGGCCATCGCGGAGCTGAAGATCAAGGCGTGGTCGCCGAGTCACGACTGGAGCCTGTGGGAGGGCCCCCGCGCGCGGCGCGAGATCACGCTCGAGGGCAAGGAACTGATCCTGCACCGGCTGCTGATGCGGCGGCTGGACGTCGAGGCGGCGGTGGCGTCGGACCTGCTGACCATCCATGGCGAGGAGGCGGACGACCGCGAGCGCCTCGCGGCGGCATTGCCTTACTGCCGGTGGGAGTACCACACCATCGACTGGACGTAGGAGTAGCCGCCCGCGGGCGTCGGCGCATGTGCACGCGCGCCCTTCGTACGGCCATGACAATGCGTTCCGGGCCGGTCAGGCGACCGGCCCCTCCGAACGACAAACAACAGACGCCGACGGGGACCAGCCATGCAAGTCTTCCGCCCCAGCTGCGTATTGGGCGAGATTGCCGATGACGTTCGGAGGGCGGCTCTTCAGAGCCGCCGCCGTTGGGGTT
>CAZTZN010000140.1:0-12660 GCA_964617715.1 uncultured Armatimonadia bacterium | reverse complement strand
CGGGCGGTTAGCTCAGTGGAAGAGCGCCTGCTTCACACGCAGGAGGTCGCAGGTTCAAGTCCTGCACCGCCCACCACGACGATGACGGGAGCGGCTCTTTCGAGCGAAGCCATTTCGAGCGGGAATAGCTCAGTTGGTAGAGCATCAGCTTCCCAAGCTGAGGGTCGCGGGTTCGAATCCCGTTTCCCGCTCCAGACGATTGACATGCGGGAGTAGCTCAACGGTAGAGCATCTGCTTGCCATGCAGAAGGTTGAGGGTTCGAATCCCTTCTCCCGCTCCAGACAATTCCGAGGCGGGCCCGGCATAAGCCCGGCCCGCCTCTTGGTAAGAGGGCGCATAACAACCAGGATGTGGCCCGTGCCGGCGGCCGACACGCCGGTGGGGACCTGTATGAGGCGGCATAGCCAAGAGGCTAAGGCGGCGGTCTGCAAAACCGCTATTCACCGGTTCGAATCCGGTTGCCGCCTCCAGTGTCTTTAACGGCGGGCAATGGGCAATGGGGAAGCGGCAATGGGGGACGGCAACGACCTGTGACGGCGGGGCATCGGGGATGGGGCATGGGGCATGGGGGAACGGCACCGACTCAAGGCCTCACCTGTGTGTCCGGCGTGACGTCGTCGTCGCCGTCATGCTCTGCCGTTTTCTGTCGTTCTCTGTCGTTTGGTGCCGTTCAAAGCCGGAGTGGCGGAACTGGCAGACGCCGGGGACTTAAAATCCTCTGAGGGATTACCCCCCTCGTCCGGGTTCGAATCCCGGCTCCGGCACCAGCATGAGTTCGCATCCGCAGACGCCCTACGGAGCGGTGAAGGCCTCTTCGGGCGGCAGGTAGGTCACCATCAGATCGCGCAGGTAGATCTCCTGCCGGGCCACCGGCTCATAGTCGCGGAAGCGCAGCACCCTCTCGGGCAGCGTGATGATCAGCCGCGTGAAGCGCAGCGGATAGTGCACCACCCCGTCGCCGCTGAAGCGCCACTGGCTGGAGTAGGGCCAGTGGTAGCCCTCGCCGGGATAGTTGCCCGGCAGCGGGAAGCGCAGGTAGCCCCAGCCCTCGAAGTTAATGCTGCTGCGCCCCCATGGGTCGGATGTGTTCCAGTCGTTGATGCCTGCGCCCCGCAGTGCCGCGAACTGATCGGGCGACAGCCGGTCGGCCATCCAGTGCGTCGGCTCGCCCTGCTGCTCGCAGCCCAGCGAGATCCAGCGCTGGCCGGAGGCGTCCTCCAGCTCGAAGATGATCCGGCCCCAGCCCCCGTTGCCGTTGACCATCAGGCCGATCTCGGTCGGCTCACCAGGGATCTCCACGCCCGAGGTGTGCCGCAGGGCCGAGTACATGGGCAGGAAGACCGGCCCGTCCACCGGCAGCCGTGGGCGGACGCACAACACATCGGTCTCGCCCTCGAACTGGGCCACCTCACGATACTCGAATTCGCCCCTGCGCCGAGCGCAGGCGAAATCGTACATCTCCAGCTCGAGGTCGCGGCCGGTCTCGACGGTCCACTCGCCCATGTCGCCCAGGGGCGAGATGACGAAGTTCTCGCCTTCGGGCCGGTCCGCGAGGGCCGACAGCCCGGCCTCGATGCGCGCCACGCGCACCCTCGACACCAGGTAGACCGGGTCGGCGGAGATCGTGAGCTGCGCCCGACGTCGGCGCACGGGCAGCGCGTGCTCATCGCCCATCATGTCCACCAGCGTGAGCCGGTCCTCGGTGGACAGCGTCACCTGCACCTGGCGCGTGCCGCGCACGGTCCACAGGCAGGTGACGCGCCGACCGTCACCGCGTCGGAACTCCAGCGCATAGACCGTCGGCGCCGCGCACGGCACTACGCGCTGGAAGCGGGCGCCGTCGAGGACCTGCGTCAGCGTCGCGATCGCGACATAGGAGGGCTTCGGGCTGACATCGGGCTGAGCGAAGCAGAAGCCCGACGCGCCCCAGTTGCTGAACCAGTAGGAGTTGCCGACATCCACGATCAGCCCGGCGCGGATGATGGGGATCTCCCACGCCATCGAGTGCAGGATGTGGCGCACGTAGTAGGCGGCCTGGGTGCGCAAGGAGAGGTTGCCCGGGTTGGTGCTCGGGTAGCAGATCTCGTAGCACTGGCGCAGGGGCACGTCCTGGTAGCCGTAGTGATCGAGCACCTGCCGGTCCATCCACAGGCCCGAGTTATTGCCCACGAAGTCCGGCGGCTGGGCCTCGGGCGGACGCTGGAAGTTCCCGGCCTCGTTGCCGCGCGCGTCGAACAGCTCGCGCGGGAAGCCGCGCTGCAGGAACTCCTCGAGGAGATGCACGTTCCCGTTGCCGAAGTAGATCTCGGCGTCCGGGAAGCGCATGCGGATCTCGCGACACGCCCCCATCGCGCCCTCCCACAGGGCATCGAAGCGCTCCTGCTCCGTCGCGTCAAACTCGTAGGGCTCGCGGGCGGTGAACATCGTGGGCGTGCGCATGATATGCGGCCCGGAGATGGCGTCCTCGTGGAAGATCATGATGCGTTCGGGCACCGGGAAGCTGGGGTCCTCCGCGCACCTGCGGGCGATCTCGCGCACGTCGCTGGCGTCCTTGGCCTTAAGGTCATTGCCCTTGAGCACGCCGTAACGCTCCCGCACCTCGGCGGGCTGGGTGAACATCCCGTAGCGCAGCCCGGCCTTCACGTAGAGCGGCCCGGTGATGTCCGGGTCGGCGGGCGTGTAGTGCCCGCCACCGAAGTCCCACGTGCCCCACGGCGCCTGGTCGCGATGCCGGCGGGTGTCGGGCGCGAGCAGGGCGAAATGCGTCTCGCGCGTGAGCCAGACATCGTCGCCACGCTTGAAGCGCACCTGCAGCGCGTACCAGCCGCGGCGCGGCACCTCGACCGGCAGCGTGACTCGAGCCGCCGGCACGAACCGGGGCCCGATCTCGACCGAGGTGGTCGTGACCTCGCCGTAGAGGTCGGTGGCCACGGCCTCGACGGTCCACGGGCCGATGGTGGGCGTCGGGTGCACGCCGCGCAGCGTGACCTCGAAGGTCGGCGTCTGCGGCTCATTGAAGACGTGGGCGGCCTCGCCGCTGGTGACCTCCATCTGCACCGCCGCGCGCTGGAAGGTCATGCCGTAGATGTGCACGCCGCCGGGCAGGCCCAGCGGCCGGTAGCTGAAGCGGCAGGGGTCAGGGCGTCGGATCGCCAGTCGCAGCTCCTTGGTCACCTCGACATCCAGCGCAGTGCGGTCGCGGAAATCCTGCGCCAGGGCGCGGCGCAGGGGTACGCGCATCAGGAAGATGTTCCCGTCCTCCACCGGCAGCACGCGCACCACGTTCTCGCCGCCGGACTCGGTGGTGCGCGGGACCGTGGCCGAGAAGTCGTGGATGGTGGTGCGCCTGGGGCCGTCGAAGCAGCCGATGCGGAAGCTCACGACGGGCGAGTAGGCCGGGTCGGGGTCGGTCGCGGCCAGCAGCCAGACGCAGTCGTAGTCGGCGACGGGAAGCTGGAAGAACGGGCGCTGCGGCGTCGGCTCGGCGGGCACCGAGTCGTACTCGGCGTAGTAGCGTGATGGGTCCTCAGCCCAGTCGGGCCACTGCGCGGCGCTCAGAAACAGGTTCTCGCCCGCGGCGCCCGGGAGGTCGAAGGGGATGCCCTGCACCGCCACGCGCGCGGCCGGGAAGGCGGCGCCGCCACTGTCGTTCGCGTAGCCGTCCAGGCTGATGGGCACGTAGGGGCTCTTCAGGTCCACCGCCTCCTCGCGAGCTGCAACGACCTCCGCCGCCTGCGCGGTGCAGGCCATGACCATCGCCAGGGCGATTCCCGGCAGCATCCGGTTCCACATGGGTCCGACCTCCCCGTGTCAGGCCGCGTGGCGGCGTGCGTCAGGAAACTGTCGGTGGCGGGCGAGGGCGCCCGCTCTCCAGGACAATGTGCTCGCCCGCGTCTCAGCCGCCGGGCCACCGACGAGCAGTACCCGCGCCCTGGGCCGCCGCGCGTCACGCCTCCTCGAAGGCCGGCAGGTTCACCGGCGCTCCCGTGTCGATGGCCTGCCGCACAGCGATGCCGATGGCCGCGCTCTCAAAGCCCGCGCGCACGTCCGCCACCGGCTCTCGGCCCTCGCGCACCGCGCGCGCGAAGTCGGCGATCAGCGCCGGATCGGCGCCACCATGGCCGGTGTCGCGTGTGGGTCGCTCGCGCCGCTGGTTGCGCGTGTAGCGCTCGGTGACCTCGATCCACGCCTCGCCGGTGTCGTGGTTGGCCTCGATGTCAAGCTGCGCCTTGCTCCCGTAGAGCGTGAAGTGCAGGCGGTAGTACGGCGCGAAATGCACCTCGGAGTACGAGGCGACCGCGCCCGAGGCGTACTCGATGCCGGCGAAGGTCACGTCCTCGACATCGCACGCCTCCGACCACACGCACGGGTCGTCGCCGTGGTCGATCTCGATGGGCGGCTGCGCCAGATGCCCGGTGTGACCGTGAAAGTGCGGGCAGGTGTCGCGCTCGTCGCAGTCGCGGCAGCGCTTGTCGGCGGGGCGATCACCGCCGAAGAACTGCAGCGCGCCGATCGCGTGCACCCGGCGCGGGGACGAGCCCATGAACCAGTTGAGCAGGTCGAGCCCGTGCACGCCTTTCTGCAGCACCAGACTGACCACCACATCGCGCGAACGCGTGCGCGTGCGTCCGAAGAACTGCCCCGCGTCGCGGCCGACGTGATCGACCAGCGAACCCGCCAGCACTTCGCCGATCTCGCCCGAGTCGATGATCGCGCGCACCCGTCGCCACAGCTTGCTGAAGCGCAGCTCGAGGAAGGTGCCCACGGTCAGCCCGCTCTCTCGGTGCAGGCGCGCGATCTCGATGATGTCGTCGAAGCTCTGCGCCAGCGGCTTTTCGATCAGCACGTGCTTGCCCGCCCCCAGGGCCTCGCGCGCGTTGTCGGCGTGGAAGCGATCGCCGGTTCCCACGAAGACCGCCTCGATACCGACCTCACGGGCCATCTGTTCGCCCGACTGGAAGAGCGCGACGCCGGGGAAGTGCTCGCGCGCGATGTCGAGCTTGCTCGTGTCGAAATCGGCCACGGCGACCAGTTCGGTCTCCTCGCCGGTGCGCGTCATCTCCGCGATCCAGAAACCCCGGATCCCGAGGCCGACTACTCCGACTCTCAGCGGCTCAGCCATGGGTGTGTTCCGCCCCCTCAGTGCCATGTGTTTCGTCGCAGGTGCACAAGTTCGCGCCTCGCCATCGCCGGCCCTTCCGGGAATGCGCCCCTTCAGCGGGCCGGCCGCAGCACCACCGGCGTCTCGCCGGGAAGCGTGAGCCTGACCGGGACCGGGACGTCGCCGCGCCAGCCGCCGTCCTCGCCGCGCTCGAGCGAGAACGCGAAGGTCACGGTCGCTTCGTCGCCGACCCCGTAATCGTAGATGAAGAACCGGTTGACGCCGTCGCCATCGGCGTCCACGAAGGCCTCGTCAAGCTCGGTGGCGGACACCTGCCCGTGCTTTGCGGCGTCGATCCAGATGTCGGTGCGGCTCTTGACGCCGGCGAGGCGCCAGGTGGCGGACCCGTCCTCGTTGCTGAGCGTCTTGCCGTGATAGTAGCGCAGGCCGGCGAGGTAGAGGGTGGCGCCGCTGACCAGGCAGCCGTCGGCGGTCTTGGACACCGGTCCCTCGCCGATGCGCGGATCGAGCGCGAGCGTGAGCACCGTGGCGTCGCCGAGGTTCTCGGCCGCGGTGATCAGGTGGATGCAGTCGCTCATGCCGTTGGTGAAGCGGACGTAGCGCCCGACCAGCGCCGTCGGATAGGCCGCCGCCGGCGCGATGGTCACACGCCGCCGCGGGTAGTCGATCGCCTCGATGACCCCGCGCCACTCGGCCGCCTCGGCGCTCATCCCGCCCGCGGGGCGGGACCGGCGCAGCGAGGTGCCACCGACCAGGTAGAGCGCCTCGACCTCGCCGCCGACCTCGCGCCAGACCGCAAACGAACCATCGGTGGCGACGCCATCGGCCTCGACCTCGACCTCGACCCCTCCGCCCCCGCAGATGACCACGTCGGTGCGCCCGCCCGAGCGCACGCGTAGCGCTACGGCCGCCTCGCCTGCGTCCAGCGGCTCAATCGCGGTGACCGGGCGTGCGCCTTCCCAGCACTCGATGACATCGAGGAAGCGGCTGGTCAGGGGTTCGGGGCCGCGCGTGTGTGCGATGGCCCAGTCCAGCTCGTAGGGGTTGCCACCGCCCGGAGGACGCCCCCTGGCGAGGGCGATGTCGGTCTGCGTCTGTGGCAGGCAGGTCATGCGCACATGCACGTCCGGGTAGTTCTCCAGCGGCCAGTCGATGGCCCACGGCTCGTCGGCGGTCGCGCGCGCGACATCGTACATGTAGGCGAAGGCCGCCAGATCCTTGTGCTCCTCCTGCCACTGCCCGCCCTCCCCGTAGGGCACATCCGGTCCTGCGACCGTGCCGCCGTCCTGAGGCCGGAGCGCCAGACCTTCGACCGTGGCGCCTTCGGTGCGGGGGCCGTGGAAGCTCCACCAGTGGCTGGTGCGCCCGGTCACGGTCGAGAGATCGACCGCGTAGGAGTTGCGCTCGTCCAGGTCGATGAGCGCAAGCACACGCTCGGTACGCTGATCCGGGACCATCTGATAGCACTCGGGCGGATCGACGTCGTAGTGGTCGGGCGCGAGGGCCATGGTCACCCGCGCCCACGGCCCGTCGGCCATGAGCGTGCAGTGCCCGCGGCTGCGCGTCTGCGTGCCCTCGATGTGCGTGCAGTAGTGCACCGCCCAGTGCCCCTCCCACTGGCTGCGCCAGTTCCACGAGTGCGGGTAGCCGATCTCGGGCAGCAGCTTGCGCCGCAGGCCCTCGAAGCCGATGGTGAGCATGTCATTGTGCGCGTGCCCGCGCGCCCGCCCGTAGCGCACCCACAGCGCGCGTCGGTCGTCACCGTGGCCCGCGCGCAGGATGGCGTGCCCGTAGCCGTCGCAGACGTTGCTGGGCTGCTCGAGGTCGGGGCCGTGCTCGGCGACGATGGCGGCGATCTGCTCGCGCATCTCCGGGTCGGTCACCTGGCTGATGGGCGCGCCGGCATCGGGGTTCCACAGCGGCAGCGCGTAGCGCCAGTCCCCGGTCTGCGCGAAGGGCTGGATGAACCACTGCGGCGCTACGTCCGTGGTGAGATGGCGGCCATAGGGGTCGGTGCCGCACACGTCCCCGGTGTCGCCGGTCTGCGCGTGGGTGCGACCGATCAGGTTGAAGTCGAGGCAGAAGTCGTAGAGCTGGCGGTACTGCGGGTCCTCGGTGAGCACCGGCAGGCCCCCGGCGCCGTACTGCTCCGGGTTGAGCTCGGAGATGCGGTCGAGGACGTTGGCGATCTGCTGGAAGTTGGTCACATGGCCCGCGTTGTAGCCCTGCGACTCGAAGGCCGAACCGTCGATGAAGTAGCCGTTGGTGAGGAAGTAGCTGAGCTGGCCGCCGCCAGTCAGCGCCCACTCGACCAACTCGCGGCTGCGCGGAGTGTTGAGCAGCAGCGCGGAGTTGACCGTGGCGAGCTGGCCCTGGGGGAGGTTGCCGATCAGGTTCCGGTCGAGGCAGGCCTGCGCGACGGTGCGGAAGTAGCCGGTCTCAATGAAGTTGCGCACGTCCGCCATGGTGCGGATCTCGGGGTGGCTGTGCGCCTGCAGGAAAGCGATCAGTTCAGGGTCATCGTCGATCAGATAATCCCAGATTTGCTCGAAGGCCGCGCACATGTAGGCGTGGCGGGGGACCTCCCAGTTGTGCTCGATGTAGAGCCAGGTGTTGTAGATGCGGATGTCGGTCTGGGGGATGATCTGCCCCGTCCAGACCGCGGAGCGGGTCAGGGCCTTGCGCATGTTCAGGTTCACGGCCAGGTTCAGGTATTGCTCGGCGCTGCGGAACATCATCAGCGTGGCCGCCCGAGCGAGCCGTCGGTCGCCCGAGCGCGCGTAGTCACGCGCCAGGTCACGGATGCGGGCGACGTGGTGCGACGTGTAGTACCAGGAAGCGTAGTAGGCGATGAAGGCGTAGGGGTATTGCTCGCCTGGCTTGAAGTACCCCCAACCATCATCAGGGAACTCTCCGCTGGTCATGTCGCCGGCGGCAAAGTCGTTGCTGGGGAACCAGCGCCCGCACTCGGGGCAGCCAACCTTCCAGGGGTGCCCCTCGGGGTCAATAATCCACGGGTAGAACGGCGACCGGCCCTCGAAGATCCTGCGCCCGCACACCGGGCAGCCCCTGGGGTCGTGGGACTGCACGAAGACCGCGCGCGGGATGGTGCTCTCGCCCAGCCGGTAGTAGAGGGCCTCATCATCGGGCAGCCCGGCGACGATGGCGTCGGGGTCCACGCCGCCCGCCGCGCGCATGGCCTCCAGGTCCTCCGCGCGCAGGAAGCTGATGCCCGACTTGTGCTCGTCTTCGCCCTCCATGGGAAAGATGCGCGGCAGCTCCCAGTTCTCGAAGCGGCGCTTCTCCAGCGCCTGCGGCCAGGTGAGGATCTGCACCGGCAGATCAAGAGAATACTCGCCGGCGGCGAAGTGGATCTCGCCGGCCTCGAGTGGCGCGACGGCGCGGAAGTAGAAGCGCTGGGTGGTGTCGCCCGGCCGCCACGGCCAGCGGTCGAACAGCTCCAGCGCCTCGGGGAAGACCACCTGCAGCTCGTCGCAGTCGGCGGGGGTCTCGATGACGATGCGGTTCTGCTGGCCGAGGAACCAGGCGATGGGCCGCTGGATGCAGCGCAGCGGGTTCTCCCGGGCCAGCGCAGCTCCCGCCGGCACACACAACATCAGGGGCACGGCGACGATCATGAAATGCACTCTCATCCGGATCTCCTCCCGCGCCCGCGCGGTCATTGGGCCCTGGGGTGCCTTCGCCGCCGTGCCTGCGCCACCTGCGCCCCGTGGGTGCTCTGAGCATGCCGGTGTGAGCTTGACATTCCCACCGGCGCGCGTTATGGTAATTATCGCCTTATGCTTATATGAAGATCGCATGTGTTGGCCGGCGCCGGTCGGAGGCCCCGCGTGCCGGCCTGGAGTGTTGCGCCCACCCGACGCACGCATCTGAGGTGGCACAGCCGTGGAGGAGCCGATTCAGGACTACGAGGGGCTGGCGGTCGTCTTCAAGGCACTCGGGCACCCGGTCAGGCTGAAGCTGCTGGAGCGGATCCTGGCGGGCGAGTTCTGCGTCCAGGACCTCGGCGACCAGCTCGAGAGAAGTCAGCCCTCAATCTCCCAGCACCTCGCCGTCCTGCGCGCGTGTGGGGTGGTGGTCCCGCAGCGCAGGGGGAAGAAGGTGTGCTACCGCGCCGCTGATCCGAGGATCGAGGAGGTCCTGGAGGCGGCGCAACGGTTGTACGAGCAATTGCGCGCGCGCTGACGCCTCAATCACCGCCACATGCTCGATTCTCACGGAGGGACTTCGATGGAGTTTCTGGTGGCATTCAGTACGCACGACGGTCAGAATCTGGTCACGGACGATCACGCCGGGCAGGCGAGGTATTTCGACGTTTACCGGATCAATGAGGCCGGGGCCGAGTTCGTCGAGAGACGCGAGAACGCGAAGTACAGCGGGGACGAGACCATGAGGCATGGTGATCCCCGCAAGGCGAAAAGCTCGCTGAGCGCCCTGGAGGGCGTGCAGGTGTGGGCCAGTCCGCGCTTCGGCCCCAACCTGCCCCGGCTGCTGAAGAAGCTTCTGTGCGTGGTGGTGAGAGTCGGCACGATTGACGAGGCGGTCGGCCTGATTCGGGACAACCTGGATGCGGTGGCGGAGGAGCACGCGAAGGGGGCGGAGAGGCGGCATCTCGTGCTCAAGCCGCAGTAGTGTGGTGATGGCTCATGCCGGTGGAGCAGGAGCAGATACGCGCGAAGATCGCGGCCACCCTGGGGACCGTGGACTCGGTGCTGGACGTGGGCTCCGGCAACTGCGACCTGGTTCGCTTCCTGGCGCGCGAGATCGCGCGGGAGGCCGTGGGCATAGACATCAAGGGCCACAGCGCGCACGAGGAGCTGGTCCCGACGTCGGAGGGCCCTCCGCACAGGGCGCGCTGTCTGGAGATGGATGCCCGACACATGGCGCAACTGGCGGACGAGCGCTTCGATGCCGTCGTCAGCACACATGCCCTGCATGAGATAGCCGACCCGCCGGCGGCTCTGCATGAAATGCGGCGAGTGCTCAAGACCGGCGGCATCCTGCTCATCGCCGACTTCACCGAGGGCGAGACCCGGTGGAATGAGGACTACTTCACGCCCGCTGAGGTGGACGCCATGCTGCGCGAAGCCGGCTTCGACGACGTTGACGTGGAGCAGGTCGAGGGGGAGCACTTCATGTTCGCGACGGCGCGCAAGTGACGGAAGGGCCGGGCACGCCCTGCAGGGCGGGGAGCGTCCGGCTCAGGGTCAGATGTCGAAGTACAGGCGCTTGCCCGCACTGAAGCTCAGCGGTTTACCGACCGAGAACGCCACGGCCAGCGCCGCGATGGTCGCGAACATGTAGCCGAATGAGATACCGAGGAAGAAGGGGATGGCGCGCTGGTGGGCGCGCGCTCCCCAGTAGCGCAGGATGATCTTCTGGGCCGCCCAGGTGATCAGGAAGCTCGTCCAGAAGGTGCTGCCGTAGGTGCTGGCGACCACGTAGCCCCAGGGGGTGAAGGGGAAGCCGACGTAGCGCGCGCGCAGCCACGCCAGCAGCATGACGATCACGCCGCCGCCCGCACGGAAGACGTTGGGGAGAAGCTGGAAGCCCTGGGTCGAGTGGGCCTGGGCGAGCATTTTGAGGTAGTTGCCGCGCGCCCAGCGCACCTCGTAGTAGCCGTCGCCCTCAGCGCCTGCCGACGACAGCGCCCCGATGTCGTAGAAGGTGTCCAGGCAGGTGGCGTAGGCGATGATCAGGCCGATCAGCACCGCCCCCAGGCTCACCCACAGCATGGCCGGACGCGCCATGCCACTGTGGCCTGCCAGCTCCAGGTTCTCCACGTGGTAGGCCCCGGCGGGCTGGAACATCGCCTTGGTCATCCAGCCGAAGATGGAGAAGCCGGTCAGCGCCTCGATACCCGAGCGCGTGTTGAAGCGCCCGGCACCCGCCACGTCGAGCAGGAAGTTGCGCTCCTCGAACACGAAGGGCACCGCGTAGTAGCTGGGCAGGCCGGTCTCGGCGCGGATGCGCGCGTAGACCAGGGCCTCAGCGAAGATCATGCCTATGAAGGCCGAGGCCATCCACAGTGGCGCGCCCGCGTTGCGCATGAACCAGATCGACGCCAGGAATCCCGTGATCGCCCCGGCCAGGCGCAGCCGGGTGTGCGCGTCGCCCGAGTGCGCCGCCGCCGCGAGGGCGCGCCGGTTGGCCCACATGAGCCACAGCGCGAGCACGATGATGGCGCCCAGCGCCTGCTGCAGCTCCAGCCCCGTGTGCCAGCCCGGGCGCCGGAAGCCGTACTGGACGAAGATCACCCACATCAGCATCTGCAGCAGGTAGCTTGCCCAGATGGTGAACAGGTTGTCGGTGCTCATCAGGTAGCCGAAGCCGATGAGGTGCGGTAGCGGGCGCATGTAGATGCGGCGCAGCTCGTTCCACGGCACTCCGGTGAGCGCCTGGAAGGGGCGGAAGGTGACCTTCCAGTCGGGGAAGTTGGGCCAGATGGGGCTCACCACCACCGGGAGGGCATACCAGAAGCCGATGGCGAAGCCCAGCCACATGAGCTTGTTGGCCAGGAAGGCCCGGCGCGCCCGGGTGTCGCCCACCGACAGCTCCAGCGGTAGATACAGCAGTGGGAAGCGCAGATGCTCCTGGTCGGCCCAGCGCCCGCGAAACAGCTCGAGCAGGCAGAAGATGCCGCCGAGACTCACCAGCAGGAAGAGCGTCCAGGTGCTCAGCGGCTGCAGCCACACCCCCCAGGGCACGAAGCCGTCGCGTGTGGACTCGTAGAAGCCGGTCACCGCCCAGTTGTCCTGGGGCACCCACAGCTCGGGCAGGAACTCGTCGATCTCCTCGAGGCTGTCGTAGTAGCGGGGCACGGTGATGAAGGCGAGCAGATTGCGCGTGAAGAAGCGCCCGGACATGGCCACGCTGAGCACCAGCACGGCGTAGACCGTGAGCAGCTCGCCGCGCGAGAGTTCCCAGCCGCGCCGCAATCGCCGCAGCACCGGGTTGATGCCCGCCAGCACCAGCAGGCACATCACCGCGGGCACCGGGGGCACGCTGCTCTCGATCTCGCCGGCGTTGTAGACCAGCGCGACCTGCTGCACCACCAGACCCATCAGCACCGCGAGCGCGAGGGCGATGACCAGCGCGCGCGCACTGGGCAGCCGCGGGCGGACCGGCTCCGCGTCATCGTGCGCCTGGGTTGTCGCTCTCTCGACCGTCACGTGATCCCTCGCGCGCTGCGCCACGTGGTGCTCGAACGTGGCGATGTTCGCCATCGTGCGCGCGCGGACCTTGCCGGCCGCGCACCACCGCGTCCTCGAAGCGGGAGGTGCATGTGGCGCGACAGGGCAACACTCCGGTCGCGTTGTGCGGAGTCGCGTGACTGAACATGAGCGACGGGAGGCCGATGGCATGAGGCGTTCGAACTCGAGATTTGCGTTTCTCGTGGCGACAATCGTTTCGTCCATGGTGGTGAGCATCGTGGCCGCCCAACAGACTGGTGACCGGCTTACGCTCGAGCAGCTTCGCGAGGTGCGGCGGGAGCTGGCGCACGCCCCGGGGGGCA
>CAZTZN010000139.1:0-12743 GCA_964617715.1 uncultured Armatimonadia bacterium | reverse complement strand
GGCTGGGCGGACCTGGGCTGCTTCGGCAGCTCATTCTACGAGACGCCCAACCTCGACCGCCTGCGCGCCGAGGGCATGATGTTCACCGATGGCTACGCAACCTGTCCGGTGTGCTCGCCCACGCGCGTGAGCGTGCAGACCGGGCGTTACCCCGCGCGTGTCGGCGTGACCAACTACATCTCCGGATCTGCGCGCGGCCGGGTCATCGAACCCGACTACGTCAAGCACCTGCCGCGCGAGGAGTATACCATCGCGCAGGCGCTCCACGATGCGGGCTACGCCACCTGGCACGTAGGCAAGTGGCACATGGGCACCGAGGACTACTGGCCGGAGCACTTCGGCTACGAGGTCAACATCGGGGGCTGCGCCATGGGCGCGCCCAGCCACGGCTACTTCAGCCCGTGGCAGATCCCGACACTTCCGGACGGGCCCGAGGGCGAATATCTTACCGACCGGTTGACCGACGAGGCCGTCCGTCTCATCCAGGGCTCCGACGGTCGTCCGTTCTTCCTGCACCTGGCGCACTACGCAGTGCACACGCCGCTGCAGGCCAGGCCCGAGCACATCGAGCGCTTCGAGGCCAAGGCAGCGGAGCTGGGTCTCGACCAGGTAGACCCGTTTGAGATCGGCGAGCACTTCCCGATGGAGCACAAGCGCGACCAGCGCGTGACGCGTCGCACCGTGCAGTCCGATCCGCGTTATGCGGCGATGATCTGGAGCCTCGACGAGGGCATCGGGCGGCTGCTGGCCGCGGTCGAGGATGCCGGCATGGCGGATGAGACGGTGGTGGTGTTCACCTCGGACAACGGCGGGCTGGCGACCTCTGAGGGCTCGCCGACCTGCAACGCCCCCCTCAGCGAAGGCAAGGGCTGGATGTACGAGGGCGGGGTGCGCGAGTCGCTGCTGATCAAGTGGCCGGGCGTAACCGCGCCCGGCAGCACCTGCGACGTGCCGGTGACCACCACGGACTTCTATCCGACGCTGCTCGAGATCGCGGGCGCCGATCCGATGCCCGTCCGCGCCGACGGCGAGATCCAGCCGTGCGACGGGGTGAGCCTGACGCCGCTGCTGCGCGGTGGCCAGCGCCTCGACCGCGAGGCGATCTACTGGCACTATCCACACTACGGCAACCAGGGCGGCACGCCGGGCTGCTCGGTGCGCGCGGGTGATTACAAGCTGATTGAGTTCTTCGAGGACGGTCGGCTGGAGCTGTACAATCTGCGCGATGACATCGGCGAGGAGCGCGACCTGTCAAATGAAGAGCCGGACCGCGCCGAAGAGCTGCACGCGATGCTGCGCGGCTGGCGGACGCAGGTAGGCGCGAAGCTGCCGACGGCGAACCCCGACTGGGCGGAGCAGTAGCGCGCGGCCTGGCCGTGGGCGTCCGGGGCTTTCAACCCGATGGCTGCGCCGTCGGCCCTCAAGCGGCGCCGCGCAGGGCAAGGGCGAGTGCCGGAGCGTCTTCTGCGCAGGAACACGAGAGGTGAGCGGCATGGCCGAACACCGCACCATCGTCTTCGCTGAGGGCACCATCATCACCCCCCTGCGCCGGCTGCAGGCCGACCTCGTGGTCGAGGACGGCCGCGTCGCGGAGATCCGCAGGAGCGGCTCCGTGCGCCCGGGCGAGCACGTGGTGGACTGTCGCGGGCTCTTCGTAGGGCCCGGGCTGATGGACATCCACGTGCACGGCGGCCAGGGCCATGACTTCGTGAGCGCGGACCCGCAGGAGATCATCGACGGCTGCGAGTTTCATCTTTCGCAGGGTACCACGGCGATCGTGCCCTCAGGTCTCAGCGTCCCCGTAGACGAAATCGCCCACTCGATCCACGCGGCGCGGACCGCAGCGCCCGACTGCAATGCCGACATCCTCGGCTACCACGTCGAGGGTATATACCTCGACCAGGAGTACCGTGGCGGCCACTTCGCCGAATACGTGCACGACCCCGACCCGAACGAGTACCTGCCGCTCATTGCCGACCACGGCGACTTCATCACCGAGTGGACGCTCGCGCCCGAACTGCCCGGCGCCCTGGATCTGATCCGCGCGCTGCGCGCCGCGGGCATCGTGGCATCCGTCGGGCACTCGCAGGCCACCTGCGAGCAGATGCTCACCGCCATCGAGGCAGGGCTCGCGCACGCCACGCACTTGTTCTGCGTGATGGGGTCGCTTCGCTTCGAGGCCCTGCGCGCGTCCACCGGCAAGGGCTATGCGCCGGGCGTCGTAGAGACCGTCCTCATGAGCCAGGCGGTCACCGCTGAGGTCATCTGCGATGGCTTCCATCTGCACCCGGCGCTCATCCGGCTGGCGCTCATGTGCAAGGGCCCGCACCGGCTCGCCCTGGTCTCGGACGCCATGAAGGGCGTAGGGCTGCCCGATGGCGAGCACTTCATCGGCGGGCAGGATTGCCTCGTGCGCGGCGGCATCGCGATCATCAGGGACCGGCCGGAGGTCATTGCATCGTCGGTCACGCCCATGATCGGGATGCTGCGCTTTGCCCACGAGACGGTGGGCGTGCGGCTCGAGGATGCGTGGACCATGAGTTCGCTGACCCCCGCGCGCATCATCGGCGTGCATGACCGCAAGGGCTCGCTCGACGAGGGCAAGGACGCGGACGTAATCCTGCTCGACCGCGACCTGAATCTGCTCGAGGTCTACGCAAAGGGCGACCGGGTGGCGATGTACCGCTGAGGGGCGCCCGAATACCGACAGGCCCCCGAAGACCGGGGGCCTGTCATGATGGCCTCAAGCGCCCGAGGCGCTACTGCTGTGCCCGCCCACGCTGCGCGATCTCATTCTCGATGAACCACTCGATCCCGCTCCACTCGCGGCTGCCTTCGGCAACCTCGGCAAGCTGCCGGCCCAGGAACCCCAGGAACTCGTGCACCACCGACATGTCGCGGAGGCACGAAGGCACGAGGTAGTGCGGCTTGTGCGTCTCCATCACGGCCATGGCATCCACGACCGCGGCTCGCGCGTCGTCGATCTGTGCGGCCAGGCACATCGGGTCGGGACGATCATGGGCGGCGCCCCGCGCGGCGTTGAAGACCTGCACCATGGCGTGGAAGGCGTGTCCGTGGCACTGCAGGCGCGCGGCCTCGGCCATCATGCTGCGCGACAGGTCATCAGACCGGCCCTGCAGCAGGAGGCGTACCCGCTCGCCGGCCTCGCGCAGCATCAGCAGGTCCTCCCCCAGGTCGGCGACGGCCTCCAGCGCCTCCAGCGGATACCGGCGCGGCCAGGGCTTGTCGGGCCGCCGATAGGTGTATGCGTAGTACCAGATCGGGCCGAAGCCGGGCGTCTGCGCGGCGCGGTCCAGAAGCCTGCGGGCTTCGAGCAGGTCACCGTCACCGCGCACCTGCGCCCACTTCTCCTCGAACAGATGCACCGGGCCGGCGCCGCGATTGTTCCACGCGTACTCCGCGAGTGCGTCGAACTCCAGGCCCCAGGCGGGGTCGAAGACCGAGTACGAGGCGGCGCCCTCGGCGCGCTCGGTGTGGGCGCGCTGGAGCATCTTCTCGACGTTGCGCTGGCGCGGGTCCCAGCGCGACCAGTTGTAGTAGCAGGTCATCGGCTTGACCCAGCTCCGCACTCCGTAGCCCATCTTCGGGTCGGCCTGCGGGTTGATGGACTCGTTGGAGTACCACCACCAGTCGATGATGACGTGGTCGATCAGGCCCTCGTCTCGCAGGCGCTCGACAAAGGCCTCATCCCACGCGGACATGTGCCGGGTGAACTGATCGTTGTACATGACCACGTTCTGCACGCCCAGAGAGATCAGGTGCTTTGCCAGGGTCATCGCCCAGTCCTGGAACATCCGCTCATTGGGCGTCTGCCGACACTTCTCACAGCGGCAGAAGCCGCTGCCCACCTCGTCGAGCTGGATGTGGAAGGTGTGCACGCCGTGCGGCTTGAGGTAGGTCTCGTAGATGTGCCCATACCAGCCTTTCACGAACTCGTGGACCGCGGGGTTGCTCAGGCAGTAGCCGAACTGCTCGGGCTCACCATCCTCGGTCTTCGCGGCGAACTCGGGAATCAGCCGTGGGATCAGGGTGTTGTGCCCGAGGCTGTTGACGTAGGGGATGACTTCCACGCCCCGCTCCCGCCCGTAGGCGACGATGTCGCCGAAGAAGTCCTGCTCGAAGATCCGCGGCAGATAGGTGATCTCCTTCTCCTCGTCATCGCTCGGCGAGTACCAGCGGATAGTCCATTCGCGCTTGAGTTCCGGATGGCCGGGCACCGGCACGTTGATCCACTCGGTGATGGTCCCGTCGTACTGTACGCACCAGCAACCGTAGAGGCCGATGCCGAGGTTGTTGAGCTTGCGCTCGACGAGGTAATCGATGAGCCGCTTCCAGTCATCCAGCTCCATCAGGTCGGGGCCCCACTTGTCCTCGATGAAGACCCCACGGGTGCGCAGCATCGGCCAGTCCACGATCTTCGCGGCCGGGATTGCGCCGCCCTCGGGGATGCGCGTGAGCAGTTCGCGCAGTGTTATCAGGCCCCAGCGCACGCCCTGCCGGCTGCGCGCCGTCAGCGTGGCCCCCTCCGCGCCGATGACCAGCTCGTACGCCTCATCGAGCGCCTCCTGCGGGATCTCCGCAGGAGCGAAGGCGTCATCGACCGAGACCTGTACGGCGTAGTCCATCCCGCGCAGGGCCTCCGCGACCATCTGCGCATAGGGCTCCTCCACAGGGTCGCTGCCGACCGGCATCTCACGCCGCGCAGGCCGCTGAACGCCGCCGGCGTAGAGCTCGACATGCTGCGGCTCGGGGATGATGCGTGGGAAGCGTCGTGCGGCGTTCGCGCTTGCGGGCTTCAGATCGTCTCTGGACATGGCGATACCCCTCTCCCGGGCAGGCGGCCGTCGCTGCGGCAGTCGTCGGGCACGACGGCCGGTGTTCGGCGCAGCATTCCGCTGCACCCGAGTTCGTCACGTGCGCACCGCGCCCTGCGGTCGCACGCGTGTCATCACACTCTATTCGACGTCGGTTTCGGCCATCCACGCGCGCAGTTCGTCCGCAAGCCTGTCGCAGACCTCGTCGAAGAGAGCGCGCGCAGCCTCGGGCGTGACCTTGCGGGCGAGGTCGGCGTCCCACTCATAGTGCTCGCGCGCCATGAAGCGAAAGACGCTCTCGCGCGCGGCCTCGCTGAGCCCGCGCGAGTAGAGCCACGGGTCGCAGCCGGGGTACCTGGGCAGCAGCGTGTCCTCCGGGTCGAAGCGGTCGAGGTGCACCGCGTCGGCATTGGCGGCCATCAGCTCCGCCGCCTCGTCCGGACCGGCGTGGCCGCCGCCGAGGCCGGCATCGAACGGCCCGTCCGGCCCGTGCTTCACCAGGATCTTCGCCAGGCCGTGCCCGGCGTGCTCGCGTGCGGCGCCCTCCCACGCCTCGCGCTGCATCTGCCCGGCGTGCGCGAGGTGGACAAAGATCCACTCGAAACCGCACTTCTCCAGCTCGCGATACAGCTCCAGCGCCACCTGCTTCACCAGCGTCGGCGTGAAGCTGATGGTGCCGCGCCAGTTGCAGAAGCCGGGCGCGGCCACCCACGTCGCCGGCAGCACTACACCACCACCGAGGCGCCGGGCGACCGCAGTGCCGATCGCGTCGCCGCGGATGAAGTCCGAACCGCAGGTCATGTGCGGCCCGTGCCACTCGATAGATCCGGCGGGCACGATCGCCAGCGGCAGCCGCGCGATCGCCTCGTCCAGCTCCGCCGGCGTCATCATCTCCCAGCGCACGTTCACATCAGCCATCGTCATGCCTCCCAATGAATGAGGCCGCGCTACCCCGGCTTCGCCTGCCAGACCAGCAAAGTGAAGGGGGCGACCTCGCCGGCCAGCCTAACATCGGCGCCATTCCACGCGACGGCGGGCGCTACCTCGTGAACCGAGGCCAGCGAGTTGACCGCGAAGGCGTCCGTGGTTGCGGGCCGGTCCCGCCAGCCGTGACGGGCCAGCGCCGCGCCGTCGAGGGCGAGTGCGTACTCGCGCGCCCGCGCGGTGTCGTTGAACAGCGCAACGCAGACGGTCTCCGCGTTCGCCCACACCCCCGCGTAGAGACCATCGTCGGAGTCGGCGGCGCCGTTGAGGCGCACCGCGAAACTCTCATGCAGGGGCGGCACGGCCATGAGTTGCGTCATGAAATCGATGAGGCGCTCGGGAACGGGCCGCGGGCCGTAACGCGCGTCCGTGATGTATGCCCACTGCGCGCCCAGCCCCAGGGCGCGCAGCCCCGCGCGCATATTCAGCCGGAAGGCCAGCTCGTTCAGACGTGCCGCGTCATCGTCGGGCAGCGGGTCGGTCGCCATCGACCACTGCGCGAAGCGCCGCGCATCCGCCCGTCCGAGTGGGAAGGCCCAGCCCGACTCGTCGGAGAGGAGCCGCTCGGCCATGCGCACGAAGAGATGGCCGCGTTCGATGCTGGCGATCTGCGTGCCGAAGGCCCTGGCGACCTCGTAGTCCCACACGGATTTGCCGTAGAGGATGCCGTTCTCGATGAGGATGCAATCGGCGAACCACTGCGACGGGGTGCCGGACGCCTCGTTGGCGATGACGCGCATCTCGGGGTGCGTCGCGCGCAGCCACCCGAAGGCCTCCGCCTGTACGCGCAGGATACCCGGGTTGCCGGGGTCCCAGCCCATGTCCCAGGCGACACCCGCCGGCCGGTAGAAGTCCATGCAGTCGCGCACCTGAGCCAGGTACTGCGCGCGGAAGTCATCGTCGCTGAAGTCGTATGCGCCCCACGGGATCCGCTCCGCGCCGGCATCCGCCGCTACCTCGGGCGGCAGATCGAGCGCGTAGCCGCCACCGTAGACATCGAGCGCGCCGCCAGGCCCGGTCTTGAACCAGCTCTCCGGCAGCACCGTCCCGCGCTGAGCGAGGTTGGCGATCTGGCGGAAGTATAGGTAGCAGTGCAGCCCTTCGGCCCGGTAGCGGGCGAGGGCATCCCGCAAGCCTTCGGCGCTCTCGCGCGCCCACCCACCGACCCTGCACCACCACTCGCCCTGCGTCGGATAGCGCTCGTTGACCCAGTCGTGCCAGCCGAAGTACCAGATGTTGCCGCCCGGCGGCACGCGCTCGGGATCAATGCGCGCCCCTTCTCGCGCCCAGAAGCCCGCGGCGCTGACCTCGCAGCCGGGCGGGAGCGTACGTGGCACCTCATGCGCCTCGAACGGCAGCAGCCCGGCCAGCAGGGGGTTGTCACTCGTCAGGTGCTCGCCGTACCAGCGCCAGACATCGCGCAGCAGTGCCTCGGATTTCGGGAACGCGCGCCAGGTGAGTTTGAAGCCGAAGCTGTCGCCGGCGGTGATGCGCGTCGGATTGCACTGCACCGACGGGAAGTAGCCCGCGGGCTGGTTGGGCGCGAGGGTCACGAAGTCGTCGAGGTCGGTGCTGCCGACGAGGACCCAGCGATCGGGGCCCTCAAGCACCGCCATCGGGAAGGTGACCGACTGCCACGCATCGAGCTGCGTGGGGGCGAGGTCGCCCTCACGCTCTCCGTAGGTGAAGACCGTGCTCTCCCCCGCGTCGATGACCCGCAGCGGACGCAGTGCCCCGATGATGCGCGTCCAGCGCTGCGGCGCGAAACCGTGGCGCACGCCCGGACGCGCAAGCCGGTCGATGTCGCCAGTTGCCTGGAAAACCACGCGCTCGGTGAGGCAGTCGCCGGCGGTGTCGTAGAGCACGCGCACCCGCAGGGGGATCGACCGGTCCTCAGGCGCGAGCAGCACGCCGCGGCCGTCGGTGGTGCGCTCGATGGGCCGGGTGAACAGGACCTCACGGTCGCCGAGCTGTACGAAGACGCGCGTGGTGTCGGGCGCGGCCGGGTGCAGCAGCAGCGGCTCGGGCTGCGTCAGCTCCAGCGAGGCGAGCAGGCCGGTCTCCGCATCAATGCTCGCCCGCAACCCCTCGCCGGTCAGCTCGACCACGCCTGCGGGCGCTGCGCCACCACCGGAGAATGCGGGCGGCTGCGCGGTCACCGGCCGGCCGAGGCCGTCGAGCGCCTCGACGGTGATGTCGTCGAGGTAGAGCACGTCCTCTGCGGTCAAGTTGGACAGGATCACGTAGACCTGGAAGGCCACCGCGCCATCGGCGGCGCGGAAGCGGTGCGTGACGCGCTGCCACGAGTCGGGCTCGGGTTGCAGCCACGCCTCGTTGTAGCGAATAGTAGTGCCCTCGGCGTTGACCTCGCGGATGGACAGGCGCGCCGACTTGCCCGCGCCGGGTACGACGCTGCCGCGCACCCAGCCCTCGATCTCGTAACGCGCGCCGGGGATGGGCGTCATCTCGATCTGCTGGACCAGGTGCGCGAAGTCGTTGTAGCGCTCGTCGGGATCGCCGTGGGCACGCAGTGAGAAGCCGCCGGAGTGCGCCGCCTCATCGGTAACCGCGAACAGGCTCTCGGGAACCGGGGGCTCCCACCCATCAAGGGCACCGGTCTCGAAGCCGGCGTTGAGCAACGGCACGGGCGCGGCCAGCGCGCAGCCCGCGCATCCCAAGCTGATGGCGATCAGGCAGCAGACCATACGCCCCATGGGGGCCTCCTGTCGGGTGCGGGGGAGCCGGCCTCCAGTCTCCATGGCGGGCGTCAGGGCAGGTCGCGGTAGCCCGGGTCGCGGCCCAGGATCTCGTCGATCTGATCCATCTGCGCTGCCGACAGCGGCCCGAATTGCATGGCGCCGGCGTTCTCCTCCACCTGCTTCACAGTCTTGAAGCCAGGGATCGGCAGTGTACGGTCGCTCAGCCCCCACAGCCAACACAGCGCGCCCTGTGCCGCAGTGCGACCGTCGCTGGTGAGGACATCGCGGATCCGGCGGAACATCTCGAGCTGCTCGGCCTGCGTCCCGGACTTGAGGTCCCAACGCCGCCGGTTGTCATTGTCGGCGAAGGTCGACTCGTTGCTGAACTTGCCCGTAAGCAGACCCTTGACCAGCGGGCCGCGGTTGAGCGACGCGAGGTCTTCCTCATGGGCGACGCGTAGCGTCTCCCAGCTTCCACCCAGCACCGACAGGCTCTGCTGGACCGCGCAGCAGTGCTCGCCCTGCGCGAAACTGCGCGCGCGCGCCGGGTCGTCGGTGCTCCACCCGTACCAGCGGATCTTGCCCTCGCTCACCAACTCCTCGAGCGCCCCGCGAGTCTCCTCGGCGTCGCCGTCGTAGCCGCCGAGGTGGAACTGGTAGAGGTCGATGTAGTCGGTGCGCAGACGCCGCAGGCTTCGCTCGCAGGCCTCGCGCACGTAATGCCGATCTCCGCGCCCGCCCCAGATCTCAGTTCGCTCCTCGTCGTACTCCAGGCCGAACTTGGTGGCGATGATGACCTGGTCACGACGACCACGGATGACCCGGCCGATGAGCCGCTCCGAGTGCCCGCAGCCGTAGGCATCGGCGGTGTCAATCAGGTTGACGCCCATCGCCAGGCCGCGCTCCATGGCCAGCACCAGCTCGCGGTCGTCTACGAAGCCCCAGCCCGACTGCAGGCCGCCGTGGGTGCTGGGCCCGCCCGCCGCCCACGTTCCCATCCCCAGCGGACTGACCTCAAGGTCGCTGCGTCCCAGTCTGCGCATCGCCATGGCGGTCTCTCCTCGAAAGGGCCGGTCGCCCGACCGGCCCCGCTCAGTCAATCGGCAGCCCGAACAGCCGCTGCGCGTTGCGGTAGAGGATGTTGCGCCGATCCTCGTCGGTCATGTACGCGGACAGGATGCAGCCGATGCCGTAGTGCGGGTCGAACCAGGGGTGGTCGGTGCCGAACAGAATCTTCTCGCTGCCCGCATGCTCGACCATGATCTCCAGCGCCCCGCGCACCGAGTAGGCTGCGGTCAGCTCCAGGTACACGTGCTCGTGATCGCGCGCGACCCTGGCGGCCTCCGCCCAGTCACCGTAACCGGCGTGCCCCATGAGCAGGCGGACGTTCGGGAAGCGCTCGGCGACCTCGCGCACCTCCACGTAACTGCTCATCCCCCGTCCCGCCCAGGTGTGCGACAGGATGGGGAGGCCGCGGGCGTCGGCGTACTCCAGAGCGGGATAGTAGCGCTCGTCGTTGAGCGGCACGCCGTGCTGGTTGGGGTGGAACTTGAAGCCCACGAATCCCTCCTGATCCTCGTAGGTGTCCAGCTCCTCCTGCAGGCGCTCGGGATAGTTGGGGTTGATCACCCAGTAGCCGCGAATGCGGTCGGGATGGGAGGCCACCACCTCCGCGGTCTCACGGTTGCCGCGACGGGTGTCCACCAGCGCCGCGTGGCCGGACATGATCAGCCAACGGACGTTGCAGCGATTCATGGTGTCGAGCACGCGCTCGGGCCGCCAGCGCGGAAAGTAGATCGCCTGAAAGGGTCCGAAGTGCGCGTGGGTGTCGATGATCGGGCAGTCATCAACGCGACCATGTGCGACGAACTCCTCCGCCAGGCGCGTATCGTTGATCACAGCCGCACCTCCTCGAGCAGGCGGCGCAGGTTGCCGCCCGCGATCAATTCGCGTTCCTCGTCGCTTATGGCCGCGTGCAGCAGCGTGAGGATCGGCCCGCCCATCGGCGTCTCCGGGAAGTTCGTGCCGAAGAGCAGGCGCTCAGGGCCGAAGGCGCGGCACAGATCCTCGATGCCGCCGTCCAGCTCGTAGCGGGAGGTGCCGACCGCGAAGTTCGGATAGCGGGTCATGATGGGGCGGAACAGCCGATCCTCGCCCCAGCTTCCGTGCGCGCAGATGATCAGGTGCAGGCGCGGGAAGTCCGCCAACACCCGCTCGGCGACCTCGTAGGTCTCCACCGCCCCGGGCATCTCGCGGCGCGCCAGGAACAACGGGATACCGCGGTCCTGCATCTCCTCCAGCAGGCCGCCCATCGTAGTGGCGTTGAGCAGATAGCGATGCTTTGCCGGGTAGGCCCACAGCGCGCGCACGCCTGCGGCGCGCATGGCATCCACAAACTCGTCCACGCCGCCCAGCTCGCCGGTATGCGGCGGCAGGATGCCCCAGGCTGCTTCCAGGCGCTCGTCGCGCCCGCAGTCGGCGGCGGTCAGCGGGTTGCCTACCTCCGGCGACTCCTCCCAGATCGCCGCGTTGCGCACCAGCGCCCGGCGTATGCCCGCCCGCTCCAGCTCGCGCAACAGATCATCGATGGTCTCAGCAGGAGCGAGCGGCGGCGTCTTGGGCACACCGTACCAGCAGTTGCAGTCGAACAGTTCCATGGGTGGGCACCGACCTCCCGTGGGGCCATGCGTCAGATCAACTTCGCGGGCGCAGTTCGCCGAAGTGTGCCCGCCGCCCTGCGCGGTCGCAGGAAGATTGAGGATCCGGGGCAAACTTCGCAGTGCGACGGGACGTCTGATGACCCAGGCGTTTCGATGGGACTCTGCGAATTCGCATCCAGGCCGCAGTGCATTGTGAGCGACAGGCGCCAGCCCTGCGTCATGCACCATCGGCGCCTCGTCGGAAGACGGATCCCGGGGCCAGACGTACCCGCCGGGCGCATCGCTTCCGCCAGAACGTGCGCAAGCCGGTGCCGGACCGCCGACATCGCAAGCGGCGTTGAGCAGCCCCACGCAGGAGAGACGATGACGACAGCGAAAGGCCCTCCGGCATCCAAGGCCGTCGGCCCCGCACTTGTGGCCGTGGCGGTGGCGGCCATCGTAGCCGGCGCCAACATGGCCCCCGGACCGACCGCGCAGGCGCAGCGTGAGCAGGGGACTATCCAACCGATGAGACAACGCACGATTCACGCGCCGGAGTTCCCGCCCGGCCTGCAGTGGCTCAACACCGCCCGCGCGCTCAGAATCGAGGAGCTGCGCGGCAAGGTCGTGCTCCTCGATTTCTGGACGTACTGCTGCATCAACTGCATGCACATCATCCCCGACCTCATACGCCTCGAGCGCGAATTCGCGAACGAGCTGGTGGTCATCGGGGTGCATTCGGCCAAGTTCGAGGCCGAACGGGACATCGAGAACATCCGCAGCGCGGTTCTGCGCTACGAGATAGAGCACCCGGTGGTCAACGACCGCGACATGACCATCTGGGACGCCTACGGCGTACACGCGTGGCCCACGACGGTGTTGATAGCACCTGATGGCACCATCGCGATGACTCGTGCCGGCGAGGGCGTGTATGACGCCTTGCG
This sequence comes from uncultured Armatimonadia bacterium, assembly GCA_964617715.1. GTDB lineage: Bacteria > Armatimonadota > Zipacnadia > Zipacnadales > UBA5352 > JALGVA01. Next base: position 642 of record CAZTZN010000139.1, on the reverse strand, counting down.
TCCCGTCATCGAGAGACTCATCACCGACGCCCGCCGAGACGGGCAATTCAATGCGACCGCGCTGGAGCTGCGGCGCGAGTGCCGGACCGCCGTCGTCGGCCTTCTCCGCTTCCCCGGTAAGATTGAAGCCGATGAGGCAGGCGGGCGCCTGTTCATCGCCGACACGGGGCACAACCGCATCATCGTTACCACGCTTGATGGCCAGGTGCTCGACGTGGCCGGCAGCGGCGACGTGGGCCTCCAGGACGGCAGCTTCGAGGAGGCGACCTTCAACCACCCACAGGGCATGGCGGTCTACGGTGAGGCGCTGTTCGTTGCAGACACCGCGAATCACCTCATCCGCCGTCTGGACCTGCGCGCGCGCACCGTAACGACCGTCGCGGGGACAGGCCGCCAGGCGACGGTGCACAGCGAGGGAGGGATCGCCACCCGGGTGAGCCTCAGCTCTCCCTGGGACCTGTGCATTGAGAGCAGCTCCATGTACATCGCCATGGCGGGTTCGCACCAGATCTGGCGCATGAACCTACAGACGCAGAAGCTCAAGCCCTACGCCGGCTCGGGTGCCGAGGGCATCGTGGATGGAACGCTCACCGCTGCCGCGCTCGCGCAGCCGAGTGGGCTCACCACCGATGGCATACGCCT
>CAZTZN010000138.1:0-12771 GCA_964617715.1 uncultured Armatimonadia bacterium | reverse complement strand
TTCTGGCTCGAGGACGTCCAGGGCGGACAGAAGATCATCACCGGGCGCTTCATCGAATACGACCTGCCCGGCGGCGATCCCAACAGCACGCTGACCATCGACAGCGGCATCTATGCCACCAAGCTGGTGCACTGATCGCAGTGCGGACGTGTTCCACCCGGGCGCGGGCCCGGCGACCGACCTTGACCGGCAATACTGAGGTGCAGCGCACAGAACAACATTGTGTCAGCCCGCCGGCTGAATTGCGGCGAGCGACAACCCTGAAGACCGTCGTCCGACCGTCGGCTGGGTTCTCGCCACCGGAGTGAGGGAAGAGGCGTGAGAATCCGACTTATGTCGGGGGAGAGAGCGATGAACAGCCAATCGCGGCGGACAAACCGACGAGGCGTCGTGGGCGTATGGATGGTTGTCGCCTTGCTGGCCCTGATGGGCATGGCCGCTCTGGTCTTCGACCTCGGCCGCCTGGTCCTTGTTGCCCAGCATGTGCAGAACGTCGCCGACTCGGCGGCGCTCGCGGGAGCCATGCAGCTCCCGGACTACGATGCGTGTGAGGCACGCCTGCAGGCCATGGTGGACACCAGCAACGGCGACATGCCCGCCTGGACCGTAACCGTGGACCCGGCTCAGGACCTGACCTACTACGGCGCCGGCAGCGACGTCCCCGGCTACGGCACGCTCGAGGATGCTGAGTACGCGGTCACAGTCACCGCGCACAGCACGGTCAATTACACCTTCGCGCGGCTGTTTGGCATCAATGAGGTGAACGTCGTCCGCTCCGCTACCGCCCTGTCTACCGGCAGCGGCAGCTCCGGCACCGGCATATTCTTCGCCGGCGAGACCGACCCATCGGACTACGGCATCGTCATCACAGGCAGCGATCACTACATGGACGGCACGATTCACTCGAACACCAAGGTCCGCTTCACCGGCAGCCACCAGGTGGTCGAGGGCGATGTCGAGTATCTCCATGACTTCCGCATGGTCGGTTCCGGTCACGAGATCCGAGGTGACAGCGTCGAATCGACCGTTCAGCCCTATCCCGTCGATTTCCAGTGGTCCGACTACGACCAGGGGCCCTGGGACTACGTCATCAACGGCGACCTCCGCCAGTCGGGCGGCACCCTGGCGCCCGGACGCTACCGCGTCTACGGCGCCATGCGCATCACCGGCAGTGACTTCAGTTGCCACGACTGCCTGTTCGTCGTTGATGACGAGATCCGCTTCAGCGGCTCCGGACACCAGCTCGACCGCACAACCCTCGTCGCCGGCGACGAGATAGTCTTTACCGCCGCCATGAAGCGCTACTCGCCCTTCGTGGACAACCTCTTCGCCTTCGCTCACAAGTCCGGTAACTCAGCCCTGCGCATCAGTGGCGCCTGGAGCGATACCTGGGGCATCCTTTATGCCCCCAATGGCGAGCTTAATTACGACGGTTCGCACCACGAACTCCATCACGGGGCGTTGATCGCCAATACCATCGAGATCAACGGCTCCGATGGCAGGTTCTGCGGCATCGGCGAGGGCGGTTCGGGCGGCGAACGCTCTGTACGGCTCATCAACTGACGTGGAGGCACACCAGCACCGCCGGGCCCGGGGCCCGGCCTGAACTCGACAACTCAATCCGAACCACTTTTCGCAGCAGACGACACAGCAAGGGGTGCTGACAGTGAGGCTCCTGACCAGACGGCAGGCATTCGGCGTTGCGGCAGTCATCGCGCTGATCGTGGCAGGCCTGGTTTACATGGTGCTCAACCAGCAGGCGGCCGGGCCGCCGCCGGTTGAGCCTACCACCGTCAATGTGGTGGTGGCCACCCAGGACATCGCGCCCTACCGGACCGTCACCAGCGACATGATCGAGGTCCGCGAGTTGTCCAGTGCCGCCGTGCCTGAAGGCGCGCTGACCGCGCCCGAGCAGGCCGTCGGCCAGATCACGCGGGTGCAGATCACCCGGGGCCAGCCGATCACCCATGGCCAGGTCACCGCCCGCACCGCCGCCGAGGGGTTGACCTTCGTCATCCCCGACGGCCTGCGCGCCGTGACCGTCGCCCTCGATGCCATCAGCGGCGTCGGCGGCTTCGTCTACCCGGGCGATCACGTGGATGTGCTCACCACCCTGCAGCACGGCGAGGTCACCCTCACCAAGACCATCGTGCAGAACGTCGAGGTCCTGGCCATGAATGACCTTACCAGCCGCCCCACCGCCTCGCGCGGCCAGCAGGCCTCGGACCAGCAGGCCGGTGGCGAGGCCGCCGACAGTGGCGGCGCGGCCCCCGCGGCCGAGCAGGTCAAGAGCGCCACCCTCGCGGTGACGCCCGACCAGGCGCAGGCGATCATCCTGAGCGCCTTCAAGGGCGCCGTGCACCTGGTTCTGCGCCCACGCGAGGACGAGGCCATCGTCTCGCTGCCGAGCACGAGCGATTACAAACTCATGGGGCTGCCGGCGCCGTCCGAGGAAGAGCCACCCGCAGAGCAGGAGGTCGCGACCGGCCCCCTGGCCCAGCCCGTGGGCTGGCCCGCAGGCATGTACGCGCCGCCGGCCGTCTCCGCGCCCGCCGAGGCGCCCGCGCCTGCTCCGCCGACCGTCGAGGTCATCCGTGGCACCGAACGTGAACTCGTCACGCCGCAGTAGCCGGTGCCGCCGACACAACCCGCCGTGACGCCGACACTGCTGTCGGCGGACACGGGCGACATCTTGACAACCGACCGACTGAACAATCATTCGCAGCCGCATTCGCAGACATGATGCAGCAATCTGACACCCCGCCTTGGCGGGGGGTCAGGAGGTGCAGCAACGATGTCAAACACGCACTGCAGCCGACCCGCTCTCGCGCTGGTCGCGGTCGCGCTCATCTGCATCCTGGCGCCGGCCATCACTCTGGCCAGCCCGACGCAGAACACCCGGCCCGGCACCACCCAGGCCCTGGTGCTCGAGGACGGCCGCGAGGTCATGCTCCGCTTCAACGGCATGACCAAGGTTATCGTAGTTGACCCTGAGGTCGCCGACGTGATCGTCGCCTCACCTGATGACCTGTTGGTCATGGCGACCTACTGGCCGCCGCTGCGCGACCAGGTCGAGACCATGATGTACGTCTACGACCGCGATGGCCTGCACAAGTTCGCCATCACCGTCGTCTCGATGCGCGTCGCCGAACGGGTCGCCTTCGATCTCAAAGAATCACTGGGCCCCAACCTCAACGTGGAGGCTGTCTCCGACACCCTCGTCGTCGTTGAGGGGGAGGTGCCCAATCAGGACGCCCTTGACAACCTGAAGACCCTGCTCGACGCCGCCTCGACCGACGAGGTCAAGGTCGTCGCCATGGTGACCACCGCTGAGGACGGCGGTTCGCAGGCCTCGCGGACCGGCGAGGCGCTCACTCAAATCCTCGATCCGCGCCTCAAAGTCACCTCCTGGGGCGACGATGTGATCGTCGTCGAGGGTGAGCTGGAAAACGAGCAGGCCGTCACCCGCGCCCGTCAGGTGATCAGCGCCCTCACCGAGGGCCTGCGCGTGGTGGACATGATCTCGGTGGCCGGCCAGGACCTCGCCGAACAGGCCCCCGTCGCCCAGATCCAGCGCCTGCTCGGCGATGACTTCGTCGTCACCCAGCTCCGCGGCAATCTCATCGCCGTCGATGGCACCGTCGAGAGCGAGGCCGACCTGGAGCGCGTGAACCGCCTGCTCGAGGGCTACTCTGAGCAGGTGCAGACCATCAACATGGTCCGCGTGGTCCCGCCCAGGCCCGACCTGGCCTCCGCCCAACGCGCTCTCCAGAACGCGCTCGGCGAGGACTTCCGCGTCAGCCCGGTCGGCGATGAGGCGCTCATGGTCGAGGGCTCCGTGCCCTCCGAGGATGACCTTCAGCAGGTCGGCGAGGTGCTGAGCGTATTCGACGGCAGTCTGCCCATACTCAACCTGGTGACCGTCGTCGAACCACAGCGCCGCCGCATCCTGGTGGGCGTCAAGGTCATCGAGCTGACCCGCGGCGGCGATGAGGCGCTGGGCATCGACTGGGGCCAGTACGCGGCCACCGCCGACGGCGTGTCCTATCGCCCTCAGCCCTTCCTGATGGGCCAGGTGCCCGGACTCGATGGATGGCGCGAACTTTACAACTTCGCCAGCCAGATCCATGCGCTGGTCACGGCACGCAAGGCGACCGTGCTCTCTGAACCCAACCTGCTGGTCAATGACGGCGAGGAGGCCGAGATCCTGATCGGTGGCGAGATACCCATTCCCATCGCCACCGCCGGAGTCGGCGGCTTCGCCCAGATACACGTGGAGTACAAGACCTACGGCGTCAACCTGAAAATCAAACCGACCATCGGACCCGATTCCGAGACCGTGCAATTGACGGTCGCGCCCGAGGTCAGCTCGCTCGACTACGGCAACGGCGTTACCATCAGCGGCCTGACCATCCCGGGTCTGCGCACCCGCCGTGCGCAGACCATCGTCACCATCTCCGATGGCGCCGTGCTCGCTATCGGCGGCCTGATCTCGCATGACCAGTCCGAAGCCGTCAGCAAGATCCCGATCCTGGGCGATCTGCCCATCATCGGCCAGTTCTTCCGGCATAACACGCAGATTGACACCCAGGGCGAGCTGATCATCCTGGTCTTCCCGCAGATCATCGGCGAGGACGGACAGCCCCTGCACCCCATCCCGGTGCCCGAGGGCTTCGAGGGCGAAGTGCTCAGCTTCGGCGCCCGGTCCGCAGGCTGATACGGTCGGGCGCCCCGTCTACGCCCGCCGGCTGGAGAATCGCGTCACCATGGCCAGCGAACGTCGAGACAACATACGCATCATCATCACCGAGCCGCAGCCCGGCGCCTCGGAGGAGCTGCAGAACCAGCTCACCGAGTACTTCCAGTCCGCCGACTCCGGCACGGTGGATGTCCTCGCGCTCGCCCATGACGGCCTCGAGGCCGCTCAGATGGCCGCGCAACTGCGCCCCGACGTGATCCTCCTCGACGAGGATATGCCCGGCATGACCGGCTACGAGGCGGCCGAACTCATCTCCCTGGCCGCCCCCGACGTCGCCTCCGTGCTCATGGTCCCCACCGAGCGCGCGGCCGACCCCCGCGTCGTCAATGCCGCCCTGCGCGCGGGGGCGCGCGCCGTCCTCGATCCCGCCGTGCCGGTCGCTCAGCTCATCGAGGTGCTCGAGACCCTCGCCGGCTTGAGCGCCGGCCGTGAGCGCCCCGAGTACGAACTCATCACCGATCCCGCCAAGATGCCCGTCACCATCGCTGTCACCGGCGCCAAAGGCGGCATCGGCAAGTCACTCATCACCGCCAACCTGGCCGTCAGCTTCGCGCGCAAATACCCCGACCAGACCGTGCTTGTGGACTTTTACGGTCAATACGGCAACATCGCCCTGATGCTCGACCTGCACCCCACCTACGACATCGGCCAGCTCGCCGCCTTCGCCGGCGAGATGGATGCCACCGTGCTCGATACCCACCTCACCACCCACGCCGAATCCGGCCTGCGGGTGCTCGCCGGCCACGCCGGCAGCGCCGGCGTCGGTGGCCAGCTCTCCGAGCCGCAGGAGATCGCCTTCCTCGCCGACATGATAGGCCTGCTGCGCCGCCAGTTCCGCTTCGTGTTCTTCGACATCCCGCCGCTGCTGGGCGCGGCCAGCAACTACGTCTTCTCGCGCTCGCAATACATCATCCTGGTCAGCGCGCTTATCGATCTGTCCACGGTGCGCGACACCGCCTCCCTGTACCAGCAGTTGCTTGCGGAGCGCATTGCCCCCGAGCGCATCGTGCTGGTCGCCAACCGCGTGTCTCGCGCCAACGAACTCACTGCCGATGACCTCGAGCAGGCCACCGGAACACGCGTGGCCCATCAGATCCAGGAGGATAGCATCACCGCCATCGCCTCCATCAACGAGGGCGCCCCCGCCGTGCTCTCCCGGGCGGGCTCCGCCTTCGCCCGCGGCGTGCGCGAACTCGCCGACCTGCTCGAGCAGTCCATGGCTGAAGAACGCAAACGACGTGAGACCGGAAGCAAGTCCTGACAGTTGCCCGTCCAGTCACACCAACCAGACGCATGACAAAGAGGGGTTCCGGCAATGACACAGATGGCGGATCAAACAGTGCAGGCGATAGCCGCGCTCTACACGCCCCGGATGCTCGAGATCCAGGGCGAGATCCACCACCGCCTCCTGCGGGAGACCGACTTCTCCACTCTTGAGGCCATGTCCGGCGAGCAGCTCAGGGCGCATGTGCGCCGCTTCGCCGATGCCGTGCTCACCGAGCATGACCTGACCCTGCCCGTTCGCACCCTCGAGCAGCTCATCGACGCCGTCATCAATGAGGTCCGCGGCTTCGGCCCGCTCGAGGTGTTGCTCGACGATGACACCATCAGCGAAATCATGGTCAACGGGCCCAACCAGGTCATCATCGAGCGCTCCGGCAAGCTGGAGCGCGCTCCTGTCCGCTTCGCCGATGGCGAACACATCATGCGCATCATCGAGAAGATCATCGCCCCCCTCGGCCGCCGCCTCGACGAAGCCGTCCCCATGGTGGACGCCCGCCTCCCGGACGGCTCCCGTCTCAATGCGATCATCCCGCCGCTGGCCGTCAAGGGGCCCTATGTGACCATCCGGAAATTCTCCGCCGACCCGCTCAAGGCCGAGGATCTCGTGCGCTTCGGAACGTTGAGTTCGCAGATGCGCGACTTCCTTGAGCTGTGCGTGCGTGGCAAACTCAACATCATCGTATCCGGTGGCACCGGCTCGGGCAAAACCACTACCTTGAACGTGCTCTCCAGCTTCATTCCGCAGGGCGAGCGCATAATCACCATCGAGGACGCCGCCGAGCTGCAACTTCAGCAGGAGCACGTCCTCACCCTGGAGAGCCGCCCGCCCAACCTCGAGGGCACCGGCGCCATCTCCATCCGCGATCTGGTACGCAACGCCCTGCGCATGCGACCCGATCGCATCATCGTCGGTGAGGTCCGCGGCGGCGAGGCCCTCGACATGCTCCAGGCCATGAACACCGGTCACGAGGGCTCGCTATCCACCGCGCACACGAACGGCCCGCGCGACTGCCTGGCGCGTCTGGAGACCATGGTGCTCATGGCCGGCACCGAGCTGCCCTCGCACGCCATCCGCCAGCAGATCTCCAGCGCCATCGACCTGATCGTGCATCAGGACCGCATGCGCGACGGCTCGCGCAAGATCACCTACCTCACCGAGGTCCAGCGGATGGAGGGTGAGGAGATCATCACTCAGGACCTCTTCACGTTGCGCCACCACGGCGTTGACGACGACGGTCGCCTGATCGTCGAGCACCGGCCCACCGGTGTGCAGCCGCTGTTTGTGGACAAGCTCGCGGCCGAGGGCGTGCAGCTCCCGCCCGATATGTTCATGCCCATGGAGGAGACGGTGCAGCCGCGCCGCAGCTTCTTCGGCTGATCGCCGTTGCCGTCAGCCGTTCGCCGTAGCTTGCAGCTCGCAGCTCGTAGCTTGCAGCCCGACAGGAGAGAACGATGGACCCGCTCACGCTTGCGCTGGCCGGAGGCGTGCTGGTCTTCACGCTCATCGTCGCAGTGTTGCTCGTGTTCGCAGGCGGGCAGTCCGCCAGCGAGCGACTTGCCGAGTCGCCCGTGCATGTACGCGACGCCACCGTCGCCGTGGAGACCGCGTCGGTCGGGCGCTCCGACCCGCTCCCCGGCCTCTCGGATGCCGTTGAGGGCACGCCCTTCTGGGAGAACATGCAGATGCAGCTTCTGCGGGCCGGCCTGCTGCTGCGCCCGTCTGAGGCTCTGATCATCTCCACCATCTCCATGGTCGCCGGCCTCGTCCTGGGCTGGGTGCTTACCGGGCAGCCCATCCTCGGCATCCTCACCGGCGCCCTCGGCCTGGGCGCGCCCTACATGTACATGGTGCAGCGCGCCACACGCCGTCAGGCCGCCCTCACCAGCCAGCTTCCCGACGCCCTCGACATGCTCAGCTCGGCGCTGCGCTCGGGATACGCGCTCACCCGTGGCTTCCAGGTTGTCGCCTCCCAGATGCACCCGCCCATCTCCGAGGAGTTCGAGCGTGTGCTCCAGGAGGTACAGGTGGGCATCTCGGTCTCCGAGGCCCTCGACGGCCTGCTCATGCGCACCGACTCCTATGACCTCGAACTCATGGTCGCCGCCATGCAGACCCAGCTTACCATGGGCGGCAATCTCTCCGAGGTGCTCGACAAGATCGCTCACATGATCCGCGAGCGTGTGCGCCTGCAGGGCGAGATCAATGCGGCCACCAGCGAGGGGCGCATGTCCGCCGGCATCCTGATCGCCATGCCCATCGTCATGTGCATCGTCATCTCGGCCGTCAACCCCAACTACCTCGACCCGCTCTTCACCGAGAAGTTGGGCATCATGATGCTCATGGGCGCGGGTCTGCTCATGCTCGTCGGTATTCTCATCATCAAGAAGATGCTCGAGATCGACATCTGACGCGCGGCACACCGCCGGTCAAACGCCGCTCGCCGGCGGCCGCAGGGTAACCGCCGACAATCGCGAGGGACAAGTCATGAACACAGTGATCATCGTCATCGTCGGCCTGGTGTTCACCATGGTCCTCATCGTGGCGGTCGCCATCATGGCCGACGAGCGACGGCTTCGCGTCGCCGAGCGCGTGCAGCGCCTGCATCAGCGCCCGCGCTCCCCGCTGGCCGAGGAACTCGCCCTCCCCTTCCACGAGCGCGTGCTCAAGCCCCTGCTCGGCAAGTTCACGAACGCCATCGGAGCCATGGCCCCCGCTGAGGCCCTCGAGACCGCACGGGCCGAACTCGAGAAGGCCGGTAACCCGATGGGCCTCAACGCCCAGTCCTTCATGACCCTTCGCGTCTTTACTTCCGTCGCCGGCCTCGGCGCCGGCTTCTGGCTGTGGACCAACCCGATCATGGGCGACAACATGCGCCTGCCGCTCGCCGCCCTGGCCGTCGTTGTCGGCCTGCTGGCGCCGCACTACATCCTGCAGAAGAGCATCGAAGCCCGCCACACCCAGATCCGCAAAGCCCTGCCCGACGTCATCGACCTGCTGGTCGTTTCGGTTGAGGCCGGCGCGGGCCTCGACGGCGCCCTCTCCGAGGTGGTGTCCCGCAAGGAGGGGCCGCTGGTGGATGAGTTCCGCCGTCTGCTGGGAGAGGTGCGTGTGGGCAAGACCCGCAAACGCGCCTGGCAGGACATGGCCGACCGGGTGGGCGAGGAGAACCTCAACGCCCTCGTGGGATCACTCACTCAGGCCGAGCAGCTCGGGGTGAGCATCGCCAAGGCGCTGCGCACACAATCGGATGCGCTGCGCACCCGCCGCAGCCTGCAGATCAAGGAAGTCGCGGCGGCCCTGCCGGTGAAGATGCTCTTCCCGCTCATCTTCTTCATCTTCCCGGCTCTGTTCGTGATCCTGTTGGGCCCGGGTCTGCTGTCGATGACCGAGGTACTGGGGGCCCTGGGCGGCAAGTAACCCGCCCGTCCGCCCTTGTCGCATGATCTGTGACCTGCGACTGGTGACCCGCCGTCTCCGCCCATGCCGTCAGGATGTCAACCATGGATGAAAGCACCCACCGGACAACCGACGCAAGCCCTCCCGACAGCGATGCCGACCAGCTCCGCGATCTGCGCGAGCGGCTGGAGCAGGCGCAGATCGGCGAGCGCCAGGCGCAGGCCCTGCTTGAGTCGATGGCCGCGCTCATGGGCTTGAGTGATACCGACGAGGTCTTCGCGGGCATCGCCGAGAACGCAGCGCGCCATGTCGGCCTCCCCAGCGTCGCCATCTACCGCGCCGACCACCAGGCCGGCACGCTCTCGCGCGTCGCCCTCGCCGTGATCGACTCCGAGGCCCCCCACCGGCCGCCGCCCGGCATGGCCGTGGTGCGCATGATAGACGTCCAACCCGACCCCATCCCACTCGGACCGGGCAACATGCTCGCTGAGTTCGCAGTCGGCGACGAACCCTATCGTGTCACCTCGCTCGCCGACGAGGTGACCGGCGAGGAGCGGTCCGGCGTACTGGTGCAGATGCGCTGTGGCTCCGCCGACAGCTCGCCCCACGGCGCCCTGATCGGCATCATCGTTGCCACCTCGACCGAGCCCGCGACCGCCCGTCAGGTCAACTTGCTGCGCGCGCTCTCCGCAATCGGCGCCGCCGCCGCTGAGGCCGCGCGCGTCGAGGTGTTCCGCACGCAACTGGTCTCGTCGGTCTCGCACGAGCTGCGTACGCCCCTCGCCGCCATCCGTGCGTACAACGAACTGCTGCTTGATGGCGACGCCGGGCCCATCAACGATGAGCAACGGCTCTTCCTGCAGCGCATCGAGACCACGTGCATGCACCTCGACCGCATGGTCGAAGACCTGCTCGATCTCTCGCGCATGCGCGTCGGTGAACTGGTCATCACCAAGAGCCCCACCGACGTGGTCGCCGTGATCGAGCATATCTTCGACACCCTCGCGCCCGAGGCCGCTCGTCGCAACGTCTCGCTGATCGAAGATATCCGCGAGGAACTGCCCCTGATCTCATCGAATGCCGACCGCCTGGCGCAGGTGTTGTTCAACCTCGTGGGGAATGCTGTCAAGTATGTAGGCGACGGTGGCCGCGTCACAGTGAGTGCCGAGGTGCGCGACCTGGATGCCCGCGCGGCAACACTCACCGCCGGCGACAGGGATGACTGCTCGCCCGCGGACGGCGGCTGCCTGGTCATTGAGGTCAGCGACAACGGCCCGGGCATCGCCGCCGAGGACATGGGGCGCATTTTCGACGAATTCTACCGCGGTCGGCTGACGGTTGGGACCACCAAGGGCTCCGGGCTGGGGCTGTCCATTGCCCTGCAGCTCACCCGCCTGCTCGGCGGCGCACTCGACGCCACCAGCACGCCCGGCGAGGGCAGCACTTTCTCGCTGGTGTTCCCGATACCCGCCGACCACGACACCTGCGGGTGAAGCAATCGGAGGGCGGCCCCGACCCGCTCGGCTGCCGTCGCTCCTGAGGAGGTGCCCTGGTGCGTGGCGCGACTGTTCTGATAGTCGATGACGACCAGATGCTGCGCGACGCCGTTCAGCGCAAGCTGGAGGGCGAGCAGTTCAAGACCATCACGGCCGCAACCGGCGCCGAGGCGCTGGAGGTGCTCAACCGCGCCGACGCCCCCAGCCCCGACCTGGTGCTGCTCGACATCATGCTCCCCGACATCGAGGGTACCAGTGTCTGTCAGCAGATCCGGCAGAAATCATCCGTGCCGATCATCATGCTGACCGCCAGGAATGAGGAGGCAGACCGCATTCTCGGGCTGGAACTGGGGGCCGACGACTACATCACCAAGCCGTTCTCGCCGCGCGAGATGGTGGCGCGCGTCAAGGCCGTTCTGCGCCGCGTCGGCCCCGGCGCGACCCTCGCCGAGAAGCGCGTGCTGGAGGGTGCGGGCGTCGTTCTCGACCTCGACTCGCGCGAGGTCACCGTCAACGGTGAGCCCGTTGACCTCACCCCCACTCAGATGCGCCTGCTCCAGGTGCTCATGGAACAGCCCGGCCGCGTTTTCTCCACGGATGAACTGCTCGAATCGGTGTGGGACTACCGCCAATATGATTCGCATCTGGTGGAAACGCACATATCCAACCTGCGCAATCGCATAGAGGATGATCCGAAGAACCCGAAGCGGATCATCACAGTGCGCAGTTTCGGCTACAAGTTCGTCGCCGAGTAATCGCCGCCGCCTGCCGATTTCCGGCCTTTGCCGCAGAATGCCGTGCTTTGCCGTGATGGGGCGTCGCCGGTCGTTCTCTGCGCTTGACAGCCCCCGCCCGTGGGTCACGTGCCCGGGCCCCGCCGCGCTCTGATGCGCGGCGGGGCCCAACCCGTTCTCCCCCGTACCAACTTTCTTTCGCCCCGCATGCAAGATCCGCCCCGCACACGTGCGACAGGTACGGAGCCATCCGTATCATCATCGTCACACCGGGGGCGTATCCGATGTCTGATGACCCGCGCCGCGACCCGCAGATCCTCAACATCCTCCAGCGCGTGCGTGAGCACTGCCGCGCCGCTGGCCCGCTCGAGCCGGAGCAGCTCGAGCGCCTGGCCGACCTGCTGCTGCGCCGCTTCGGCCCTGACCCCGAGTATCCCATCCGCGCCCGCCTCGAATACCAGACCATAGAGCTGCACTCACTCGATGACCCGGGCGACCCTCTCGCCCGCGAGGCTCACTGCCGGCCCGCCCCGCCGGCGCGCGACGGCGCTTCGTTGCCCGCTCTGGTCGCGCGCGTGCTGGTGGCCGCCAACCTGCGCAGTCGGCATCAGCGCGCGGTCGCCAGGCTCTTTCTGTGGGGGTACTCGCTCTCGGAGATCGCCGATATGCTGGAACTCCCGCGCTCCACGGTCGCCTCGCGCTGGCGACGGGCCCGGAAGCGGCTGCAGCGAGCCGCCGCCGGCCTGGCCCGCGAGGGGTGGTTCGCGCACGCCAGCAGCGTCGAGGCCATCGCCGCCGAGCAGGTGGCCGAGGTCTTTCGCGCCGAGCAGGAGCGGACGCGCTACCTCCCGCCACGCCACTGCTCGCCCGGCCGCGAGCGCTGCCGCCGCACCGGTATCTGCCCCTACCGACCCACAACGTAGCGCAGCCGTCCTCGTGTCCGTCCTGAGCCTTGGCCGCCCGCTGCGCTCCGGCCACGACGGCCCGTCCTGTCCGCCGTCCCCCGTTGGATGTTCGGAGGGGCCGGTCGCCTGACCGGCCCGCCATTGCCGTTCGGCCGTTGCCGTCGCCGTTTGCCGTTCGTGCGGCCGGTCGCCTGAC
>CAZTZN010000137.1:0-13015 GCA_964617715.1 uncultured Armatimonadia bacterium | reverse complement strand
GGGCGGCCGCGGTGGCCGGTCAACGTTCCGCCGCTCTCGCCGGATGAGCTGGACCGGATCGGGCCCTTCCTGCCGCTGGCCGAGAGCCTTGGGGTGCTCCAGGCGGCACTGCTGACCGGGCCGCCTCTGCAGGCGGCGCTGTACGCGCACGGCGACGCCGCCGACCGGCATCTGCGCATCGTCAGCGGCCACTTTCTGGCCGGCCTGCTCGAGCGCATCGCCGGCGAACCGGTCAACTACGTGAACGCGCCCCTGATCGCCGCGGAGCGCGGGCTGCAGACCAGCCGGGGCGCGGCCGCGGACCCGCGCGGATACTCGCGGTTTGTGCAGGCCACAGTCACCGACGAGACGGGAGAGACCACGGTCGCGGGCGCCGTGCTCGACCGTGGTCGCGCCCGCATCGTGGACATCGCGGGCTTCAGCTTCGACCTCGTGCCCGAGCGCACTGTGCTGCTGATCTGGAACGCCCGTCCCGACCGGCCCGGCTTCGTGGGGACCATCGGCCGCATCCTCGGCGAGGCCGCCATCAACATCCTGGGTATCCAGGTCGCGCATGAGGTAATTGACGGCGTGGGGCTGATGGCTGTGACCATGGCCGCGCCCATTGCCGCCGAGGTGCGCGCCGAGATCGAGGCGCTCGAGGACGTTGCGCGCCTGGCGATCGTGGAGTTCTGACGACGTCGGTTGGGGGGAGTGCGGGAGAGAGCGACACGCCACTATGCGCATTCTGATTACCAACGATGACGGTATCTTCGCCCCCGGGCTGCAGGAGCTGGTGCGCGCGCTCGCACCTGTCGGGGAGATTACGGTCATCGCCCCGGAACGCGAGCAGAGTGCCACGGGCCACGGCATCACCCTGCATAAGCCGCTGCGGATGACGCCGGTCCAGATGCAGGCGCCCGTCGCCGAAGCTTTTGCCACCAACGGTACGCCCGCCGACTGCACGATCCTGGCCACCGCGGACGGCCGGCCGCCGCCGGATCTGGTGGTCGCCGGCATCAACAGGGGCGCAAACCTTGCCGAGGAGGTGCTCTACTCCGGCACTGCGTCGGCCGCCATGGAGGGGGCGTTGCAGGGGCTCAAGGCCTTCGCCATCTCGGTGACCGCGTACGAGGACTGCATCTTCGAGCCGGCCGCCCGGCTGGCGGCCGCTCTCGCGCGTCGCATGGCCGAAGTTGACCTGCCCCCCGACACCTTCCTTAATGTCAACGTGCCCAACCTGCCTGCGCAGGAACTCGGGCCGGCGGTGCTCACGCGCCTGGGCCGGCGCCGTTACCTGAATTCGCTGGAGCGCCGCGAGGACCCACGCGGGCGCAGCTACTACTGGTTCTCGGGCCAGCCGCTCGAGTCCGACTGCTCCGAGGGCACCGACATCGGCGCGGTTCGGGCGGGCCTCATCTCGATCACGCCGGTGCGCTTCGACATGAACTTCCGCGGCGAGGGCGGGGAATTCGACGCGCTGCTCGACGGCCTGGGGAGCTGAGCCCCGTGGCGCCCTCGTGGCCCTCATACCTGGCGCTGCATGAGAGCGGTGAGCTGGCGCGCCGTGCCGAGCAGGCGCGAGAACTCCTCGAGCCCTGCACGGTCTGCCCGCGCGAGTGCGGCGCGCCGCGGCTTTCGGGCGTGGCCCGCCTCTGTGGCGGCGGCGAGCGGGCGGTCGTGTCTTCAGCAGGCCCTCATTTCGGCGAGGAGCGGCCCCTGGTGGGGACCGGCGGTTCCGGCACGATCTTCCTCGCAGGCTGCAATCTGAGTTGCATCTTCTGCCAGAACTATGAGATCAGCCACCGGCGTGAGGGCGTGGAGGTCGCCGACGATGAGCTTGCGAATATCATGGTGCGGCTGCAGGCGCGCGGCTGCCACAATATCAACTTCGTGACCCCCACGCACTACGTTCCTCAGATCCTGGCGGCGCTCGCGCGCGCGGTCGAGGCGGGTCTATGCGTGCCGCTCGTCTACAACTCGGGCGGCTACGACTCGGTGCGGACACTGCGCCTGCTCGATGGTGTCTTCGACATCTACATGCCCGATGCCAAGTACGCCGATGGCGGGATCGCGGCGCAACTGTCGGGTGCGGAGGATTACCCGGAGGTCATGCGCGCGGCCTTGACCGAGATGCACCGACAGGTCGGGGATCTGCAGATCGGCCCCGACGGCGTGGCGCGCCGCGGGCTGCTGGTGCGGCACCTGGTGCTGCCCGACGGCCTGGCGGGGACTCCCGAGGTCATGCGTTTCCTGGCTTCGCTGAGTCGGGACACTTACGTCAACGTCATGGCTCAGTACCGGCCATGCTATCGGGCTCACGAGCATCCGCAACTGTGCCGGGGCATCACTGCGGATGAGTACCGCGAGGCCGTGCAGGCGGCGCACAATGCCGGCCTGCACCGGTTGGACGACCGCGCGCGGCAGTTCACGCTCTGAGCGGTCATCGCGCGCGGTAGCAGCATCATCGTCAGACGGGCCTGGAGGAGGTTCGACGATGTCAGATCTGAACGAGAAGATGAAGTCAACGACCCGCCGGGTCAGCCGCTGGGCGCGGCGCACCGGTGGCCTGGTGAGTCGGTGGTGGGAGGACGTCAGCGCGCTGCAGGCGCGCCGCACCAGGATCCGTGAACTCGCTCGGGAGCGTCAGCAGTTGCTTGTCGAGATGGGCAACAAGGTCTACGCGCTGCATCGCAGGGGGAAGGTGCAGAACCGTGATCTGCTGGCCGACTGCAGCAGGATCGACCGCATCGGCGAGGACATCGCGCGTCTGCAGCAGGAGATCGAGGAGCTGCGGCGCAAGGCCGCCGAGGAACCCGGCGCGATTGAGGTGAATGACGAGACGCCGATAGTGGACGACGAGGACACAGACGCCGCCACCAAGATCGAGGTTGAGGATGCGCCGGAGATCGAGGACGCGCCGGGGGGTGAAGGCGCCTCGGGGGGCGAAGACACCCTGGTGGTTGAGGGCGCGTCGGGTGTGGAGGACACGCCGGAAGTCGAGAAGGAGGCCACCGAGCCGTGCGCCCACGCGCAGACGCCGGCCGAGGGCCCTGCGGAGGAGAACGAAGGCGACGACCAGCGGCCCGAGTGCGAACAGTAGCGGGCCATCGTCGCGCAGCATGGCGAGGGGGCGGACCGGCGATGGTCCGTCCCTGATACGGTTGTGGCTGGGAGGAGTACATGGGGACCAAGTACTGCTTCGTGACCGGTGGCGTAGTATCGGGCATCGGCAAGGGCATTTCTGCCGCTTCGCTTGCGCGTCTGCTCAAGGCCCGCGGGTTCCGCATCGCCATCCTCAAGATCGATCCGTACATTAACGTTGACGCCGGGCTCATGAACCCGTTCCAGCACGGCGAGGTCTTCGTCACCGACGACGGCGCGGAGACCGACCTCGACCTCGGGCACTATGAGCGCTTCGTGGACGAATCGCTCAGTCAGTTGTGCAACATTACCACCGGTCAGATCTACGGCTCAGTGATCGAGAAGGAGCGTGATGGCGACTACTACCTGGGCCAGACCGTCCAGGTGATTCCGCACATCACCGACGAGATCAAGTCGCGTATCCGCAAATGCGCGCACGCCTACGAGGCCGACGTCTGCATCTGCGAGATCGGTGGCACCGTGGGCGATATCGAGGGCCAGCCCTTCTACGAGGCCATCCGGCAGATGCGCATCGAGGAGGGCCGCGAGAACACCTGCTACGTGCATGTTACCCTCGTGCCCTACCTCGAGCATGTCGGCGAACTCAAGACCAAGCCCAGCCAGCACTCGGTGCGCGAGCTGCGCAGCATCGGCATCCAGCCCGACATCCTCATCGTGCGCACCCCCCAGCCGCTGACCGCGGGCGCGCGACGTAAGCTCTCGTTGTTCTGCAACGTCCCCGACGACGCGGTCATCGAGGCGGTGGACGTGAAGGAGTCCCTCTACCACATCCCGCTGGCCCTGGAGGAGCAGGGCAGCGCCGACCTGGTGTGCAAGACGCTGAACATGCCGCGCCGCTCACCCGACCTTGCCGAGTGGCGCGACATCTGTGACCGCTACGCCTTCCCCGACCACGAGATCACGATCGCAATGGTCGGCAAGTACATGGACCTGCACGATGCCTACCTGTCGGTGACCGAGGGGCTCATGCACGGCGGCATCGCCAACCGCGCGCGCGTGAACATCAAGTATGTGGACTCCGAGACCATCGAGCACGACGGCCCGGACGAGCACCTGTCGCAGGTGCATGGAGTGCTGGTGCCGGGCGGCTTCGGCGACCGGGGCATCGAGGGCAAAATCGCCGCCATCGGCTACGCACGCGAGAACTGCATCCCCTACCTCGGCCTGTGCCTCGGACTGCAGACGGCGGTCATCGAGTTCGCACGCAATGTCTGCGGGCTGCAGGGCGCAGACTCGCGCGAGTTCAGGAAGGACGCCGAGCACCCGGTCATCATCTACCTGAAAGAGCAGCAGTACATCACCGAGTTGGGTGGAACCATGCGGCTGGGCGCGTATCCGTGCGTGCTCAAGCCCGGCTCGCTGGCTGCCCGGGTCTATGAGACCGATGAGATCGCCGAGCGCCACCGCCATCGGCTGGAGGTCAACAACGAGTACCGCGAGACGCTCGCCGAGCACGGCATGGTATTCTCGGGCACCTCGCCGGAGGGCGATCTGGTGGAGCTGATCGAGCTGCCCGACCATCCGTTCTTCATCGCCAGCCAGTTCCACCCGGAGTTCAAGTCGCGCCCCAACCGCGCGCATCCGCTCTTCCGCGGCTTTATCGCGGCGGCCCTGGAGCACGCCGGCGCCGCACCGGCGGATCCGGCGCAGGAGTAGGCCGCCGCGCGACGTCGGGGCCATCGTTCGCCTCACGGCACACACGCGGATCGCAAGCGCCCTCGCGAGATCGGGGGCGCTTGATGTTCGCAGCAAACATGACTGGAGCCATCATCGATGTCATTGCTGGACCAGCTCAACGAGCAGCAGAGACAGGCCGCGCAGTGCGTGGACGGGCCGGTGCTCATCTTCGCCGGCGCGGGCTCGGGCAAGACCCGTGCGCTCACCTTCCGCATCGCCCACATGATCCACGAGTGTGGCATTGACCCTCGTCGCATCCTCGCCGTCACCTTCACCAACAAGGCCGCCAACGAGATGAAGGAGCGCATCGAGCAGCTCGTGGGCGAGCAGGCGCGCCACGTCTGGGCCGGCACCTTCCACTCCATCTGCGCCCGCATTCTGCGTGTTGACGGCCACCACGTCGGCGTGCCCCGCGAGTACACCATCTTCGATGAGGGCGACCAGGCGGCCATCGTCAAGGAGGTGCGCGCGCGCGTCGAGGTGTCGCTGCCCGAGCGCGACCGCTGCGGCGAGCGCACCGACCAGGAGATCCTGTGGGCCATCAGCGGCGCGAAAAACGAGCTGATGAACGTGGATCGCTACCGCCGCACCGCCGCCAACGCGTTCGAGAAGCTGGTTACGCGCGTCTACTCGGGCTACCAGCGCGAGCTGGAGCGCAACAACGCCGTGGACTTCGACGACCTGATCATGAAGACCGTCCGGCTCCTCGAAGACCACGAGGACGTGCGCCGCAAGTACCAGGAGCGCTTCGGCTACATCCTGGTGGACGAGTATCAGGACATCAACCACGCGCAGTTCCGCTTGGTGGAGCTGCTCGCCGAGAGCCACGGCAACCTGTGCGTGGTGGGTGATGACGACCAGTCAATCTACGGCTGGCGCGGCGCGAATGTGGGCATCATCCTCGACTTCCAGGAACATTTCCCCGATGCGACCGTGATCAAGCTCGAGCGCAACTACCGCTCGACCGCGAAGATCATCGAGTGCGCCTTTGAGGTCATCCGGCGCAACGAGACGCGCGCCGACAAGCGGCTGTGGACCGCCAACCCGCCGGGCGACAACGTCGTCATCTACGAGGCGGTAAACGAGGAGGAGGAGGCCGACTGGGTCGCCGACACCATCCAGACGCAGGTGAAGGCCGGCTACGCCCGCTACGGCGACTACGCGGTGCTCTACCGCGTGAATGCGGCCTCGCGCAACTTTGAGCAGGCGCTGGCGGCGCGGCAGATCCCTTACCAGATCGTCGGTGGGCTGCGCTTCTTCGAGCGCTCGGAGATCAAGGACGCCATCGCCTACCTGCGCGCGCTGTTCAATCCCGCCGACAATCTGTCGCTGCGTCGGATTATCAACACGCCCACGCGCGGTATCGGCGACGCCACGATCGAGGCCATCACACTGGCTTCCGAGCGCAACAACGTGTCACTCTACGAGGCGTGCCGCATCTTCGCCGCCGATGAGGACCAGCGCCCGCGCGCCCGGCGGGCGGTCGAGGACTTCTACGACCTGATCTGGCGCCTCCGCCAGCGTGTGGAGACGGCGCCGCTGACCGACCTGGTGCGGGCGGTCGTCGAGAACACCGGGCTGCTCGACAAGCTCAGGGAGTCGGGCAAGGCCGAGGACGCCATGCGGGTGGAGAACCTGCAGGAGTTCGTGACCGTGGCGGCGGCGTTCGCGCGGCGCAACCCCGAGGCGGGGCTGCAGGAGTTCCTCGAACACATCGCCCTGATCTCCGACATCGACGAGGTCGAGGAGCTGTCCGGAGCGGTGTCGCTGCTGACCCTCCACTCCGCCAAGGGCCTGGAGTTCCCCATCGTCTTCATAGTCTCGATGGAGGAGGGCATCTTCCCCCATGAGCGCTCGATGGGCGACACGCACGAGATCGAAGAGGAGCGACGGCTGGCGTACGTGGGCATGACCCGCGCCGAGAAGATGCTCTACCTCTCGCACGCCTTCCATCGGACCATCTACGGTGAGACCCGGCGCCAGCGCCCGTCACGGTTCCTGCAGGAGCTGCCGGAGGAGCTGCTTGAGCGCCGCCAGCGCTACACGAACGCGGCCCAGCCGCGCATGCTCGACCCCGGCGAGCAGGTGTTCGAGACGCCCACCGGCGGCAAGCAGATCGACGTGGCGGCGATCCTCGCCCGGGCGAAGCGCAACGGCGCTCAAGCCCGTGAGCGTGAGACGGCCGAGGAGCCACCGACCGCGAAGCCGCGGCCCGGGCGTGGGCCGGCGAAGCCTGCGCAGAAGAAGTCCTCAGGGAAGGCCGCCTGGCGGACCGGGCAGAAGGTGCGGCACGGCAAATTCGGTGAAGGTGTGGTGGTCGCGGCTGAGGCCGAAGGCGATGACTGGAAGGTGACCGTGGCCTTCAAGGGCGGCGGCGGTGTCAAGAAGCTGCTCGCCGGCGTTGCGAGGCTCGAGAAGTTGTAGCCGTCACCGACGCACCGGAGGTGAGGCGCACGATGACCCGGGCATGCGTGGGCGCATGGCTGCCGATCATCCTGACGCTCGCGGGGATGACCACGGCGTGCGGGGCGGGAGAGAACCTGCTCGTCAACCCGACCTTCCAGGGCGAGCCGGGCGGCGACGCCTTCGGCTGGCACGTCCGCGACTGGGACGCCGATGAGGTCGAGGTCGCCGTCGATCCACGGGTCGAGCACGATGGCGCGCCTGCGGTGCGCATCGCGCAGCCGGTCCCGGTGTACTCGTGCCTGAGCCAGGCCTTCGACGTACGGCCGCGCACCATCTACGCGGCGCAGGTCTGGGTGCGCGGCGAGAACCTGCTCTCCACCGGCGGCGGTCTGCGCCTGTTCATCGGCAATGAGCGCGGCAACACCGTCACCGTCGATCGCTTCAAGGACCACTGGGCAGGCGGTGGCTGGCGGCGGCTCACCTGCGTCTTCAACTCCGCCGACCGCGAGCGGATGACCATCGTCCTGATGCTGCACAACGCCAGTGGTGTCGCGTGGTTCGCCGACCCATCGGTGCGCGAGGTCACGCCCGAGGAAGCCGCCGAGCTGACCGGCCGGGCGCACGGCTGGGGCTTCGTGGTGCCGGAGCCGGAGACGGGCTTCGCGTACTTCGGCCGGCCCACCGCGCATGTCACCCCCGCCTTCCCCGCGCCGGTCTGGCTCTCCGCCAGGATGGGCTTCGCGGACGTTACGGCCGCGCAGCCGGCGATCGTGCTGGAGCTGCCCGAGGGTGTGGCGGTCGCGGGCGCCTACCGCGAGTGGCAGGTCGCCTCCGAGCGCATCGAGGGCGGGACCCGCTACCGTCTGTCCGGAACGGTCGAGTACTGTCCAACCTACCTGACCACCACCTGGGAGCCCGGCCGGCGGGGCGAGGCACGGTTGTGGCTGGAGTGGCAGGGTGGCCGGCAGGACGAGCCCTTCGTCTTCGAGATTGCCGGCGTCGCAATGCCGCGCGCCCGCCGTCCTCAGCGCATGATCTGCGGCCTCTCAGGCCCCCCGATCACGGGCTTCCCCGGGGACTTCGTCGCGTGCGCGGCGCAAATGGGATTCAACGCCGTGAACCTGTGGGGAACGGCCTGGGGCGACCCGCCTTCGGAAACGCTGATCCGGGTCGTGCGGGACTACGTGGCGGCGGGCTTCGCCGTCTCGAACGACTACTCCCCTTACTGCTACCCCGACTATCGCAAGAGGCTCGCGGAGATCGAAGACGCGCAGGCGTGCACCATCGACGGCACCCGGGTGGTGGGCATCCCGTGCCCGTCCTACCGCGGCGAGGCCTGGCAGTGGGAGGGGGCGAACATCGCACGCTTCGCGCAGGTCGGTCTGTCGTGGTGCCACATGGATGAGGAGGTGTGGAACGGGCAGGGCATCTGCTTCTGTCCGCGTTGCCTCGCGCAGTGGGAGAGCTATCGCGCCGAGCACTACCCGGACCTGCCCGACACTCCACCGACCGAGTTCGAGGCCAACCCTGCCGAGCACCCGGCGCTGCATGACGCGTGGATCCGCTTCAAGTGCAGCCTGGTCACCGACAGCTTCCTGGGCTGGCGGGAGATGCTCTTCGACGCCATCGAGGAGGCCGGAGTGCGGTCGAGCCCGCGGCCGTGGCTCGACAGTTGGCTGGCGCTGAGCACCGAGCCGGACGACATGTACTTCTACCTGCACGATCCGGCCGACCTGACACGCGCCCTCGACCACCTGGTGCCGATGATCTACGACACCGCGGACGTGGTGCGCGCGGAGCTGATGCCCATCGTCGAGGCGGCGGGCGGCGAGCGCGTGCTGGTAGGGCTGACACTGGGTGAGCCCGAGAACGGGCGGCAGGTGTTTCCGCCCGGGCAGACGCGAGCATCCATCCTTGAGGGCGCGTTCGCGTCGTGCCTGGGCTACGTGCTGTGGACCTACCACCGTGGCGACGCCGGAACCTTCGCGGCGGTCGCGCAGACCAACGATCTGCTGGCGCGCATCGAGGACGTGCTCCTTGACGGCTCACCGACGAAGCGCCTGTCCGTGGTCGAGGGCGACGCCCTGGTGACCGCGTATGAGCTGGGCAACGAACTGGTCGCGTATGTCCGGGGTGCAGAGACCGCGAAGCTCAGGGTGGCGGGCAGCGCCTCATGGCTGGTGACCGATGCGGATAGCGGTGACGCGCTCACGAGCATCTCGCCCGATGCCCGCGAGTTCCTCGTGACGCTCGACCCGATTGCGGGGCGAGTGCTGCGACTGACGCGGGGCGGCGAGCCGTGAGCGGCGCGTGGCGAGTGGGGTGCGTTCTCGCGGCGATGACGGTTGCGTGTTCCTGCGCGGGTGAGGGAGGTGATGACGTGGACTGGGGGCGCGACCTGCCCATCCTCGCGCGGGTCGATGTGGGCGGGCCGGTGCGTGCGCTGGCGCTACGCGAGGGCGTGGCCTGGGTATGCGCCGACTACCATGGCCTCGTGGCGCTTGACCTCTCAGACCCGCGCGCACCGGTGGCCATGGGCCGGTGCGACACCTTCAATGCCTTCGATGTCGCGCTCAAGGGTGACCATGCGTTCGTGGCGGATCGCTACGCAGGCGTCCAGGTCATCGACGTGAGCGACCCCTCTCGGCCGACCCTCGTCACCACCTACGATGCCATCGAGTTCGCTACCGACGTGGAGGTCGTGGGCGACCTTCTGCTCGTGCCCTGCCGCTCATACGGCACCGAAGTCGTGGACGTCGCCGACCCCGCGCATCCCCGTCACCTTGGCTTCGCGCGCTGCGGCGAGTCGCAGGGCGTGACGGCACGCGATCATCTCGCCTATGTCGGCGTGTGGCATGAGAGCCTGCTGGCTGTGCTCGATCTCAGCGACCCATGTCGCCCCGAGATCGTCACGCGCCACCCGCTGCACGGTTACGGCTACGGGCTGGCGCTGGGCACCGGCGAACTCGCCGGCTACGCCTTCGTGGCACACGGACATCACGACCGTACGCTGGGCGAGCGCGGCGTCAACGCCGGTCACGGCTTCGACGTGATCGACGTGCGCGACGCGGCCCGGCCGGAGACCGTCGCGCACGTGCGCACGCCCGACTACTACGTCGGTGGCCCGGACTCCTGGCAGTGCGTCGTGAGTGGCACGACGCTCTTCCTCGCAGACGGTCTCAACGGGCTGCTTGTCTTTGACGTGAGCGACCCGGCCGACCCGAGGCCGGTGGCGCACTGCGATACCCCCGGCTACGCGCACAACCTGGCCGTCGGCGATGGCGTCGTCTACGTGGCCGACTACCGCGAGGGCCTGTTGGTCGTCGAGGCTGAGGGCCTTGCGGCGCCACCCCGGCCGGACGTCGGCGCGCCGCCCAGCCCGCCCGCGCAGTGCCCCGAAATGACCTGTGGCGAGGCCACCTACATCTCGACCGGGCAGGTGCGCGGCGTGGTGGTGGACGGCGACCGCGCCTTCCTCGCCGCCGGCAGCGCCGGGCTGGAGGTGCTCGCGCTTCCCGGCCTGGAGCGCGTCGGCAGCCTCCCCTTCGACGGCATCGCGTATGACGTTGCGGTGGCCGACGGCATTGCCGCCATCGCGTGCGGTCCCGGCGGCGTGGCGCTGGTCAATGTCTCCGAGCCGGCGTCTCCGCGCCTGGCCGCGCAGGCGCTCGACGGTCGTTACGCCCGCCAGCTTGCGCGCTTCGGCGACCGACTGGTGGTCCTGACCGGCAACGCGGCCATCGACGTGCTGGACATCAGCGACCCGACGGCGCCGGAGCACCTGGGAACGGTGAGACTCGAGCACTTCGGCTGGCAGATCGCGGAGACGCTGCTGCAGGGGCGCTACGTCGTGGTCGGCAATGGCTTTGGCGTGCGCATCATCGATCTGCGGGCGGACGGTGCGCCCGCGCTCGCATACGCTCACGACACCCGCGCGCCGCTGGGCTTCAGCACCAACGGCGTGGCGCTCATCGGCGAGATGCTGGTGGCGACCGGCCATCGGCAGCTCAGGACCTTCGATCTGCGCGACCCCGCCCGCCTGCGGCCGCTGAGCGACGCTCGTGTCGGCCTCGCCCCCGTGCGGCTGACACTCGACGGGAGGGACGACGGCTCGACCTGCACCTGGGCGGCGTGCCCGACGAGCGGCGGCGTGGTCGTCGCCGACGTGCACGCGGACGGCCGCATCGACGTCGTGCGCGAGGTCGCCACGCCCGGCCACGCGTCACGGGTCGCGCTCGCGGGTGACCGGGTGCTGGTCGCGGATGGCTACGCCGGACTGCACGCGCTGGCGGCGGGCTCTACGTCTCGTTGAGCCACAGATCGATGTGCCGTTCGGGATCGTAGGGCTTGCCGACGATGTCCGGGCGGCCGTCGCCGGTCATGTCCGCGACCTTGGCCTCGTGCGTCGGGATGCCGCTGCTGATCACGCGCTCCTCGAAGCCCGCGTGGCCGTCGTTGCGGTAGATCAGCAGCCGCGGCTCGTGCGGGTTGCGGCCCAGCCCCATCTCGCCGACGAAGATGTCGGGCAGCCCGTCGCCGTCGAAGTCGGCGATGGCCAGGCTGTGGGGGTGGAAGAGGCCGCTCGCCAAGGGGAGCGGTCGCCGGTCGGGTGCCATGAAGACCGCCAGCCGGCCCTCGTCGCTCTCGCCCTCACACAGCACGATGTCCGGTGCGCGGTCGCCGTTGAGGTCGGCCACGGCCACGCGCGTAGTCACGTAGCCCTCCGCGAAGGGATGGCGCGGCCAGTGCTCGCACGCGACGCCCTCGGGTGTGATGATCCTCGTGCCCGCGATGATCTCCTGCCGGCCGTCGCCGTCGAGGTCCACGACCACCAGCCCCTCAGCGTCGCCGCTGTCGCGAGCGACGATGTGCAGGCACTCGTCGGGCCAGGGCTCGACCGTCGGGTCGTCGGGGATGTCGTAGTACGCCAGCACCCCGCTTTTCTGCGACAGGAAGACGATCTCGGGATCGCCGTCGCCGTCCACGTCGCCCACCGCCTGGTCATGATACTTGCAGAACGCGCGGGTGATGACGTGCACCGGCCAGGGCGCGCGCGGGTCCTCAGGCTGCTCGAACCACCACAGCGTGTCGCCGTTGTACTGCTGCCCCGCGATTATGTCCGCGCGCCCGTCACCGTTGACGTCGAGCATGACGCCACCGGCCTCCAGCTCAGGCGCGGTGGCGATCTCGTGCCGCGCCCAGCCGGGGTTCTCATACCAGAACAGGTTGGGCGGCCCCTGCTTGCCGCCGATGATTACGTCGGGGAGGCCGTTGCCGGTGAGGTCATGCAGCAGCGTGATGTCATGATGCGCGCCGGGCGGATCGGCGTCGATGACCACGCGGCGGAAGCGCAGGTGGGGCACGGGCACCGGCCTCCCTCAGCGACCGTGAAGTCTGTGCGCCTGAAATTTCGACGGTCGGCGCCACGGCTCCTGCGTCGGCGCCCGGGCGGTGGAGTGGAGGTCTCGCGCGGTCCGTCGCAGAAGTAAGACAAGTCGGTTGACGTCGGTGATGGGAGAGCCCTGATGTCGATACGCATTGCGATCTGCTCGAAGATGCTGAAGGACTACGAGGTCTCCGAAGCGGTCGGCATCGCCGCCGAGATCGGTTATGAGGGCATGGAGATCTTCGGCGTCGAGGGCCATCTACCCGCCGATGCTCCCGACAGCAAGGTGCGCAGCCTCGCCGGGCAACTGCGTAATGTCGGCATGGAGGCCGTGACGCTGTGTACCTACGTGGGCGGATTCTCGCAGAAGAGCGATGACGAGTGCCTCGAGGACGTCGAGCG
>CAZTZN010000136.1:6970-13035 GCA_964617715.1 uncultured Armatimonadia bacterium | reverse complement strand
CCGGCGGGAGGAACGACCCGTGGGTCGTCGGTCGTGCGCTGCCCTCGCAGTTGCGGGTGGTGGTCAAGCCGATGGGGCCGCAGCGGCTGCCCAAGCTGCTGGCGCACGAGCTGGCGCACGTGATGCTGGACGTCGCGATGGGGGATGCCGCATGGACAATACCGCGCTGGCTGCACGAGGGCATCGCCAAGTATGCCGCCGCCGACTTCGACAACGATGACCGCCGCGTGATCGCCCGGGCTTCGCTGGCGGAGGAGCTGCTGACCCTCGACGAGCTGGAGGGCGCGTTTGCGGGGGATCACGAGCGGGTGGCGCTGGCCTACGCGCAGAGCTACACGCTGGTGGCGTACCTCTCGGACATCGAGCCGGCGGAGGGCATCCGGCCGCTGCTCGACCAGCTCGCCAAGGGGCGCGATGTGCGTCAGGCGTTGGGGCTGGCCTTCGGGCGACCGGTGCCGGAGATGGAGCAGCAGTGGCTGGCGGGCCTGCGCACGGGCTATCTGCCCGCCCTGTCGCCGCCGGCGTCGGAGACCATCGTGGGGGCGCTGTTCGTAGTCGCCTTCACGATCGCGGTGGTGCTGGTGCGGCGCAGGTCGGCGCGTATCCGCCGGCGAATGAACGAGCAGGAGCGGCTGCGGAAGCTGCTGGAGGGTACACGCTGGGAGCCCCCCCACCCGCCCGGGAGCGGGGCGGGCAGACCACCGTCGGATGACCACTTCTTCTTCGAGTGACGGGAGGCGGCACCGTGCAGGGGTTCATCAGCTACGTGCAGGGTGTGTGGGCCGGAGCGCTGCCGGGCCAACTGATCCGCGCCATCCTGGTGGCGGCGATCTTCGAGCTGCTCGCCTTCGTGGTCGGTCGGGCCATCCGCCGCTCGCTGCGCGGGGCGCTGCGGAGCGATGCGGGGCGCGAACCGACTGAGCGGATCCGGCGCCGCCGCATCGTTGAGGGCATTCCGCTCGGGCTCGCGCGTGCGGTGCTCTACCTGGTCGCGCTGCTGATGATCCTGCGCATCTTCGGGCTGCAGACAGGTGCGGAGATCATCCCGGTGCTGGCCGCGTTGCTGGTGGT
The DNA here is from genome assembly GCA_964617715.1 of uncultured Armatimonadia bacterium. Classification (GTDB taxonomy): domain Bacteria; phylum Armatimonadota; class Zipacnadia; order Zipacnadales; family UBA5352; genus JALGVA01. The sequence goes on along the minus strand of CAZTZN010000136.1, from coordinate 11,964 downwards.
CGCGCTGGTGGTGTTTCGGGACGCACTGCGTGACGCCGCACGGGGATACATGATCGCCTACGATGCGCTCTACGCCCCCGGCGACCGCGTGACCATCGGCGAGCTGACCGGCATCGTCACCGAGGTGTCGCTGCGTACCACGCGGCTGCGCACCGGCGAGGGGCGCGAGGTCGCTATCCCGAACGCCCGCGTGGGCCAGGTCACCAACCTCAGCCGCGGTGAGACGGCCGCGACCCGTTCGGGTTCAGAGACCCAGTAGCGCCGGCAGCTCCAGCAGGTCGCGCAGCGGCAGGTGCGGCGCAGCGGGCGCGGGCCCGCCCACTTTGATCGTGACCATCCCCAACTCCGCCGCCGGCCCCAGGTTCGCCTCGGTGTCCTCGATCAGGGCCACGGACTGCGCCGGGACCGCCAGCTCGCGCAACACCCGTCGGTAACCCGCGCTCTCGGGCTTGGGTCGCCCCCCTGCGAACTCGATGTCGAAGACCCGCTCGAAGAGGTCGGCGACGCCCAGCGCCTGCAACACACGCTCGGCGTAGGTGGTGGTGGCGTTGGTGAAGACGAAGCGGCGCTGGGGCAGGCGCGCGAGCATGGCCGCCAACCCGGGCCGGGGCCGCACGTAGTCCCCGATGGGGACGCGCTCGATGGAGCCGGCGAAGAACTCGCGCAGGGGCACGCCGAACTCGACCTCCAACCCTCGCGCAGTCGCGCCGTACTGCCGCCAGGTGCGCACGCGCAGGCGGTCGGCCTCCTGCCACGACATTGCCAGCCGGCGCGCGATGAAGTCGGCGATGACGCGGTCGCCCGCCTCCAGCAGCCCGCAGGCCGGCTCATAGAGGGTGTTGTCGAGGTCAAAGAGGATGGCGTCCACGTCGATGGTCTCGCGGGTCATGGCATCACAGATGAGGCTTGGTTGGGCTATGCGCCCCGGCACGCTGATGGGTGGGCCCGTCGCCTGCGCACGCGACAACGGGGCAGGCGCCTGCGGGCGGCCCGCCCCGTATGAGTTCGGTCATCACCGCGTGTCGAAGCGGTCAGGTCAGAGCCCCAGCTCGGCCATGGCGGCGTCAATGTGCTGCTCCCAGGTGGTGACGCCGAGCATCTTCAGCGCCGCATCCAGGTAGTTCTCAGCCGCGTCGAAGTCGCCGCCGGTCAGGGCACGGCGGGCGGCGGTGAGGATCTCCTTCGCCTGCGCCGCGGTCGCGGGGTCGTCCGACAGCACGGTGCGGTAGGCGGCGCTGGCCGCCGCGAACTTCGCCTTGATGACCACCTTCTGCACCACATTGGCGTAGCTCGGGTCGCCCGCGGGGATAGCCGCCTCGATGCGGGCGCGCCCCTCGGCGCTGAGTTCATACGCGGCGTCCGGGATCGCAGTCACCGGCGGCGCAGCCGCGGGCACGGTGACCGGCCCGGTGCCCACGCCAGTCACGGTGCCGGTGCTGGTGCTGGCGGGGGGCGGGGCCGTGGTGGTGGCCGCGGTGGGGGTGCCGGCGGGTGCGGGAGGCATGGGCAGCGGAGCGCTGGTGGCAGTCTCGCCCCCGGTCAGCGTGCCGTGTGCCCGTCCGCCGCTGAGCACCTGCACGATCTGATCGAAGAGCTCGTCGGCCATGGTCTCGCGCCGCACGAGGTAGTCGTCTTCGGGCAGATCGCGGGCGTCGTTGAAGGCCTTGAGGATGAGCAGGCGCGCCCCCTCTCCGGCGATGACCGTCTCGGGCGCGCTGTCCTCACTCGGGACCTCGAGGATCTCGATCGCCGGCGCGCCGGTGTTGGTCACCGCGCCGGTTGCGGGCACATCACTGGCGCCGGGCTCGGGCGCCACCGCAGGTGTCGCCGCGGGCTCGGTCGCGGGCTCCTCAACGATCGCCGCGGGCGTGGTACCCGTTTCCGGGGAGGCGATCTCGGTTACCTCGACCGTGGTGGCCGCGGGCAGTGCGTCCTTGAGCTTGCGCACCCAGATCGCGCCCAGCACCTCAGGGGCCATGCCGTTCGCCTCGGCCTCGGCCGGGTAGACCGCCATGACCTGCCTGCCGTCGATGAGGATGGTCCAGAGCCCGTCGATCTGCTCAAGCGTCACGTCCATGGCGGCGGGGTCATCGGCGGCGGCCAGCGCCTGGTTGATGGCCTCGTCGATGGCCGCGGCGCGGGCCTGCACCGATTCGTGCGCCCCCTGCTCGCGGACGCGGGCAACGACTTCGCCGCCGACCACCACGTCCGCCGTATCCTGCGCCACGCCGATGCCCATGCACAGCAGCAGCGCAGCGCCAACCGCGCAGATTCTGCCTCGGAGCATAGTCGTCACCCTCCTGGAGCGAATCATCTGCCGCCGGCCTCACCCCGGCAGCCGGTCGCGGCCCGGTGAGGTCACTATATCTGATGGTGTTCTGACCCGTCAAGGTTCCCCGCCGGGCGCGCGGGCCCCTTCCGGCCGGATGGCAATGTCGGGAGATCGGTGTTGACTGAGCGGCGCAAGACGAAGACGGCCTCGGCGCCACCGACGACTTCAGCCGGCCCGTCCGCCCCCTCGATACGCCATCCGGCCGGGGCGTGCAGCAGGCCGGACATGCCTTCCGGCAGGCCGACCACGAGTGTTGCGCCCGCGTCGTGGTCCGACTGCCAGCCCACCGAGATCTCGCCGCGCACGGTCTGCACCGTGCCCCGGACCTGCGCGACCAGGTCCGGGCGCGGACGTAGCTGCACGCGCGTGAAGCCCGGCTCCGCCGGCAGCACGCCCAGCAGGTCGCTCTGCAGCACCTGGTTGGGCGCGCTCGACCACGGGTGGCACAGGCTGTCGAGTTCATCGCCGAGGAAGGTCTCCCACCAGGTGGTCGCGCCCGCGTCGGCCATCGCGCCCCACAGCTCGCGGATGGCTTCGAGCATCTGCGCCTGCATGCCCGCCCGGGACATCGCCCGGAACTGATAAAGCCAGAAGTAGGGGCTGCAGCGGCACAGGCTGGGGTCGTCGGACAACACGCGCTCGAGCAGCCGCCTGCGGCGCTCGGGCGGACACACGTCGGCGAGCACCGCCAGCGTGTTGATCTGCTGGCTGATCTGCTGCGACTGTCTGCCCGCGACCACCGCATCGACGTAGACGCCGCGCTGCGGGTCGAAGAAGGTCTGCTCGATCGCACGCGCGACCTTGCCGGCCTCCGCGCGGACTGTGCTGGCCCGCCCCTCCTCGCCGAGGACCGCCAGCAGCTCGCTCCAGCACTGCAGCGCGCGCAGGTAGAACAGGTTCAGGCCCGCACTGAGGCCGCGGCGGTCGATACCGGGATGCGGGAAGTTGTGCCAGCCCAGGCCCGGGTGATCGATGAACAACGTGCCTTCGCCGCGCGCATGGGCCGCGACCGCGTCGAACTCAACGAGGCCCGCGTCGTTGGTACGCTCGCGGTACCACCTCAGCAGCCCCTCGACGGTGGGCGCCAGCCGCCGCGCCGGGGACAGATCGCCGGTGTTCCACCAGTAGGCGTGCAGGCCCCAGGGCATGATGAGCGTGTAGTCGAAGAGGATCTGATCGAGGCTCGAGAAGATCGACGCCGGAAGCTGCCCGCTCTCGTACGCCGCATGTTCGGCGGAGAGCAGCAGATGGCGCACGTGGCTGCAGTCGCCGGTCAGCCACAGCGTCCACAGGCCGATCCAGGTGGCGTCGCCCCAGTAGGCCGCCTGCTCGCGCGTCGGGCAGTCCACCTGCACCTCCTGAGTCGCGACGCGCAGCGTGTGCCTGCCGATCTCCCAGACGCGGTTGAGGGTCTCGTCGGATGACGAGAATTGCGCGCGCCAGTCGAGGTCGGACTCGCGCCGAAGCACCCCGAGGCGGCGGATGGTAACCGGCCCGTCGAAGCCGCGCAGCACTACGTGGAGGTAGCGCAGCCCGTGCCAGTCGAAGGTCGCCCAGCGCTGCCGCCCGGCGCGGGTCAGATAGCGCTGAGCGTACTTCGTGCCCTTGCGGTAGCACCAGGGTCGGCCGTCGCGCAGCAGCTCGGCGGGTGCCAGGTCGATGCGGCCGCCCGCCGGGGCGTCGATGTCCAGCTCGAGGTGGGCGACGATCTCGCGGCCCAGGTCCAGCGTCAGCGCCAGCCCATCTACCGTGGGCAGCCAGTGGATGGTTGCGGCGCCGGGCGCGAGAAGCGCCGCCGCCAGATCCGCGCGACGCGCCTCCGCGAGCGGTGTCAGCGGTTCGGTGTCGAGGAACTCGGTCAGCTCCGGCTCGCGATCCCCCGGCCCGGGGGCATCGCGCCCTGCCCGCCATGCCCCGGCGAGCGCCACCGGCTGCTCGCTCCACTCGCGCAGCAGCGGCACCAGCCGCGGGAAGAGCCGCCGGTCGTCGCCGGGGGCGAGCGTCGCGTGCGGCCAGGCGGAGTCGTCGAAGTCGGGGTCGAGCCAGCCGACCGGCTCGCGGGTGGCGTCGAAGTACTCGGTGAAGCCGAGATCGGCGTTGCGCCGGGGCGTGTCGCGCTCCCAGGCCTGCGCGATGAGCGCCCGCCAGCCCTCGCCGGTGCCCACGTGATGGGTCGCCCCACCGGCATCCTCCCAGGACAGCTCGGCGATCACGCCGGCGGCGCCCTTCGGCCGCGAGTGGCTGGTCATGCCCCACCAGTTGGCGGTCACGCAAATGACGTTGTCGCCCTCACGGACGAGGCCGGTGACGTCGTACTCATCGACCGGCCGCACCTCACGGACGTAGGGGCCGGGTCCCTGGCCGACGTAGCGGCCATTGAGCCAGAGCATGTAGTTGGTGTCGGCGCTGATGCGCAGGCGCGCGCGCATGACCACGTCCTCGGCGGCGAAGCGCCCGCGCAGGTAGCACCAGGTGTTGGGTCGGGCCTCATCGCCCCAGATCCACTTCGCGTCAAGCTGCATGGCGACCCTTCTCGGTGTGTCGGTAGCGGACAGGCACAGGTTCGCCGCAGAAGGCGCGCGACCTTCGGGATCACGGCGGACGATAACGGCGACGGCGAACGGCAGGGCCGGTCAGGCGACCGGCCCCTCCGAACGGCAAA